>NZ_JBSFPI010000009.1:0-306120 GCF_053588115.1 Nocardia sp. NPDC003482
CGGCGCTGGCCACCCCCCGGCGGCGCACCGGGTCTGCGGGGCCCGGGCGGGCGGCCGGTGCCGCCGCGCGGTCCGGACGGACAGCCCGCGGGCGGCGGCGCGGCGGCCGCGCGTCCTGCGGCGCCGCCCGGTTCGGGGCCAGTACCATCCGGCCCGGCACGAATCATGAATCGCATCACCACCGCTCGTGCGGCCGGTGCGCCCCTGGGCCGGGCCGACGACGCCATGGGCGACGTCGCCGGCGACCGCTGGGCCAACCGCGCACCCGACCTCGGTAGGAGCACGATTCCGCGATGACGACGAGCGAGAGCTACGAGCGCCGGTCCTACGGACTGTGGCAGAAACCCCGCAGCGCAGGCCTTTTCGGTCTGCGCTGGGGGGAGACCGTGCTCGGCTTCATCGTGGTCATCTCGGCTCTGCTCACGGCGCTGGTGGCCGGTCCGAAGGCCATGTTCTTCGTCGCGGGCGTCGGCGTGGTCGTGATGGTTCCCCTGGTGTGGCGCACGGGCGGCCGCTCCGGTTACGAGACGGGATTGATGATGTTCCACTGGTTGCGCGGCCGGAACAAGGGTGAGCACGTCTACCGGGGCGGCCGGTTCTCGCGCATCCCCGGCGGGGTGGCGCGGCTGCCCGGCCTGATGGCCCCCTCCAAGCTGTACGAGGGCATCGACGCGGGCGGTTACAGCTTCGGCATGATCCATCTGCCGCAGTTCGCGCAGTACACGGTCGTGCTGCGGGCCTGGCCGCAGGGGCACGAGGCGGTCGACCAGCCGGTGATCGATCGGTGGGTGTCGGCGTGGGGGACGTTCCTGGCCTCGCTCGGCCAGACCTCCGACATCATTGCGGTCGTCCCGGTCATCGACACCGTGCCCGAGACCGGAAACCGTTTGCTCACAGAGGTTTCCACGATCACCCACCCGCAGTCCCCGGACCTGGCCCAGCAGGTGATGTACGAGCTGGCCACCGAACTGCCGCAGGAGCGGGTGCAGCTGCTGCCGCGGGTGGCGATCACGTTCAAGGCCACCACCGCCGAGCGCCGCAAGAATCCGGCCGAGGAGGCGGTGGAGATCGGGCGGCGACTGCCCGGCATCTGCGCGGCGCTGGCCGAGGCGGGCGTGCGCGCGCAGCCCATGTCGGCCGACGAGGTCATCTCCTTCATCCGGCGCAGCTACGATCCGGCCGCGCAGGCCGATCTCGAGGTCGCGGCCAGCGAACCGGGCGGGCACGGGCTGGATTGGGCCGACGCCGGGCCGATCTCGCACGAGGAGCGCTGGGACCACTTCATCCACGACGGCGGCCGCTCGGTCACCTGGGAGATGGAGACCGCCCCCGAGGGCGCGGTGGACGAGCGGGTGCTGCAACGGCTGCTCGCGCCGAATCCGGAGGTGCCGCGCAAGCGCATCGCCATCGTGTACCGTCCGCACTCGGCCGCCGACGCCGCCGAGATCGTCGACGACGACTACAAGAACGCGCTGGTCGCCCAGCAGAGCGAGCGCGGTGTGGTGTCGGCCGCGGCGACCCTGCGCGTGGGCGCCACCCAGCAGGCCCGCGAGGAGCAGGCCCGCGGTCACGGCGTCACCCGGTTCGGGGCGCTGGTGACCATCACCGAACCCCTGCGCGGCGATCTGCCGCGCATCGAGGCCATCACGCGCGACCTGTCCACGCAGGCGCGCTTGAAGATCCGGCGGTGTTACCGCTACCAGGCGGCGGCCTTCGCGGCGTCGTTGGGATGCGGGGTGATCCTGCCGGAGCACGCGTCCATTCCCAAAGCCTTGGCGGGGTGAGCGAATATGGCAGGTGATCAGGAACCGCCGATCCGGTACCGCGGCGAACCACCGCGCTACCGGGAACGGGTGGTCGACCCGGAGAATCCGGCGCCGGTGGGCCGCGGGGCGCGCCGCGGCCACGACGACGGCTGGGACATCGAGGCGTACACGCCCGGTGACCCACGGTCCGCCCTCCCTGCCGACTGGGACGACGCGCCCGTGCGTCCCACCCGCCGCGACCTCGGCGCGCCCGGCGACGACCGCGAATCCCCGCCCGCGCGACGGGGTTCGGCGCGCTCCGCCCCGCCCGACGATCCCGGCGACACCCCGCCGTCGCGCCGCGGCTCCGCGCGTTCGGCGCATCCGGAACCCGAGGTGACCCTCGAGGTTCCGGACGAGATGGACCTCGACGGCCTGCTCGACCTGCCCGACGCGAGCGGCCCCAGCAGCGCCGAGGCACTGGTGTGGCGTCCCGGCACCGGGAAACGCGAAGCGCCGCAAGAGTTTTCGACCGACTCCAGGATCGCGGAACCGCCCCCGGACCGACCCGAGGACGAGAAGAACCTGCCGCCGGGACTGCGCGGCGCCGTCCTGCCCCGGCAGACCGGCGTCGAACCCGGTGTCCCGGAGGAGTGGAAGGCCGTCCCGAGTCGGCGAGTGCCCGGCCGCACCGGCGCCACCGCCGACACCGGCAAGGACCGCCCGCGCCGTGGCGCGCGGGCGGAGGGGGATGAGACGACGGCCGGTCCCGGAACGGGGCTTCGGGGCCACTCCGGCGCGCCGAATCCGGCGCGCCCGGAACGGGATCCGGCCGACGGTGACCGGGCGGCAGCGGATGACGGGGTTGCCGCTGCCCCCAGGTCCGCCGACCTCCTCGACATCGACACCTTGGCGGGCCCGGTCACCCACGACCCGACCCTCGGCCTCCCCGACGGCCGAAACGCGGCCCGCGCCAACGGGATTCATATCGACGCCCCCGGTGCCGACGCCTCCGTGACCGGCCATCGGGGGGCGTACGACCCCCATCTGGGTCATGAAAACAGCGGTGCCGCAAGCCATTCGGGCGGCATATCCGACACGTTCGGCTCCGATCCGCGGGGCGGCGGAGCGGACGCGGAGGCCAGAGGGTCCGACGGGCGGCGCGGCGGAGTCGACGCTGGGGTTCGAGCGGACGGCCCGCGCGGTGGAGTGGACGCCGGGACCCGAGGGTCCGACGGGCGGCGGGGCGGGTTCGGGTCCGATCACGGGCGGGGTGCGGGACGGCCCGGTGGGCGTGGGGACGGCTCGGGTGGGGTGGCCGCAACCGAAGGATTCGCGGGTGATTCGCGGCGTGGCGTCGCCGATGGGGCGGCGCGCGGGACCGATCGGCGGCGCGGGAGTGGGCGTGCGGAGGAGCGGTCCGGGAACGGGGCGGGGCGTGGGCGTTCGGGGCAGGGCGAGGCCGCGCGGCGGCGTGGCGGGCAGGAGCGGGGGGCCATGCGGGACGACGGACGGGCGGCGGTGCGCCGCCGGGAGGGCGAGCAGCCTACCGAGCGGATTCGGGCCCGGGGGGACGGGGATCGGGTGCGCGGCAATGGGTCTCGGGGTGGAACGCGGCGGTCCGGGGCGGATCGGGGTGCGTACGCGCGGTCCGATCGGGGGCGGGGCTCGGGGCAGCGGGGCAGGCCGGTCAAGCCGAAGCGGCAGGGGCCGCCGTTGCTCGACGACGCGACCCGGGCGCGGTACGAGGCCATCGCGCGGGAACGGGCGGGGCTGCGGGCGGCGTGGGCCGCGTTCCGGCTCCGGACCGACGATCTGCGGCGGGTCAACGCCGCCGCGCGGATCGAGGCCGTCGTCGAGGACGGATTCGACCGGGAGACGGCGCCGTTGACCGATCGCGGCTACGCCGGGGCGGGCGGCGGCCGGATGAGCGTGGTCGGGCGGCCGGTCGAATACCGCGCCACCACCGCGCAGGTCGCGGGGCTGTGGCCCTGGTCGGTGGGCGCGGGCGCGCCGCTGATCGGCACACCGCTCGGCTCGCACCTGCACACCGGCGCGCCGGTCTGCTTCGATCCGATGAACTGGTTCATGCGCGGCAGCTTCATCACCGCGCCGAGCCTGTTCGTGTTGGGGCTCAACGGTTTCGGTAAATCCTCGCTGGTGCGCCGGATCGTGCTCGGCGGTGTCGCGCAGGGCATCACGCCGCTGATCCTGGCCGACGTCAAACCCGACTACCGCAAACTGGTGGAGCTGGTCGGCGGTCAGGTCATCGACCTGGGCTACGGGCACGGCAAGCTGAATCCGCTCGCCGCCGGTGTGCTCGGCTCGATCGTGCCGATGCTGAACGACCTGCCCGCCTTGCAGATCCAGGTGACCCAGGAGATGCGGGCCCGGCAGGTCACGCTCATCGCCGGTCTGGTGGAGCTGGTGCGTGGGGCGCGGGTGCGCGACTACGAGGAGACGCTGATCTCCACCGCGCTGCGCATCCTCTACCGCGAGGGCAGCGGCTACACCCCCGACAACCCGCCCATCATGGAGAACCTGCTCGAGGTGATCGTCGGCGGCGGCGAGGAACTCATGCTCGACGCCGGGGCCGACAACCCCGAGGAGTACCACGAGGCCACCAAGGGCCTGCGGCGCTCGCTGCGCGCGCTGACCCAGGGCCCGTTCGGCGCGATCTTCAACGGCCAGACCACCGCCCCGATCGACACCTCCGCGGTGGCGGTCTGCATCGATGTCTCGCACATTCCCAACGGCGACAAGAAACTCAAGGCCGCCGTCATGCTCGCCTGCTGGGCCGACGGTTTCGCCTCGGTCGAGGCCGCGCACGTGGTCGCCGACGCCGAACTCGGGCCGCAGCGCTACTTCCAGGTCGTCATGGACGAGCTGTGGCAGGTGCTGGGACTGGGCGACTTCATGATCGACCGCGTCGACGAGCTGACCCGCCTGAACCGCACGATTGCCACCGCGTTGATCATGATCAGCCACACCATCAAGGACCTCCAGGCCCTCGGCTCGGAGGCCGCCATCGCCAAGGCGCTCGGCTTCCTCGAACGCGCCCGCGCCAAGATCTTCGGCGCGCTGCCGCCCGAGGAGATCAAGCGGCTCGACTCCACGGTGCCGTTCACCGCCGCCGAGGAGGAGATGGTGACGAGTTGGTCGGCGCCGCAAGCGCTCACGGGTGAGGCGCTCAAACCCGGCCAGATCCGCCCGCCCGCTCCCGGCACCGGCAAATTCCTGCTCAAGATCGGTGAGGACCGGCGTCCGGGCATCCCGTTCCACATGGAGTTCACCATGTCGGAGAAGGCCAGCGGAATCCACGAAACCAACCAGCGCTTCAGCGAATTCACGGAATCCACCGCGCGCCGCGGTGACGAGGGGAGTGCCGCGTGAGATCGGAAATGTCCGGGAGGTTGGCACGATGATGCCGCACAGGTCCTATCGCAGGGTGTCGCCGGAGGTGCGGCAGGCGGCCGTCGAGCAGGTGCTGGCCCTCACCGGCAGGCTGCGCAGCGAGTCGGAGGCCTGCCGCGTCGTCGCCGAACAGATAGGCGTGCACACCAATTCGGTCCGCAACTGGGTCCGCGCCGCGGAGGGCCCCAGCCTCGAACGCATGGACGCCATCGCCCTCCGCCGCAAAGTGGCCCTCCTCCAACAACAACTAGCCGCCGCCGCCGAAATGAACCGCACCCTCGTCGAAACCCTCAACGACACCAAACGCACCCCATGACCACCCCCCACCGCCCGGCACCCCCAGCCGCACCCCTTATTCGGATCCGCACCCCCTTCAGACCCCCATACGGTGTGCGGATCCGAATAAAGGGTGCGGCTGGGGTGCGTGCTCTGGGGGTGCGGTGAATCCCAAGCGGTGGGTGTGGGTGGGGCTGGGGAGTGTGATCGGGTTGATCGCGCTCGTGGTGGTCGTGGTGTTGCCCGCGTCGGAGGATCCGTGTGCGGATCAGCCGAGTGTGCCGGGGAGTACGTGGGCGATGGGGGCGTCGGGGGTCGCGACGAGTGGGGCCAGTGGAACGGGGGTGCCTTCGCAAGAGGCGGGGGCGCCCTCGCAGGGGGCCGCGGTGATCACGGGGACGGCGACGGGAGCGCCGGATCGGCCTGTGGCGCAGGGTGGTTCGACGGTGACGGGGACGCCCTCGCTGGCGGGTGGGCTGGCTCCGATCCGGCGGACGTGGCCGTTGCCGGGGGGATCTTTCACGGTGTCGGATCCGTTCGGGGCGCGCGGGGGGACGCATCTGGGGGTGGATCTGGCCGCCGCCGACGGGACGCCGATCTTCTCCGTCGCCGACGGGATGGTCGTCGCGGCGGGGCCCGCGTCCGGATTCGGGAACTGGATCGTGGTGGATTCCATCGACGTCAACGGGCGGCCGTTCTCGGCGGTGTACGGGCACGAATGGGACAGTGGGGTGCTCGTGCGCGTCGGGCAGCCGGTGCGTGCCGGGCAGCAGATCGGCCGGGTCGGGTCGGCGGGCGAATCCTCCGGTCCCCATCTGCATTTCGAGATCGTGCCCGGCGGGCGGTTCGCAGGCGGCCATCAGATCGATCCGCTGCCCTGGCTCGACGGCGCGCCGACCCCGAGCGGCGGTGGGGCGTGGCCGTTCTCGGTCAACCCGCAGTGCCAGCGCGGATTCGGCACCGCGGGCGGGGCGCTCGCCGATGGGAAGGTGCCCGCCGAACTCGAGATCTGGTATCGCCGCGCGGGGTCCCTGTGCCCGGAGATCACCCCGTCCCTGCTGGCCGCGCAGGGACGGCAGGAATCCGGTTTCCGGCGCGGCCTCACGTCTCCGGCTGGGGCGCAAGGGCTTTCGCAGTTCCTGCCCAGTACCGCCCGCGCCGCCGACCCCGACGACGGCAAACCGTATCTGCTCGACGCGGACGGCAACGGCACCGCCAGTCTGTGGGACGACGGCGACGCCATCATCGCCCAGGGCCGCTACATGTGCTCGATCGCCCATCAGGTCGAACGCTGGATCGGCGAGGGCCGGGTGCACGGCGACGTGGTCCCGCTCGCCCTGGCCGCCTACAACGCCGGAGAGGGTGCGGTGCTCGCCTCGGGCGGCATGCCCAATCAGGTCGCCGCGCACTTCTCCGAGACCCAGCCCTACGTCGCCAACATCCTCGCCATGGAACCCCAGTACCGCGCCGCGGGCGCGACGGGCCGCTTCCAGCCCGACGGCCAACCCCCCGGCGCGCAGATCGTCGAGGCCGCCCGGCAGTGGATCGGCACCCCGTACGTCTGGGGCGGCGGCGGACCGCAGGGCCCGTCCGGCGGCGGACTCGACGGCCCCGGTCTCACCGCGGCCTCGGTCTTCGCCGCCTCCTCGGGCCGAATCTCGTTGCCGCGCACGGCCGAACAGCAGTGGGAGGCGGGATCCGAGGTGCCGCTGCGCAAGGCCCAGCCCGGCGATCTGGTCTTCTCCCGATTCGGCCCGCGCGGGCCCGCCGAGGTCGGCGTCTACACCGGCAACGGCACGATGATCCGTGCCGCCGACGCGTCCGGTGTCCGCGAGGCCCCCATTCCCGGCGACAGTCGAGTGCGGAGGGTGCTGTGAGTTCACCGGAAGTCGGACACGCCGGGGTCACGGACAGCCGGGTCGCCCCCGCCCGGCGCTCGCGGGGTTTAGCCTGGACAGCAGGGCCGAAATCGATGACGAGACACGGTAACCTGGTGGTGATGCTGGTGGTGGGCATCGCGGTACTGGTGGCCGGTTGCGGTGGCGATTCGGGTTCGTCGGCCGAACGGTCGCCGACCTCGACCCCGCGGCAGCTGGAGGCGGTCCCCGCGCCCGATCCGACCACGCCCGACGGCGTGGCGGTCGCCGCGCTGCGGGAGATCTACACCTGGTACCCGGCGCGCGAGGCGCAGGGTGCCTCGTTGTCGCGGGCGCGGAAATGGCTGGGCCCCAGCCTGATCCGCACCCTGGACACCCCGCCCAGCGGCGTCGACACCCCGAAGCCGTCGCTGCAATGGGCGGACTGGGGCAAGGCCGGTGCGAAGATCGACGCGTTCACCTTCGCCTCCGGGGAGAAGGCGCCACCCAGCGGCGATCCGGACCACGAGCAGTACAAGATCGGGATCGAGCAGACCGTCGTCTACCCCGACGGCCGGCGCGAGTCGTTGACGCCGACGACGGTCATCGCCACCGTCGCGCGCACCGCCGACGGCTGGCGGCTCGACGGATACCGGTGAGCCACAACAACGTATACGGTCACCTCAGGAGGCGGAGATGGCGAAGAAGTTGAAGGACCCGGCCGAGCCCGGTCCCGACGTCACCCTGTACATGATCTACATCGGTTTCGCGGTGATCGGAACCCTGTGGCTCGCCTTGCAACTCGGCAACCAGATGGCGGTGACCAAACAGGACGTCCCGATCAACCCGATCGCCATCGTCGCCGGCTTCGCCCGCGGCAAACTCCACTGGCCCACGGCGTCATCGGTGATCGTGCTGCTGGTGTTGGGGGCGGTGGTCGCGTATGTGGTGGTGCGGCGGGAGCTGAAGAAGAGCAAGGGGAAGGGGAAGCTCGCGGTCGACGACAAGGCCCAGTACATGGGTAATGGGGGAGCGATCGCGGCGTTGACCGCCGCGGGGGCGAAGGAGAAGGCGACGCAGCTCGGAGTCGAACTCGGCTACGACGATCCACCCGGCGTGCCGATCGGGATGTCGGTCGCGGACGGGGTCATGCTCTACGGGTCCTACGAGGATCTGCATCTCGACATCTGGGGGCCCCGGCAGGGCAAGTCGACCTCGCGCGTGATTCCGGCCATCCTCAGCGCGATCGGTCCGGTGCTGGCCACCTCCAACAAACGCGATGTGGTCGACGCGACGCGAGATGTGCGGGAGGCCAAGGGGTCTCGGACCTTCGTCTTCGATCCGCAGCAGGTCGCGGGGGAGGAGCCGACCTGGTACTGGGATCCGCTGGCCTGGGTCGACGCCCAGCACGAGGGCTGTGAGATGCGCGCCGCGCGGCTCGCGGGTCACTTCGCCGACAGCGATTCCGGCAGCGACGCCAAATCCGACTCGTTCTTCGATCCGGAGGCCGAGGATCTGTTGGCCGGATTGTTCCTCGCGGCCGCGATCGGACAGCGTCCCATCGTGCAGGTGTGGGAATGGGTCACCAATCCGCAGGACGGCGAGCCCATCGAGCTGCTGCGTTCCGCCCGCCACCACTACACCGCCTCGGGCCTGTCCGCGCAGTACAACACCGACGAACGCACGCGCAGTGGCATTTTCGGCACCGCGAAGAAGATGGTGCGTTGTCTGAAACTGTCCAACGTGCACCCGTGGGTCACTCCCACGGGCGATCGTCGGCCGTTCGACGAACTGGAGTTCATCGAGAACAACGGCACCCTCTACTGCCTCTCGCTCGAGGGCCGCGGCTCGGCCGCGCCTCTGGTGAGCGCGTTGACCGAGGCCGTCATCGATGTCGCCATGCGCAAGGCGTCGCGCTCGCGCGGCGGCCGGTTGCCGATCCCGCTGCTGGCCGTGCTGGACGAGGCGGCGAACGTGGTGCGCTGGAAGGATCTGCCCAAGCAGTACAGCCATTTCGGCTCGCGCGGCATCGTCGTCATGACCGTATTGCAGTCCTGGGCGCAGGGCGCGCGATGCTGGGGCGAGGACGGGATGGAGGCGCTGTGGTCGGCGGCCAACATCAAGGTGCTCGGCAGCGGGGTGGACGATACGAAGTTCCTCCAGGAACGGTCGGAGGCGATCGGCGACTACGACACGATCTCGCAATCGGTGTCGGAATCCAAAGGCGGCAAGAGTTATTCGCGGTCGCTGGGTTCGTCGAAGACGTTCAGCGTCAACGCTCTGGCCACCCTGCCGCGCGGGCGCGCGATCCTGTTCACCTCCGGCGCTCCCGCCGTCCTCGTACGGACCGTCCCGTGGTGGGAGAGCGAGTACGCTGACGCGGTACGTCATTCGATCGAACAGCACGATCCGCAAACCGGACGGCGCACGACGATCAGCGATCTCATCGAGGAGCGCGCGTTGAACGACGCGGGCCAGCCGCAGACATACGGACAGCCCGAGGAGGTTCGGCCGCTGTGAACGAACAGCAACAGGACATGATCTACTCCACGGTGGTCGAATTCGTGGAGAACTATCTGAGCCTGGTCTACCGGCGTCAGGTCACCGATCTCAGCGACACGGTGTGGTGCCCCGAATGGTGGAAGCACGCCGAGGCCGCGATGCGGCTCGAGGCGTTGTGGCGGGCCTGGGAGTATCTGCGGCAGGACCCGAAGACGGGGATGAGCGTGTGGTTCCTCGATCACGCCGATCCGCACATGGCGCGGCTGTTCGACCCGAAGGGGCCGTTCAAGTATTGCAGTGTTCGCAACGGGCACAAGGACATGCTCAGCCCGTTGCCGTTGAAGTCCCCGCAGCAGGGTCTGTTCGGTGACCCCACCGTCGACCCGGTGACCGGAGACTTCCGCGAGTTCCCGTCCTGACGAGACCGGAGCGGAAAGGCTTGCGCGGCAACGTCAGCCGCGCGTGCGTTCCAATCCGCGGGCCTGCGCCTGCCGGGCGCGCGTCACGTGCGGCGGCTCCTCCGGGCGACCTCGGACCGCCGCCTGCGGCGGCTGGGCCTGGCTGACCTCCATCAGCATTCGTACTGCCGCCAGATCGGGCGCGATGCCGATCCGGGCCAGATGCGCCGCCAAGGCGGTGCGCCGTTCGACGGAGTCGTAGCGGTTCATCTCCTTGGCGGCCTTATCCTTCGCCGCCGCCTGCGCGGCCATTCGCGTCGCGCTGGCCTGCGCGGCGAAGCGGTCCTTCTCGAGGGAGACGCCCTTGTCCAACGGCGGCCGCTCCAGCATCCGGGCCAACTCGAAATTGCGTGGGTCCTTGGCCTTGGCCTCGCGGGCCTCGCGCAGCGCGAGTTCCCGGGCCTCCTTGCGCCGCGCGTCGGTGATCTTGACGCGGGCCTCGGCTTCCTTCTGGCCGCGTTCCCGGGTGCGCAGCGCGACCAGCGTCGCAAGCTGCAACATTTGCTTCATCAAAGCCGCTGTCTCGCGGCCGATGTCGTCGAGTTCCTCGGCCATTGCCTGCTCCCCGATGTTGCAGAGTCACTATGGATGGTGGTGGTGCTGCGGTCTCGCCAACGCGGATGCCGGCGGCGCCGACGGGGCGTAGTCCTACCCGGTGGGGTGGTCGGTACGTCTCATCGGCACTCCGTTCTTCGAGGTTACCAGCGACAACGGTGCGACAAACCTGCTCGCGAGTGCATGCACAGCATATAACGCACTGTTGCGACATATACCCCTATGCGCCGGTATGTTCCCGCACCTCAGGATGCCCCCGGAAACGGGGGCGGTGCCAGCGTTCCGCGATGCCATTTCGCCGCCCCGCCATGGCATTCCGCCGCCCTTGGACTCAACCCAGCTTGACGGATTGGAAGGTGACGGGTTGGTTCGGCTTGCCGCCGCCGGGTCGGGGGTTCAGCGAACCGTCGTCGCCGCTCGCGGCGATCTTGTCCAGCGTCCGCAACCCGGCCTCGTCGATCGTGCCGAAGATCGTGTACAACGGCGGCAGCTGGGAGTCGCCGAACAACAGGAAGAATTGGCTGCCGTTGGTGCCGGGCCCCGCGTTGGCCATCGCGACCACGCCGCGTTTGTACAGCACCGGGGGCACATCCTCGTTCGGATCCATCGGCGGGTATTGGTCGGTCGGGTACTCGTTGTCGAAGACGTAGCCGGGTCCGCCCTTGCCGGTGCCCGTCGGGTCGCCGCACTGGAGCATCTTCAGGCCCTGCGTGCTGAGCCGGTGGCAGGGCGCGCCGTCGTAGTAGTGCTGGCTCACCAGACTCGCGAAACTGTTGACGGTGCACGGGGATTCGGCGCGGTCGAGGGTGATGCCGATCGGGCCCTGCTCGGTCGTGATGGTGACCGCCTCCTGGCCCTTGGCGACGATGTTGTCGCCGTTGGGCTTGGCCACCGGCTTGGCCGCGTCGCCGCCGCCGTCGCGGTAGGCGCAGCCGACGGTCTCCGGCTTGGGCTGCGGGGAGGGCGGCGGCGCGGCCTGCGGCGTGCTCGCGAGCGAGGAGTCCGGGGTCGCCGCGTTGTCGGACTTGTCGTCGCCACGGGTCAGGTAGTAGATGCCCACACCGGCGGCGATCGCCACGACGACACCCAGGACCGAGCCCGCGATGGTGAGCTGCCTGCGCTTGCGGGCCCGCTCGGCCTGCCGGGCCAATCGCCGCTCGAGCTTGCGTTTCGCCGCCTGCCGCCGCTGTTCGTTACTCGGCACTCCCAGATCCTCCCGTGATGGTCCGCTGTCGGCATAAGAGTGTGCCATCACTTCCTGAGACCGCGACTCAGGTCACGATTCCGCACCGTACAATCCGCGCGACCTCCAAATGGGTCGAGCCGGGGACAGGGATTCGCGACACCGGCCCAGGCGAATCGGACCATGGGACGCGTACGCCCGGCCGCAACCGGTTGGACGCGCCCCCGACGCGTTTGAAAGACTGGTCGATCGTGACCAAGGCCAGCAGCTTCACCGCCCCGAAGGGGATCCCGGATTACGTGCCGCCCGGCTCGGCGGAGTTCGTCGCCGTGCGCGACGCGCTCGTGCGCTCGGCGCGACTGGCCGGGTACGGGCACGTCGAGCTGCCGATCTTCGAGGACACCGGCCTGTTCGCCCGCGGCGTGGGCGAATCCACCGACGTGGTCAGCAAGGAGATGTACACCTTCGCCGACCGCGGCGATCGCAGCGTGACGCTGCGGCCCGAGGGCACGGCCGGGGTGATGCGCGCGGTCATCGAGCACGGGCTCGACCGCGGGCAGTTGCCGGTCAAGGTGTACTACTCGGGTCCGTTCTTCCGCTACGAGCGGCCGCAGGCCGGGCGCTACCGGCAGTTGCAGCAGGTCGGCGTGGAGGCCATCGGCGTGGACGATCCGGCCCTCGACGCCGAGGTGATCGCGATCGCCGACGCGGGCTTCCGCTCCCTCGGCCTGGACGGCTTCCGGCTCGAGCTCACCTCCCTCGGTGACGACACCTGCCGCCCGCGCTATCGGGAACTGTTGCAGGAGTTCCTGTTCGCGCTGCCGCTGGACGAGGAGACCCGCCGCCGCGCCGAGATCAATCCGCTGCGCGTGCTCGACGACAAGCGGCCCGAGGTGCGAGCGCTGACCGCCGACGCGCCGCTCATGCTCGATCACCTGTCCGAGACGGCCAAGACCCACTTCGAGCAGGTGCTCGGCCACCTCGACGCACTGGGCGTGCCGTACGTCATCAACCCGCGCATGGTCCGCGGCCTGGACTACTACACCAAGACGACCTTCGAATTCGTGCACGACGGCCTCGGCGCGCAGTCCGGGATCGGCGGCGGCGGCCGCTACGACGGGCTGATGGCCCAGCTGGGCGGGCAGCCGCTGTCGGGCATCGGCTTCGGGCTCGGCGTGGACCGCACGATCCTGGCCTTGCAGGCCGAGGGCAAGTCCGCCGCCGAACCGGCCCGCGTCGACGTGTTCGGCGTCCCGCTCGGCGACGCCGCCAAGGCACGGCTGGTGGTGCTGGCCGCCGAGCTGCGCGCGGCGGGCGTGCGGGTCGATCTGGCCTACGGCGGGCGTGGGGTGAAGGGCGCGATGAAGGCCGCCGACCGCTCGGGCGCGAAATACGCTCTGGTGCTGGGTGATCGGGACCTCGCCGAGGGCGAGATCGGGCTGAAGGATCTGGCCAGCGGCGATCAACGGCAGCTGCCGCTGGATTCGGCGGTCTCGGCGGTCTCGGCCGCGCTGGCGGGGGATCGGTAGTACGGTCACGACGGGGGCCCGACGGATGTGGACGCGTGACTGAACCCTCGAATTCCGGTGCGGCGCAACCGGTCGGCCTGGACCTGATCGCGCCGGAGACGTTCGCCCCCATGCTGCGCCGGTTGACGCTGGCGGCGGTGGGGGTCGGCGTCGTGGCGGCGCTGCTGCTCGCGTTGCTGGTGAGCTGGCCGGTCGCGGTGCTGGCCGGGCTGGCGCTGGGCGCGCCGACCGCGCTGTACGCGGTGGCGGTGCAGCGGCGGCGAATGTGGTTGACCGGCACCGAACTTCGCGCCCGCAGGCTGTTCGGCTCGCGGCGGCTGGACGTCGCGGCGGCGACGGGCGTGGAGGTGCTGGTGTATCCGGCGCGGCTGAGCCGCATCGTGCTGCGGGTGACCGCCGGACGGGACAGCCAGCTTGTGCCGCTGGCGATGTACACCGACTCCGGCAGCGGCCGGGAACTGCACATCCTGGGCCTGCGCACGCTCGCCGACGCGCTCGCGCGCAGCGAACTGGCCGCGGCGCTGGCGGTGTCGGGCGTGCTGGTGAACCAGCTGCGGGCGGAGGCGCGCGACGCGGCCCTGGAGGAGCGGCCGTTGTACCGGGCGGTGCAGCTGGTGCGCGCGCAGGACATCGTGCAGCCGGTGGTGCTCGGCGACCGCGATATCGCGCGGCTGGACCATCCGTTGCCCTGAAAGCGCTTGCGCGGCAACAATTTTGCCCGTTTCGTCGGCTCTGTCGCGGTCCGGGTGTCTGGTTGCTCACGTCGGGGGCTCGGCGGGCGTGAGCGTGGCTAGGGTTGGGTCAGGCACGAAGATCACGAGGACACGAGGAGTCGATGTGAGCACTGCCCCCACCCCCGCGACGGTCACCGTCACCGGCGCGGCCGGTCAGATCGCCTACGGGCTGCTGTTCCGCATCGCCTCCGGGGCCATGCTCGGCGCGGACACCCCGGTGCGGCTGCGGCTGCTGGAGATTCCGGCCGCGGTCGGGGCGCTCGAGGGCGTGGCCATGGAACTCGAGGACGGGGCGTTCCCGCTGCTCGAGTCCATCGATATCAGCGACGACCCGTGGGTCGGCTTCGCGGACACGAATATCGCGCTGCTGGTCGGGGCGCGGCCGCGCACCGCGGGCATGGAGCGGGCCGATCTGCTCGCCGCGAACGGCCCGATCTTCACCGATCAGGGCGCGGCCATCAACGCCAGCGCCGCCGCCGACGTCAAGGTTCTGGTGGTGGGCAACCCCGCCAACACCAACGCCTACATCGCGATGAGCAACGCCCCCGACGTCCCGGCCGAGCGGTTCACCGCGCTCACCCGGCTCGACCACAATCGCGCGATCGCGCAGGTGGCGAAGAAGTCCGGCGCGCCCGCCGTCGACATCGCGCGAATCGCGGTGTGGGGCAACCATTCCGCGACCCAGTACCCGGATCTCTCGCACGCCACCATCGCCGGTCGTCCCGCGCTCGCGGTGATCGACGACCCGGAGTGGGTGCGCGCGGACTTCATCCCGACCGTGCAGCAGCGCGGCACCGCCATCATCGCCGCGCGCGGCGCCTCCTCGGCCGCCAGCGCGGCGAGCGCGGCCATCGACCACATCCACGACTGGGTGCGCGCCACGCCCGCCGGGGACTGGGTGTCGATGGCCGTGCCCTCCGACGGGTCCTACGGGGTGCCCGAGGGGCTGATCAGCTCGTTCCCGGTCACCTGCCGCGAGGGCGAGTACCACATCGTGCCCGGCCTGGACATCGACGAATTCTCCCGGGAGCGGATCGATCTCAGCGTCGCCGAGTTGGCGGCCGAGCGCGACGCGGTGATCGATCTCGGCTTCGCCAAGCGCCGCTGACTCAGCACTTGGCGATGATCGACTCGCCGTAGCGGTTCAGGTGGGCGATCTTGGTCTCCAGCGGTTCGGTGTCCTGACCCGCGACGTACGGGTAGCGGAAGCCGACGATCACATCGGTCACGCCCTTGTCCTCGAGCCGTTTGATGCCGTCGGTGGTGTAGGCGTCCAGGGACGCCACATGGATCTCGAACGGGCCGGAATGCCCTGCGTCCCGGCGCAATTCGCTGAGCCGGTCGAGCATCCGGTCCAGTTCGGCGGCGTCGCCGCCCGCGTGCATCCAGCCGTCGCACAACCGCACCGCCCGGCGCAACGCGGCGTCGCTGTGCCCGCCGACCAGGATCGGCAGCGGCTCGGTCGGCACCGGGGTGATCTTGATCTTGGGGATGTCGTAGAACTCGCCGTGATACTCGAAGTACCCGCCGCGCGACAGCCCGCGCACGATCTCGATGCATTCGTCCATGCGCTTGCCGCGCTTGTCGAACGGCACGCCCATGATCTGGAAGTCCTCCGGCCACGGGCTGATGCCGACGCCGAGGGAGAACCGGTTGCCGCTGAGATAGGCCAGTGAGGCGGCCTGCTTGGCCACCAGCACGGGCGGGCGGATCGGCAGCTTGATGACGAACGGGGTGAACCGCAGCCGGGTGGTCGCCGCGGCCAGCGCCGCCGAGAGCACGAACGCCTCGATGAACGGCTTGTCGTCGAGGAACTCCCGGTTGCCGTCGGGAGTGTAGGGATAGGTGGAATCCGACTCGGCGGGATAGGCGATGCTGTCGGCGATCGACATGCTGTGGAATCCGGCCGCCTCGGCGGCCCGGGCCAGCGGGATGTAGTGCGCCGGGTCGGTCATCGCCTCCGCGTAGGTGAAGCGCATCGGTGTCCTCTCGCAGTGCCCGCGCGGCGGCGGGGAAAACTAGAACAGATTCTAATTATCCTCGGGATGCTAACTCGTATCGGCACGTCGCGGGGTGACACCTGTTCTAATTGTCCGATGACGATCGCGATCACCGGATCGGCCTCGGGCATCGGCGCCGCCACCGCGGCGGCCCTGTCCGCGGCCGGGCACGACATCATCGGCATCGACCTGCGCGACGCGGACGTGCGCGCCGATCTGGCCGACCCGGCGAGCCGGGCCGCCGCGATCGAGGAGGTCACCGAGCGCTGCGGCGGTACCCTCGACGGCGCGGTGCTCTGTGCGGGCGTCGGGCCGCACACCCCCGACCCGCTGCGCCTGATCGATATCAACTACCACGCGGCGGTCGCGGTCCTCGACGGCCTGCTGCCGGTGCTGTGCAAGGCGGAATCCCCGGCCGTCGTCGTGGTCTCCTCGGTGGCCTCGGTTCAGGTGACCTGGGCGGAGAATCCGCTGGCCACCGACCCCACGCCCGCCGACCTCACCGCGGCCCTGCGACCCGCGGGCGACTATGCGGGCCATCTCGCCTACGCCTGGTCCAAGAACGCCCTCACCGTCGCGGTCCGCCGCCGCGCCGCCGATTGGGGCGCGGCGGGGGTGCGGCTCAACACCGTCGCCCCCGGCACGGTCGATACGCCGCTGCTGCGCGCCGGACTGGACGATCCCCGCTACGGCGACCTCATCCGCGGCTTCACCGCGCCCATCGCCCGTACCGCCGAACCGGCCGAGATCGCAAGTCTCACAACGTATCTGCTCGGCCCGCAGGCGGGCTACATCCACGGCGCGCAGTTCGTCATCGACGGGGGAGTGGACGCGGCGACCCGGCCGACGATGTTCTGAGCGCGGCCCCGCGCACCGGCGCGCCCGATAGTCCTGCGAGAATGGTCCCGAATTAGCTCACCGGTAACGGCGCCGGGCGGTAGGCGGGGGCGATCGGAAAGGCAGGACGGTGACGCTCGGTTTCGACGTGTCGGCACCCACTCCATTGCTTCGTTCGGCGGCGGCGGCCCCGCCGCGCACCCTCGTCGACATCCTCGCCGAGACCGCGGCCGCCCATCCCGACGCGCCCGCGATCGACGACGGCTCCGACGTCCTGACCTACGCCGAACTGCTCGCCGAGATCGACGAGGCCGTGGACCGGCTGCGCGACGCGGGCGTGCGGACCGGGGATCGGGTCGGGGTGCGGGTCCCGTCCGGGACCGCGGAGCTGTATGTCGGGATTCTGGCCGTGCTGCACGCGGGCGCGGCCTACGTTCCGGTGGACGCCGACGATCCCGAGGAGCGCGCCCGGCTGGTGTTCGGGGAGGCGGGAATCACGGCGCTGGTCACCGGGGACGGGATCGAGGCGACCGGAAACGCCCGCGCCCGTTCGGATTCCACCGCGCCGCCCACGCCCGACGACGACGCCTGGATCATCTTCACCTCCGGCTCCACCGGCACCCCCAAGGGCGTCGCGGTCACCCACCGCAACGCCGCGGCGTTCGTCGACGCCGAGGCGCGAATGTTCTTGCGCGACAACCCGATCGGACCCGGCGACCGGGTGCTGGCCGGACTGTCGGTGGCCTTCGACGCCTCCTGCGAGGAGATGTGGCTGGCGTGGCGCAACGGGGCGTGCCTGGTGCCCGCGCCCCGCGCGCTGGTGCGCAGCGGCATGGATCTCGGGCCGTGGCTCGAGCGCCGCGCGATCAGCGTGGTGTCGACCGTGCCGACGCTGGCCGCCATGTGGCCCGCCGAGGCCCTGGAGGCGGTGCGGCTGTTGATCTTCGGCGGCGAGGCCGTGCCCCCCGAACTGGCCGAGCGGCTGGCGGGCAGCGCCGACCGCGAGGTGTGGAACACCTACGGCCCCACCGAGGCCACCGTGGTCGCCTGCGCCGCCCGGCTCACCGCGGGGGAACCGGTGCGGATCGGCCTGCCGCTGGACGGCTGGGATCTGGCGGTCGTGGACGGCTCCGGAAATCCCGTGGGGGAGGGCGAATCCGGTGAGCTGGTGATCGGCGGCGTCGGCCTGGCCCGCTACCTCGATCCGGCCAAGGACGCCGAGAAGTACGCTCCCATGCCCTCGCTCGGCTGGGACCGCGCCTACCGCAGCGGCGATCTGGTCCGCAACGAGGCGGCCGGGCTGATCTTCCTCGGCCGCGCCGACGATCAGGTCAAGATCGGCGGCCGCCGCATCGAACTCGGCGAACTCGACAACGCGCTGCAAAACCTGCCCGGCGTCACCGCCGCGGCCGCCGCGGTGCGAACCACCAAGGCGGGCAACAAGATCCTGGTCGGCTATCTCAGTGTCGCCGACCCCGGATTCGACGCGCACCGCGCCCGCGACCGGCTCGCCGAGAGCCTGCCCGCCCCGCTCGTGCCGCGCCTGGCCGTGCTGGACGAACTGCCCACCCGCACCTCGGGCAAGGTCGATCGCGACGCGCTGCCCTGGCCGCTGCCCGGCGCGTCGAACGATCCCGAACCCGGCGAGGGCCTCGACGGCACCGCGTACTGGATCGCCGGACTGTGGAATTCGATTCTGGGCGCGGACATCTCGGGCCCGAACGCGGACTTCTTCGACCTCGGCGGCGGTTCGCTCGCCGCCGCGCAACTGGTGACCGCCCTGCGCGAGCGCTTCCCGTGGGTCACCGTCGCCGACCTCTACGACCATCCCCGCCTCGGCGCGCTGGCCGATCTGCTCGACGCCGCCGCGCCCGCCGCCGAGGTCGAGACCCGGCACGTCGCGCCGACCTCCCGGCGGGCGCAGTGGATCCAGGTGCTCGCGCTGGTGCCGCTGACCACGCTCACCGGCCTGCAATGGCTGACCTGGCTGGGCATCGTCACCAATATCGCGAGCTGGTCGGGAGCGCTGCCGTGGATGCCGGGCCTGTCGTGGTGGTGGGCGCTGGCCGGATTCGTGCTGTTCATCTCGCCGCCCGGCCGGATGGCCATCTGCGTCGCCGGTGCGCGCCTGCTGTTGCGCGGCGTGGGCGCGGGCACGTATCCGCGCGGCGGTTCGGTGCATCTGCGGTTGTGGGCGGCGGTGCGGCTCGCGGAGGCCAGCGGGGCCGAGAACCTGTCCGGCGCACCGTGGATGGTGCCGTTCGCCCGCGCGCTCGGCGCCCGGGTGGGCAAGGGCGTGGATCTGCACAGCCTGCCGCCGGTGACCGGGATGCTCGAACTCGGCGACGGATGCAGCGTGGAACCCGAGGTGGATCTCGCGGGCTACTGGATCGACGGCGATCGCGTGCACATCGGCCCGATCCGGATCGGCGCGGGCGCGGTGGTCGGCTCGCGCTCGACGCTGCTGCCGGGCGCGGTGGTCGGCAAACGGTCGGTGGTCGCACCCGGGTCGGCCGTCTTCGGCAAGGTCAAGGCCGGACAGGAGTGGGCGGGCTCGCCCGCGGTGAAGGTCGGCAAGGCCGACCACCCGTGGCCCGCCGCGACGCCGCCGCGCGCGACCCGCTGGGTGCTCGTCTTCGGGATCACCTCGATGGTCCTGGCCGCCTTGCCGATCGTCGCGCTCGCCGCGGGTGGGGCGTTGCTGGCGTGGGCGATTCGCGACGACCGGACCCTGCCCGGTGCGCTCGGTCACGCCTTCGCGCTGCTGCCGGTGGCGACCGTGCTGAGCCTGGCGGTGTTCGCCGCGCTCACCGTGGTGGCGGTGCGGCTGCTGAGCATCGGGCTGCGCGAGGGCTACCACCCGGTGCGCAGCCGCGTCGGCTGGCAGGCGTGGGCCACCGAACGGCTGATGGACTCCGCGCGCACCTTCCTGTTCCCGCTGTACGCCAGCCTGCTCACGCCGATGTGGTTGCGGCTGTTGGGCGCTCGCGTCGGCCGCAATGTGGAGGCGTCCACGGTCCTGCTGCTGCCCAAGTTCACCACGGTCGCCGACGGCGCCTTCCTCGCCGACGACACCATGATCGCGGGCTACGAACTCGGCGGCGGCTGGATGCGCGTCGGCGAGGCGAAGGTCGGCAAGCGCGCGTTCCTGGGCAACTCGGGCATGACCGCGCCGGGCCGCCGGGTACCGAAGAACGGTCTGGTCGCGGTGCTGTCGGCCGCGCCGGAGAAGGCCAAGGCCGGCTCGTCGTGGCTGGGCAGCCCGCCGGTTCGCCTGCGCCGCAAGGCCGGTGAGTCCGACACCGCCCGCACCTTCGATCCGCCGCTGCGGCTGAAGGTGGCCCGCGGCGTCGTCGAGACCTGCCGCCTGCTGCCCGTGATCGTCACCTTCGGCATCGGGCTGGGCGTGCTGTTCGGGCTCGCCGCGCTGGCCCAGGGGCCCGGCTACTGGTTCGCCGCGTTGCTGGCCGGGATCGTGCTGCATCTGGCGGGTGCGTTGGCCGGAGGTTGTGCGGTGGCCGCGAAATGGGCGATGGTCGGCCGGATCGGGCGCGAGGAGCATCCGCTGTGGAGCTCGTTCGTGTGGCGCAACGAGGTGTCCGACGCGTTCGTGGAAACCGTTGCGGCCCCGTGGTTCGCGCGCGCCGCGACCGGCACCGCGGTGATGAACATCTGGCTGCGCGGCCTCGGCGCGCGGATCGGGCGCGGGGTGTGGTGCGAGTCGTACTGGCTGCCCGAGGCCGATCTGGTGACCCTCGGCGACGGGGCGACCGTCGAACGCGGCTGCGTCGTGCAGACGCATTTGTTCCATGATCGGATCATGGCCATGGATACGGTGACTCTGGAGGCGGGCGCGACCCTCGGCCCGCACTGCGTGGCGCTGCCCGCCGCGCGGATCGGCGCGGGCGCCACGGTCGGCCCCGCCTCCCTGGTGATGCGCGGCGATACCGTGCCGCCCTCGACCCGCTGGTGGGGCAACCCGATCGCGCCCTGGCCGGAGCGGTGATGTCCGACAAGGTCTCCGACGCGCCGATCGATCCCTACCTCCCGCAGAACGGCAACCGCGGCTACCGGGTGTCGCGCTACGAACTCGACCTCGAGTACAAGGTGGCGAGCAACCGGCTCGCCGGGCGCGCCGACATTACCGCCGTCACCACCGAGGCGCGGCCCCGCTTCGCGCTGGATCTGTCCCAATCCCTCACCGTCGCAAAGGTTTCGGTGAACGGAGCCAAGGTCGCGAGGTATACGCACCGGCACGGCAAGCTGACCTTCGCTCCGGCGCAACCGATTCCGGCCGGGGGCGCGCTGGTGATCGCCGTGCAGTACGCGGGCACGCCGCGCCCGATCCGCGGGCCGTGGGGCGAGGTCGGCTGGGAGGAGCTGACCGACGGCGCGCTGGTGGCCGGGCAACCCAACGGCGCGGCGTCCTGGTTCCCCTGCGACGACCATCCCGGCGCGAAGGCGAGCTACCGCATCGCCGTCACCACCGATTCGCCGTATCACGTTGTGGCCAACGGGGTTCTGACCCACAAGCGCACCAAGTCCAGCCGCACCACCTGGGTGTACGAGCAGGCCGAGCCGATGTCGACGTACCTGGCGACCGTGCAGATCGGCCCCTACCGCGAATACCGGATCGACCCGGTCCGCGACGCGGAACCGGTGCCCATGCGCGCGGTGCTGCCGCCGCGGCTGCGGACCCGCTTCGAACACGACTTCGGCAGGCAGCCGCTGATGATGGCCGAATTCCAGCGGCGCTTCGGGCCGTATCCGTTCGCGGGATACACGGTCGTGGTCACCGACGACGACCTCGAGATCCCGCTCGAGGCGCAGGGCCTGTCGATCTTCGGGGCCAATCACTGCGACGGGGAGCGCGGCGCCGAACGGCTGATCGCGCACGAACTGGCGCATCAGTGGTTCGGCAACAGCCTGACCGTGCGGCAGTGGCGCGACATCTGGCTGCACGAGGGATTCGCCTGCTACGCGGAGTGGATCTGGTCGGAGGCGTCGGGCGGTCCGAGCGCCGACGCCCTGGCCCGCTCGGCCCGGCAGCTGCTCGCGCGGCAGCCGCGCGATCTCGTGCTGGCCGATCCTGGACCGCGCACGATGTTCGACGATCGGGTGTACAAGCGCGGCGCGCTCACCCTGCACGCGCTGCGGCTGACCCTCGGCGACGCGAAATTCTTTGCGCTGCTGCGGGATTGGACGCAACGGTACCGGCACTCGCTGGTCGGCACCGAGGAGTTCACCGATCTGGCCGGACATTACGGCGATACGCCACTGCGGGAGCTGTGGGACGCGTGGCTGTACGCCCGGCCGCTGCCGGAGCTGCCGCGCTCTTGACTTGGAGTGCGCTCCAGCGTCTAGCGTTCCCGGTATGGAATTCGGACTTCATCTCCCCGTCTTCGACATCGACGGCGGCACCGCGGCCATCGCGGGCGAACTCGCCCGGGTGGGCGAGGCCGCCGAAGAGGTGGGCGCGAGCTGGTTGTCGTTCATGGACCACTTCTTCCAGATCGAGCCCACCGGGCTGCCCGCCGAGTCGAACATGCTCGAGGGCTACACCACCCTGGGCTACCTCGCGGCCCACACCCGCACCGTCGACCTCGGCCTGCTCGTCACCGGCGTGACCTACCGGCACCCGGGCCTGCTCGCCAAGATCGTCACCACCCTGGACGTGCTGTCCGGCGGGCGGGCCACGCTCGGCATCGGCGCGGCCTGGTTCGAGCGCGAGCACCGCGGGCTCGGCGTGCCGTTCCCGCCGCTGGCCGAACGCTTCGAACGGCTCGAGGAGGCCCTGCGCGTCTGCGCGCAGATGTGGGACCCGGACAACGACGGCCCGTTCGAGGGCAAGTATTACCAGCTCGCCGAAACCCTGTGCCGCCCACAGCCGATCAACCGCCCGAAGGTGCTCATCGGCGGCGGTGGCGAGAAGAAGACCCTGCGCCTGGTCGCCCAGTACGGCGACGCGTGCAACCTGTTCGCCAGCTCGCCCGAGGACGTCGCCCACAAACTCGACGTGCTGCGCCGCCACTGCGACACCGTCGGCCGCGACTACGACACCATCCGCCTCACCATCACGGCCAACAACCCCCGCCCCACCCCCGCCACCCGCGACGAATTCGTCCGCTCCATGGGCGATTACGCGAAACTGGGCATCCATCGGGTCATGGTCTCCCCGATGTCGGGCGCGCCCGCCCAGTGGATCCGGGACATGGGCCCGGCCGTCGGTCAGCTCGCCGAACTCGGGTAGGCCGCGCGGTCGCGCGACCGGTGTTAGCTTGCGGCAGTGGATCTTTTCTCACGCTCGTGGGCGGCGCTGCGGACGACGGTCGCCTATCTCTCGGACGAGGATTTCGGGCGACCGTCGGGATGTGCCGGATGGTTGGTGCGAGATCTGGTGTGCCACTTGATCATCGACGCGCAGGACGTGCTGATCACGCTCGTGACGCCCGCGGACGCCGAGCCGACGCGCGACGAGGTGACCTACTGGGAGACCGCCGACGCCCAGCCGAACGGTGAGCATCCGCTCGACGCGCTGACCGTCCGGCTGGCCGCCGCCTACGAGGAACCGCGGTTGCTGAAGTTCCATCTCGACGACGTCGGTTCCGCCGCCGGGCGCGCCGCGGAGCTCGCCGATCCGGCCGTGTGCGTCGGCACCCGCGGCCACGTGATCACCACCGGCGACTACCTGCGCGCCTACGTCCTGGAATGGACCCTGCATCACCTCGACCTGATCGCCCAGCTGCCGGACGCGCCCCGACCGCCGGAGGAATGCCTCGCCCGCTCCCGGACCATGCTGGAGCGGATCGCCGGGACGGCGTTGCCCGCCGAATGGTCCGATGCCGACGCCCTGCTGATCGCGACCGGCCGCCGCGAGCCCACCGACGCCGAACGGGCCGCCCTGACCGGCGCTGCCGCGAAACTCCCGATTTTTCTCCAGTAACCACGGCGTGTCCGTTATGGGAAAGAGGTTTGCGGGCGGGCTATTGTCTTGATACCAAGGAAGGGACGGGTTCGTCTTCAGTTGACAGGGTGAGTCCGCGAATCCCCGGACGGATGGGTTGCTCGATGAGCACGAACCACCACCACGAATCCGATACGGCCCGATTGCGCCTGACCGCGAGCCTGGAGAGCCGCGCCGAGGCGATGATCCTGCGGGCCCACGGCGAGGTCGACGCCTACACCCTGCCGACCTGGCAGCGGCTGTTGCGCGCGGCCGCCGACGCCTCGCCCGGCAGGCTCGTCGTCGACACCCGCAACCTCGGTTTCCTGGGGTATCGCGCCTACGTCGTATTGGCCGACGAGGCCGTGCGCAGTCGAGGCAAGGGCGTGACCGTATGCCTGGTGTCGACCCAGGCCATCACCCGGCGCATCCTGGCGGCGACGGAGTTGAACACCCAACTGGCCGTCTACGAGACCATCGAGGCGGCGCTCGCGGCCCCGGCCGCGCGCACGGGCGCGGGGCAACGATCGTAGGGACGCGAAAGTCCCTGTGCCGCAAGGCTTTCAGACGGGTATGCGCAGGCTATCCAGCAGGGCGCGCACCCGCCGGTCGATATCGTCGCGGATCGGGCGGATCTCGGCGACCGTCAGCCCCGCCGGATCGTCGACGATCCAGTCCTCCTGCCGGATGGTCGGCACCACCGGGCAGACGTCGCCGCAGCCCATGGTGATGATGACATCGGCGGCGCGCAGGATCTCGGCGGTCCACGCCTTCGGGAACTCGTGGGCGATATCGATCCCCACCTCGGCCATCGCCGCGACCGCGGCCTTGTTCAGCGCGGCGGACGGCTCCGAACCGCCCGACCAGGCCAGCGCCCGGCCGCGCGCGTAGTGCTCGAAGTAGCCCAGGGCCATCTGCGAGCGCCCGGCGTTGAACGTGCACAGGAACAACACCACTGGAATCGCGTGCTCGATCCGGCCCTCCACCTTGGCCCGCGCGTGCAGGCGCTGGCGGGCGTAGCGCTCGGCCAGCAGCGGCAGATACAGCTGCACCGACGCCTGCCCGCCGATCTCGGCGTAGGAATCGTGCAGGAAATGGTGAATCGTCTTGGTGTCGAACAGAATCGAGAACTCGCGGTGCAGCCGCCGTTCCGCCCGCGCGAGCGCGGTGCCGTGCACGATGTCGAGGAGCCGGTAAGCCGGTGTGATCTCGGCGTATCCGGCCCGCTTCCGCCGCTCGAGCGTAGCCACGTAGTCAGGGTGACACCGGACCCGTGCGGCGGCAACCGAACTGGGGATGAACCGTTGCGAACCCGGAGGGCACAATCCGACATATCTCCGACCACATGCGGTGGCCAGGCGGTGTTTCGCGAAAATCGTTAGCGCGGGGAAGATTTCGAGTCGTTATCGAATAGTGTTGTGGCGCAAAAGATGCGTGTTTCGGGCGCGTGAAATCCGTAACACATCCGGTCGTGGGGCTCGGTCAGCCGCGCGGTCCCGTGCTCGCGCGCACGGTCACCGACCAGTCGTGTTCGTGGTCGGGCGCCCGCTCGCCCAGGGCGAGGAGCGCGCAGCTGCGGCCCTGGTCCGACAGCGACTGCGCCACCGTGGTCAGGCCCGCGCGCTCGGCCTCCGGATCGTCGTCCCACCCGGCGACCGCGATATCGCCGGGTACGCGAAAACCCTTGCGGCGGCAGGCATCCAGCACCGCGAAGGCGAGCTGATCGCTCATGGCGATCACCGCGTCCGGCGCGTGGGCGTCCAGCAGCGCCTCGGTGACGGCCGTGGCCTCGTCGCGATCGTTGCGGGCGGCGACGGCCACCGGCATGCTTCGGACGTCCCGGCCGCTCGCCCGGCAGTGGTCGTAGACGCCCAGCAGCCGGTCGCGCGTGACGGGGAAGGCCACCGCGTCCGGGTCCGGCCCGATGATCAGGCGCGACTCGCGCGCGCGATCGAACGGGAAGCTGAGCACGGCGGGGCGTCGTGCGCCCGGGAAGGTGTGCGCGGCCAAGTCCCGGGCGGAGGCGCGATTGTCGATGGTGACCGTCCGGGCCCCGTCCACCGCCGGGCCGCCGTGCACGGCCACGGGTTTGCCCAGCCGGGTCACCGCGTCGACGACGGGGTCGGCGTCCACGGTCGTCCACACGATGAAACCGTCCACCGCGGCCGAACGCACGCGGGTCACATCGTCCGGCGCACCCGTCGTCGGGATCAGGTTCAGCCCGACCCCGCGCTCCCGGCACACCTCGGCCACCCCGGTCAGGAAGCGCCGGGCCTGCGGATCCTCGAACGCGTACGCGAGCTGTTCGCCGAGCACCACCCCGATCGCGCCGGTGTGCGCGCGGCGCAGCGAGCGCGCGGTCGGATCGGGCCCGGGATAGCCCAGTTCGGCGGCGACCTCGAGGACGCGGCGGCGGGTGTCGGCGGCGACCCGGTCCGGCTGGTTGTAGCAGTAGGACACCGTCATGGGGGAGACGCCGCTGCGGCGGGCGACCTCGGCCATGGTGACGCGGGCGGACCGGGGCCTGGACATGGGCCCAGCCTATCTGTGTATCGTTACACAATGGTCGATTCCCGCTCGTCCCGGACCGGCGTGGCGCTCGCGGCCCTGGCCGCCGCGTGCTTCGTCTCGGTCACCTCGGAGAATCTGCCGGTGGCCCTGTTGCCGCGATTGGCCGCCGGGTTCGGGGTGTCGGAATCGCGGATCGGCCTGCTGGTCACCGGATACGCCATCGTGGTCGCGGTGACGGTGGTGCCGCTGGTGGCGCTGACGGCCCGATTCGACCGCCGCGCAACGGGTTTGGTGACGGTCGCGACGATCACCGTGTCGAATCTCGTGCTGGCGTGCGCGCCCACCTATGCCGTGGCGGTCGGCGCGCGGGTGGTGTCGGCGATCGGGCACGGGGTGTTCTGGTCGATCGTCGCCCCGATGGCCGCGCGATTGCTCGATCCCCGGCAGGCGGGCCGCGCCACGACGGTGATCTTCGCCGGGAATTCGCTCGCCTTCCTGTTCGGGCTGCCGCTGAGTTCCTGGCTGGGCGCGACGATCGGTTGGCGGCAGACGGTTTCGGTGGTGGCGGTCGCGGCGGCGTTGGCGGCGTTGCTCATTCGGGTGACGATCGATCCGATGCCGGTCGAGACGCCGCCCGCGCCCGGCGGTTTCGCGGGCCGCCGGGCCGGGATCGGGCGGGTGCTCGCCGATCCGGTGCTGCGTGGGGCGAACGCGGCCACGCTCGTCGTCGTGACGGGCCACTTCGTGGCGTTCTCCTACATCACCGTGCTCATCGCCCACTATCTGCGCCTGACCGGATCCGCGACTTCGGGCGTGCTGCTGGCGCACGGGGCGGCGGGCCTGCTCGGCCTGGTCGCCATCGGTCGGCGCGTGGACAGCGCGCCGCGCGCGACGGCCCTGACGGTGACGGCCGGGCTCACCGCGTGCATGCTGGTCGTCCTGTTCCTCGGCCCGAGTTCGACACTCGCCGCCGCAATCGCCCTCGTGCTGTGGGCCGTCCCCGCGGGCGGCATGGGAGTCGTGTTGCAGGCCGCGGTCTTACGACACGCGGGGGACCACCAGGACCTCGCCTCCGCCGTCTACATCGTCGCGTTCCAGATCGGCATCGCGGCGGGCGCCTGGGCGGGCGGAGTCACCCTCGACCACGATGCGGTGCCGAGCCTGGTGGGCCTCGCCGCGGCCTGCGGCCTCACCGCGACCCTCATCGTCCGGCGGGCACCGGCTTTCGTCGGTGTGCGATGATCCGATCTCGACCCGCCTGGTGATGCGGTGTGGTGTGCGCGGTTTCGGTGCTGGTCCGTCTCGTGATGCGTTGTGGCGCACCGAGATTCAGCGCTGGGCCGTCTCCGGGTGAAGGGTGCGATGGGTCAGAGCTGGTCCATCTCGTAATCGTTGATGATCTCGTCGGAGTGGGTTTGGCCGATGACTTCCGGGGCGGATTCGCCGAGGCCGCCGGTGAGATCGGTGTTGCCCGTGGGGCTTTGGTAGGGCTGGACGTTGCGGCCGTGCTCGTCGTCGTCGCGGCGCTGGCCCGCGACGCCGCCGGGTGCGCCGAGGAAGCCGGAGCCCGCCGCGCCCTGACCGGGGGTGCCGGGCATACCGGGGCCGAAGGGCATGCCGGGGATGCCCGCCACGCCGCGACCGCCGGGCAGGGCCGCGCCCGCACCGGGCTTGGCGGCCGACGCGCCGCCGGAACCGCTGCCGCCGCCGTGACCACCGAACAGGCCGCCGCCGAATCCGCCTGCGCCGCCGCCGGATCCGCCGAACGAGCCGGGGTGGGCGCCGTTGCCGCCGAAGGACGCCGCGTGCGTCGACGCGCCCGGGCCGGAGCCCGTGAGGTCGGTGCCGCCCAGACCCGCGGCCTGGGTGCCGATGCCGTCACCGGACAGCAACTGCTGGGCCTGCTCCATGATCGGCTCGCCGACGTTCTGCGCCACCGACTGCGCGACCTGGGCCGCGTCGGGCGCCGAGGTTCCGAGCAACTGCTGGACCACGCCCGACAACTGCCCGGTGTACCCGGCCAATTCGGCGCGGGTCGCGTTCACGATGCCGACGGCCGTGCCGAGATGTTCGGTGGCGCTGGCGATCAGCGTGGCCTGGGCGGGCGGGGTGAAGATGACCGGGGCCAGCGCGGTGGCCTCCGCCGCGAACATATTGGCCACGGCGGTCAGCTGCACATTGCCGCGCTGCACGACCGCGGCCGCCTCCTCGGTGAGCTTGGAGATATCGAAGCCGCGCTGGCTGGCGTCCTCGCCGTGCGCCTGGGTCTGGGCCGCGGCGGTCTGGGCGCCGCGCGCGGCCTGCCCCTCCCAGACCTGCTCGACCGATTTCACCGCGCCCATGCCGACCTGCATCGCGGTCTGGATGATCTGCGACGACTGGCTGAGCAGGGCGGCCGGATTGAGCGCCCCGAGCACGCCGGTGCCGAAGCTGGACAGCAGGTCCAGGAACGGTTTGAACAGCGCGTCGACCCCGGGCAGGGCGGGCAGCGCGGCGCCGTTCATCAACGCGCCGATGGGATCCGACGGCATCGGGGCCACCGTGGGCGCGGCGGCCGCTGCCGCCGCGGCCGGGGTCCCGGCCTGCTGCACGGCCGCGGCCATCCCGCCGCCGCCCGCGTGGCCCAAAGCCGTTTGCGCCGAATCCAGTACGCCCTGCGCCGCGGTGTGGCTCGAATTCAACACGCCCTGAGCGTCGTTCAGCGCGGTGTGCGCGGCCCCGAGCAGCGGCGAGGAGGGATCGGCGAGCGCGGCCGGGTGGATCGCCGCCGCGGGATCGGGCGAACCGCCGCCCAGCCCCGGCGCGTGCGGGACACCGAGCACCGTGGGGTCGTCGTCGATCTCCTTGCGCGCCAATGTGAACGCGGGCGGCTCGACCGGCGGCATATCCGCCGGGAGTTGCGGCAGCGCCACATCCAGGATCGGCCCGCTCTGCCCCGCCGCCTCGGTGACGACGTGCGCGGCCTCCGGCGCGGGGGCGTAGGGCGCCGCGCCGATGACGCCGCTGTCGGTTCCGTCTACTGTGCGCACGACTCTCACACCCCTGTCGCGGTGATACCCGCCGCCGACGTGCCGTCGGTCTCGTCGAAGAAGGCGGCCGTGCCGAACGCGGCCCTGCCGAGGTGATCGACCTTGGCGGACAGATCGTTGATGTCCTTGGCGTGCAGCACCTGCGCGGCCGCGAACATCGCCAGATAGTCGGCCCCGATCATGCCGAACACCGGCGTCATCGCCGCCACGTTCTTGACCGTGTCCATATCGGCGGCACCGGCGATATCGGCCGCCACGCCCTCGTGGGTCGCGGCGAACGACCGGATCGCATCGGTCTCCGCGGAAAGATCACTCATCGCGTCTGCCCCCCAATCGTCGTGATCATCAGCCTGGTCCGTTCGAACTACGGTGGCCCCCACCGCCGAACGGTGGCGACTGGGCCTCAATATAGCCGACCACGCCGACGAGTTTCGAGCGTGCGGACGGGAAGGGGGACGAACTGGAACTTGTTGCAAATTAGAACATGTTCTATATTCTCGTTCCCATGAAGGTGGCAGTCACCGGCGCGGCCGGGTTCCTGGGCACGAATCTGCTCCACCAGCTGGTGGAGCGCGGTCACGAGGTGATCGCCATCGATCGGCTCCGGCCGTCCGGGGACACCGACCCGCGCGTCCGCTGGGTCAACGGCGATGTGCTGAACCCCGATTCGATGCGCTCGGCGCTCGACGGGGCCGAGGTGGTGTATCACCTGGTCGCGGTGATCACCCTGGCCCACCGCAACGATCTGGCCTGGCGGGTGAACACCGAGGGCGTGCGGGTGGTCGCCGAGGCCGCGCACGCGGTTGGCGTGCGAAGGATGGTGCACGCCAGCTCGATTCACGCGTTCGATCAGTACACCTGCGGCGGTCGCATCGACGAGAACGGGCCGCGGTCGACCGATCCGTCGCTGCCGGTCTACGACCGGTCCAAGTACCAGGGCGAACTCGAACTGCGCAAGGTCGTCGAGCGGGGGCTCGACGCGGTGATCTGCAATCCCACCGGCGTCTACGGCCCGATCGACAACAGCGCCTCGCGCATCAACGCCTCGCTGTGGGACGCCGCCCGCGGCCGGGTGCCGGTGATGATCGGCGGCGGCTTCGATCTGGTGGACGTGCGCGATGTCGCGGCCGGGCTGATCCTCGCCGGGGAGCGCGGCCGCACGGGGGAGAACTATCTGCTGCCTGGCGCGATGGTGACGATGCTCGAACTGACCCGGCTCGCGGCGGAGGTCAACGGAAAACGCGGTCCCCGCTTCGCGATTCCGCTGCCGGTCATGTCGGCGGCGATGCCGGTGCTCGAACCGATCGCGAAACTGTTCGGCAGCGACAAGGTCTCGCGCGCCGCGATGGGCGCGCTGCTGTCGGCCCCGGAGGTCGACGGGGCCAAGGCGCGCACCGAACTGGGCTACGCGCCGCGCCCGACCGAGCGGACCGTGCGCGACCTCATCGCGTTCTACAAGGGCGAATCGCCCGAGCCGGAGGCGCTCAGCATCGCTTGACAGCATCTAGAACACATGTTCGACTGGTTGGGTGCGATGGCAAGGCCAGACCCTGGACGCCGATGACGGCGCCCTCCCGGGGCTCGAGCGGGCCGGCTTCGTGCGCAGCGTCCGGACGCCCGAGTTCGAGGGCGTCACGTTCCACGAGGTGCTGTGCAAGAGCGCGCTGAACAAGATTCCCGAGGGCAGCGGGTTGCCGTTCAAATGGACGATCAACCCGATGCGCGGCTGCTCCCACGCCTGCCGCTACTGCTTCGCCCGCACCACCCACGAGTACCTGGACCTGGACGCGGGTCGCGACTTCGACAGCCAGATCGTGGTCAAGACGAATGTCGCGGCGGTGCTGCGCAAGGAACTGCACCGCCGCTCGTGGCGGCGCGAGACGGTCGCGCTGGGCACCAACACCGACCCGTACCAGCGGGCCGAGGGCCGATATCGGTTGATGCCGGGCATCATTCGCGCGCTCACCGATGCGGGCACCGGTTTCTCCATCCTCACCAAGGGCACGCTGCTGCGCCGGGATCTGCCGCTGCTCACCGCGGCCGCGCGGGTGGTTCCGGTCAGCCTGGCGTTCTCGATCGCGATCGGCGACCACGAGTTGCACCGGAGTCTGGAACCGGGCACGCCCTCGCCGCGGGCCCGGCTGGAGGTGGTGCGGGCCGCGACCGACGCGGGCTTCGACGTCTCGGTGCTCGTGGCGCCGGTGATCCCGTACCTGACCGACGGTACGGCCGCGCTGGACGAGTTGTTCGGCGCGATCGCGGCGGCGGGCGCGACGAGCGCGGTCGCGTTTCCCATGCATCTGCGGGGGAGTACCCGCGGCTGGTTCCTGGAGTGGCTGGCCGCGCGGCACCCGGCGCTGCTGCGGCGTTATCGACAGCTGTACGGTCGTGGGGCGTACGTCACACCGGAGTACTCTGCGTGGTTGCGGGACCGGCTCGAACCGCTGCTCGCGCGGCACGGTCTGCGTCGCGAGGCTCCGGCCGATCCCGGACCGCCGCACCTCGCGGACTCGGCGCCCCGGCCGGACCCGCAGCTCGCTCTGTTCGCCTGACGCCCCACGCGGTTCGATTCGTGCCATTCGAACGATCGAATCGTGTCGTACCCAACGGTTCTCGGGTGTGCCCAGGGGATGCGGGGAGTAATTTGGCTTGTGGTACCTCATACCCAGAGGAAGTGATGCAGGCGCATGGTTGACCTTGCCCACCGTGACGGTGCCGGTACAGAGAAATTGGAGCGCGTCGTCATCCGCTTCGCCGGGGACTCCGGCGACGGGATGCAGCTGACGGGCGACCGCTTCACCCACGAGGCGGCGGCCTTCGGCAACGACCTCGCCACGATGCCCAACTTCCCGGCCGAGATCCGGGCGCCGCAGGGCACGCTACCGGGCGTCTCGTCCTTCCAGATCCAGATCGCCGACTACGACATCCTCACCGCGGGCGATCAGCCCGACGTGCTCGTCGCCATGAATCCCGCTGCGCTGAAGGCGAATCTGGAGGATCTGGCGCGCGGCGCGACGGTCATCGTCAACACAGACGAGTTCACCAAGCGCAACCTCGCCAAGGTCGGCTACACCGGCGACCCGCTCACCGACGACACGCTGACCGGTTTCGTGGTGCACCGCGTGCCGATGACCTCGCTGACCCTCGCCGCCACCGAGGTCACCGGCGTCGGCAAGAAGGACGCGCAGCGGGCGAAGAACATGTTCGCCCTCGGCCTGCTGTCGTGGATGTACGGGCGGCCGATCGGCGGCACCGAGCAGTTCATGCGGGAGAAGTTCGCCGCGAAACCCGATATCGCCGAGGCCAACATCCTCGCGTTCCGGGCGGGCTGGAACTACGGCGAGACCACCGAGGCGTTCGCCACCACCTACGAGGTCGCGCCCGCGACCCTCGCCCCCGGCACCTACCGGCAGATCACCGGCAACACCGCGCTCGCCTACGGCATCGTCGCGGCCGGGCAGCTGTCCGGGCTGCCGGTGTTCCTCGGGACCTATCCGATCACCCCCGCCTCGGACATCCTGCACGAGCTGAGCAAGCACAAGAACTTCGGCGTCACCACCTTCCAGGCCGAGGACGAGATCGCGGGAATCGGTGCGGCCCTGGGCGCTTCGATCGGCGGCGCGCTCGGCGTCACCAGCACCTCGGGCCCGGGGCTGGCGCTCAAGAGCGAGACCATCGGCCTCGCGGTGATGACCGAACTGCCGCTGCTGATCATCGACGTGCAGCGCGGCGGCCCGTCCACGGGCCTGCCCACCAAGACCGAACAGGCCGATCTGCTGCAAGCCCTCTACGGCCGCAACGGCGAGTCGCCGGTGGCGGTGCTCGCGCCGCGCTCCCCGGCGGACTGCTTCGCCACGGCGGTCGAGGCCGCGCGCATCGCGCTGACCTACCGCACCCCGGTGCTGCTGCTGTCCGACGGCGCGATCGCGAACGGTTCGGAGCCCTGGGCGATTCCGAATGTCGCGGAGCTCGAGCCGATCGATCCGGCCTTCGAACCCGAAGCGGCCGAAGGGGATTCGTTCGAGCCGTACGCGCGCGATCCCGAGACGCTGGCCCGCCCGCTGGCCGTCCCCGGCACCAAGGGGCTCGCGCACCGCATCGGCGGCCTGGAGAAGGCCGACGGCAGCGGCAACATCTCCTACGATCCCGCCAACCACGAACTCATGGTTCGCCTGCGGCAGGCCAAGATCGACGGCATCGCCGTGCCCGAACTCGAGGTCGACGATCCCGACGGCCGGGCCGAACTGCTGCTGATCGGCTGGGGCAGCTCCTACGGCCCGATCGGCGAGGCGTGCCGCCGGGCGCGTCGGCGCGGGGTGTCGGTGGCCCAGGCGCATCTACGGCATCTGAATCCATTGCCGCCCAACCTCGGTGACGTGCTGCGCCGCTACCGCACGATCGTCGCCCCGGAGATGAACGGCGGCCAGCTCGCCATGCTGCTGCGCGCCCGCTACCTGGCCGACGTGCGGCCGTGGACCAAGATCGCGGGCACCGCCTTCTCCGCGCAGGAACTCGTCGGCGTCATCGATGCCGCCCTCGACGGCTCGATCGCCGAGCTGGAACACGACAAGGCCTTCGCCGCGCGGGCACGGGCCACGTATCGCACGACAGGGGGCAAGTGATGACGATCGTCGAGACATCGCTCGTCGGAACCGATCTCGGCCTGACCGGACTGGCCGGGGTGCCGGGCGCGGCCGGACCGCAGAAGGCCAAGGACTACACCTCCGATCAGGAGGTGCGCTGGTGCCCCGGCTGCGGCGACTACGTCATCCTCGCGACCGTGCGCGGATTCCTGGCCGAGCTCGGATTGCGCCGGGAGAACCTGATGTTCGTCTCGGGCATCGGCTGCTCGAGCCGGTTCCCGTACTACCTCGACGCCTACGGCATTCACTCCATCCACGGCCGCGCGCCCGCCATCGCGACCGGGCTGGCCGTGACCCGCCCGGATCTGTCGGTGTGGGTGGTCACCGGCGACGGCGACGCGCTCTCCATCGGCGGCAATCACCTGATCCACGCGCTGCGCCGCAATGTGAACATGACGATCCTGTTGTTCAACAACCGGATCTACGGCCTCACCAAGGGCCAGTACTCGCCGACGTCGGAGACCGGCAAGGTCACCAAGTCGACGCCGATGGGTTCGGTGGACCACCCGTTCAACACGTTGTCGGTGGCGCTGGGCGCGGAGGCGAGCTTCGCCGCGCGCGCCCTGGACTCCGACCGCGCCGGGCTGACCGAGGTGCTGCGCGCCGCCGCCGAACATCGCGGCGCCTCCTTCGTCGAGATCCTCCAGGACTGCCCGATCTTCAACGACGGCTCCTTCGACGACCTGCGCAAGGAGAACGCCGAATCGCATCTGATCCGGCTCCGGCACGGCGAGCCGATTCGGTTCGGCGCGGACGGCGAATTCGCGGTCGTGCGAAGCGGATTCGGCCTGCGGGTAGTCGGGGCCGACACCGTCGCCGAATCGGAGATCGTCGTCCACGACGCGCACAGCGAGGATCCGGAATACGCGTTCGCGCTGTCCCGGCTCTCCGCCCAGGACCTCTCGCACGTCCCGATCGGCGTCTTCCGCAGCGTCGCCCGCCCGACCTACGACGACGGCGTCCGCACCCAGACCACCGCCGCCCGCGACCGTAAACCCGTGGGCCCGAACACCTTGCAGGACTTGCTCACCGGCAAGGAGACGTGGACCGTCGGCTGACGCCCACCAGGAGGTCGCCCTCACCGATCGGCCGGTAACCCGCTACCTCACTGATCGGCGACGAAGGAGTCGAGCAACCTGGAGCACAGGTCGGCGAACCGCTTGCGGTTCGCCTTCTGCTCGTCGCTCAGACCCGTATCGGTCGCCGGTGAGTACACCACCAGATGCACATCCTGATCCGGTGTGTCGCCGAGGAAGTCGAGTAGCGTACTGCCCGAATCCCCGTTCTGCGGCATCCCCATGTCCGCGGTGGCCAGGGTGTGCGCCTCGGCCGCCGCGTCGGTGAGGACCTCCACCGGCACCCGCCCGTTCGTCCGCTGCGGCGCGGCGCCGGGCGCCCGGTCGGCGCTCGCGGCGTCCGGACTCCGGACCGCCCGGCCGTCACCCCGCACCTCCAGGATCGGTTGCAGATCGGTCCGGGCGTCCCAGCCGGTGGGAATCGTGGTGAGCACCACCGAGATCGGCGCGGCGGCCACCGGAACCGTCCCGGGCGCGGGCACCGGCTGCCGCGGCGCGTGCGCCCATGCGACGCCTCCGATGGCCGGACCGCCGAGGGCGGTGGCCGCCACCAGCAGCGCACCGGCCGCCGTGCGGGCGAACGCGAGTCCGAGAGTCCTGCCGAGCGACCGCATGGTTCCTCCTGATCGGACGGTTCGTCGTGAATCGCGAAGCGCACGAACCCTACTCGGCCCGCGTCCTCCGGTATTCGTCACCCCGCCACCCGGCGGATGGCCCGAATCCGATCTCAGCGCAATGCCGGGGGATTGGTCAGGTCCGCGGCGTTGAACGTGTCGCAGGCGCGGACCTGACCGGTGCGATAGCCGGACAGGAACCACTTCTGCCGCTCGTCCGACGACCCGTGCGTCCAGCCCTCGGGATTGACCCGGCCGGTCGACGCCTTCTGGATGCGATCGTCGCCGACCGCGGCCGCGGCCGACAGGGCGTCCTGAACGTCCTTGTCGCTCAACGTCTTCAGATAGGGCTGGTTGTTGCTCGCCGACATGGGCTGTTTGTCGGCGTAGTAGGCCCACACCCCGGCGTAGCAGTCGGCCTGCAACTCCAGCCGCACCGACCCGGAATCGGGTCCCTTCGGATCCCGTTGCGCGCGACCGGAATCGCCGAGCAGATTCTGGATGTGATGGCCGAACTCGTGCGCCACCACGTACTCCTGGGCCAGCGGGCCGCCGCTCGCGCCGAATTTGTCGACCAGTTCCTGGAAGAAGCCGGTGTCGAAGTAGGCGCTGCGGTCGGCGGGGCAGTAGAACGGGCCCACCGCGCTGGTCGCGTTGCCGCAGCCGGTGCCGACCGAACCGGTGAACAACACCAGCTTGGGCTTGCTGTACTGCTTGCTGGTCTGCTTGGGAAGCTGTGCGCCCCAGACCCCGTCGAGGCTCTGGGCGGTCGCGACGACGCGGCACTGCACGTACTTGTTGGCGTCGGCGCCCGTCTTGCACATCGAGGTGTCCACGCCACCGGTCTGCTGACCGCCGCCGCCGGTGACGTTGTCGAGCACATTGCCCGGGTTCACGCCGAACAGCAGCGCCAACACGAGCACGATCAGACCGCCGCCGCCACCGAGCGCGAGCTTGGGTCCCATACCGCCCGAGGAGGCCCGGTCGGGATCGATTTCCATACCCTCGTTGAAGGTCATCGTTCGCTCTCTCATGTGCGTGCGGGGGCGTGCTCGACGTCCCGCGATCCGGCTGGGGCGCGCGGCCCGAGACAAGCTTGACACGGCCGCGCGGATATCGGTTTCCCGTCGCGAACCGTGTCTAACTAGGATGGGACCGCGCCAGGCCACCCTGGCCGTGCCCCGAGTCGTCGAAAGGAATCCCGTGCTGCGCACCCACTTGGCAGGTTCGCTGCGAAGCGAGCACGCCGGTCTGACCGTCACCCTCACCGGATGGGTGGCCCGGCGGCGAGACCACGGTGGGGTGATCTTCATCGATCTGCGCGACGCGTCGGGGGTGGCGCAGGCCGTGTTTCGCGAGGGCGATCCCGCCGAACAGGCGCATCGGCTGCGCAACGAGTTCTGCGTGCGGGTCACCGGCGTGGTCGAGGCCCGGCCCGAGGGCAGCGAGAACCCGAACCTGCCGACCGGTTCGATCGAGGTGAACGTCAGCGAGCTCGAGGTGCTCAACGAGGCCGCGCCGCTGCCGTTCCAGCTCGACGACGAACCCGGTGAGGAGGCGCGGCTGAAGTACCGGTACCTCGACCTGCGCCGCGAGACTCCCGGCCACGCCATCCGGCTGCGCTCGAAGGTCAACGCCGCCGCGCGCGAGGTGCTCGACCGGCACGCCTTCGTCGAGGTCGAGACCCCGACCATGACCCGGTCCACCCCGGAGGGCGCGCGCGACTTCCTGGTGCCGGCGCGGTTGCAGCCGGGCAAGTTCTACGCGCTGCCGCAGTCGCCCCAGCTGTTCAAGCAGCTGCTCATGGTCGGCGGCATCGAGCGCTACTACCAGATCGCGCGCTGCTACCGCGACGAGGACTTCCGCGCCGACCGGCAGCCCGAGTTCACCCAGCTCGACATCGAGATGAGCTTCGTCGAGCAGGAGGACGTCATCCTGCTGGCCGAGGACATCCTGGTGGCGCTGTGGAAGCTGGTGGGCCACGACATTCCGACGCCGATCCCGCACATGACCTACGCGGAGGCCATGCGCCGCTACGGTTCCGACAAACCGGACCTGCGCTTCGGCATCGAGATCACCGAGTGCACCGAGTATTTCGCCGACACGCCGTTCCGGGTGTTCCAGGCGCCCTACGTCGGCGCGGTCGTCATGCCCGGCGGCGCGAGCCAGCCGCGGCGGCAGCTCGACGCCTGGCAGGAGTGGGCCAAGCAGCGCGGCGCGAAGGGTCTGGCCTACGTGCTGGTGCAGGAGGACGGCACGCTCGGCGGTCCGGTCGCCAAGAACCTCAGCGACGCCGAACGCGAGGGCCTGGCCAAGCACGTCGGGGCGGAACCCGGTGACTGCGTCTTCTTCGCGGCGGGTCCGGCCAAGGCGCAGCGCGCGCTGCTGGGCGCGGCGCGCGGCGAGATCGCCCGGCGCTGCGGCCTGATCGACGAGGACGCGTGGTCGTTCGTGTGGATCGTGGACGCGCCCATGTTCGAGCCCGCCGACGAGGCGACCGCGAGCGGCGATGTGGCGCTGGGACATTCGGCCTGGACCGCGGTGCACCACGCGTTCACCTCGCCGCGGCCGGAGTCGCTCGACACCTTCGACACCGATCCCGGGTCGGCGCTGGCCTACGCCTACGACATCGTCTGCAATGGCAACGAGATCGGCGGCGGCTCGATCCGTATCCATCGCCGCGACGTGCAGGAACGGGTCTTCCAGGTGATGGGCATCGGGGCCGAGGAGGCGCGGGAGAAGTTCGGCTTCCTGCTCGAGGCGTTCTCCTACGGCGCTCCGCCCATGGGCGGCATCGCCTTCGGCTGGGACCGCATCGTCGCGCTGCTCGCCGGGGTCGACTCGATCCGTGAGGTCATCGCCTTCCCGAAGTCCGGCGGCGGCGTCGACCCGTTGACCGACGCGCCCACCCCGATCACCCCGCAGCAGCGCAAGGAGGCCGGGCTGGACGTGGTGCTCGACGAGAACGGCATCCCGGTCACCGCGAAAACCAAGTAGCCGCAAGGGTTTCCGGTGCTGCACGTTCGGGTGATCTGCCCGCCGGAGGCGACCGACGCCGCGCTGGCCGTCCTGCGCACCGAGCCGGGCGCCACGCTGATCACGCTGCACCGCGGCGCGGCGGTCGAACCGGCCGGGGATCTCATCGAGGCCGATATCGCCCGCGAGTGCGCCAACGATGTGCTCGCGGCGCTGTCGGACCTCGGCATCCCGAGCACGGGCGGCATCCTGCTCGACCCGGTCGAGACCTCGTTGTCCGAGGCCGCCGATCGGGCCGAGGAGGCCGCGCCCGGTGACCCCGCCGACGCGGTGGTGTGGGAGGAACTGCTCGCCCAGACCCACGAGGAGTCCTCGCTGAATCTGGTGTTCCTCGCGTTCATCACCATCGCCTGCCTTCTCGCGGTGGTGGGTGTGGCGACCGACTCGCCGGTGACGGTGGTCGGCGCGATGGTGGTCGGGCCGGAGTTCGGTCCGCTGGCGGCCATCGCGGTGTCGTTGGTGCGCAGGGACTTTCGGCTCGCCCGGCGGTCGGCGCTGGCGCTGCTGGTGGGTTTCCCGGTGGCGATGGGGATCGCGACGCTGGCCTCGCTGATCTTCGAGCACGCGGGCTGGATCACCGTCGACGGCATCAACGAGAGCCACAATGTCGACTTCATCTACGAGGTGGGGCCGTTCTCGCTCGTGGTCGCGCTGCTCGCGGGCGCGGCGGGCATGCTGTCGCTGGTCACGTCGAAATCCTCGGCGCTGGTCGGGGTGTTCATCTCGGTGACCACGATTCCCGCGGCGGGCTACGCGGCGGTCGCCGCCACGCTCGGCGAATGGCATCGGGCCCTCGAGTCGATCGGCCAGCTCGGCGTGAACATGGTGGGCATCGTGGTGGCGGGGGTGATCGTGCTGCAACTGCGGCCGGGGCACGGCCGCGAGGGCGGCCCGGTGCACCGGTTCAAACGCTGGTGCGCCGGAATGCTCTGAGGCTCAGACGAGTACGCCGCCGGTGAGGAATCGGTAGGTGTAGGTGACCGCCATGATCGTCACGGGGGCCACGATCAGCAGCCCGATTCCGCACAGCAGCGTGGCCACGACGGTCAGCACCACCACGGCCAGCGCCAGCAGCAGGGTCGGCGCGAGATTGGCGATGACCAGATTCACACTCGATTTGATCGCCGTGAACGGACCCTGATCCTGATCGATCACGAAGTGCAGCGCGAACATGCACAGGTACCCGACGATCAGCGCCGGAAAGACCAGGCACAGCGCGGCCACCCACGCGGCCACGAAGACGACCAGCGCCGTCAGCAGCACATTGCCCGCGTTGACGAAGCCGAAGAAGGACTGGAAATCCGGTGGCGTGCCGTCGGTTTCGTAGAGCGCCCCGCGAACCATGGCCGCCTGCAACAGCCACACCACCACCGACACCACGAGGAAGATCAACAACAGCGGCGCGAGCGATTCGATGTCGCCGATATTGATCACCAGCGTCACCGCCAGATAGGCGATGAAACCGACCAGTGTGATGGCCACCCACGGAATCGGATTGGCGCGGAAGTGGTTCCAGCCGTACCCCAGCGCGCTGCCGATGCTCAGGGTGGGGGGCGGTGGACCCGCGACGTAGCCGGGGCCGGGTGTGCCGTATCCGGGCGGCGCGTCCCCGGGCGGCGGATACGAGCCCGGCGGACCGTAGCTCGGTTCCCCATAACCCTGATCGGGGCCCGGCGGATACCCCGGTTGGCCATAACCCCTGTCCGACGGACCGTATCCGGGCTGCTGCTGGGTGGGAATCGGCTGCGTGCCCGAAACCGGCGGCGGCACCGCCCCACTCGGCGGCGGTAGCGGCACACCGCCCGACACCGGGGGCGGCGGCTCGATCGGCTCCCTGCCGTACTGCGCCTGACCTGGACCCTCGAACTGCGGATACCCCGCCGCGCCCGGCATTTGGTGCCGTCCCGACGCACCGCCTCGCGCGGGCGTGTCGCCGGAGCCGGGGTGCGGCGTGTCGGTCATGGTGGGGACCTTTCGAATCGCCTGGGTTGCGGTGTGGCGCAGAGCAGTTGAGGATGAGACAACCGGACCGGCCCACGAGTGTCAAGCAGCCGGTCCCCGGTGTCCGCGGCCGGACTCGTTCGTGATACCCGTTCAACATCACGTGCGGTAGCGAGCCCTTCACAAAGACACGCCGAGCGACGCGCGAAAGGTTGCGCAACCGCTCGCTGAAAGTGACCCGAAGCGAGTAACTTGGGATCCGATGACCGCACTATTGGCCGAACGCGCCGCCGAAGTCGTGTCCGCGGCACAACAGTTGCTCACCAAGCGAATGGGCGCTGCGGTAAAGCTGAGCGACCCCGTCGAACTCAGTGGCAGTGGCAGGACGACGGTCCTACGCGTGCGCGTGGCGGAGAACGCCTTCTCGCTCCCGCGAACCCTGATCGTCAAGCAGGTTCGTGGCGCCGCGCGCGATCGACGCATCGGTGGCATGGCGCCCGGAGTGGCCAGTATCGACTCGGCCTTCCTCCGGGAGGCGGTGTCCTATCAGTTCACCACCGCGCTGTCGAGCCGCCACCGCCCCGGCGCGTACCTGCTCGCGCACAGCCTCCCCGATCGTCTCCTGATCCTCAGCGACCTCGGTGAGAACATGTCGCTCACCAGCGTGCTGCAGACCGGCGGCGAGACCGCCACGCGCAACGCGCTGATGGCGTTTGCGCAGGCGCTGGGCCGCATGCACGCGGCGACGGTCGGACGCGAGGCCGACTTCGTGGCGCTGCTGCGCCGGGTCGACGTGTCGCATCGCATCGACGGCATCGGCCAGCAGGCCGAGGCCGCGATCAACGAGGTGCCCGGACTGTTGTTGCGCGAGTTGGGCATCGAGGTGCCCGGCGAGATCGCCGAACGCATCGTCCGCGGCAACCGGCTGTTCTCGGCGGGCCGCTTCCGCGCGTTCAGTCCCTCGGACCTGTGCCCGGACAATGTGATCCTCAACGAGGAGGGCGCGCGGTTCCTCGACTACGAGTGGGGCGGCTTCCGCGACGCGACCCTCGACATCGCCTACGCGCTGGTGTCGTTCCCGGGCTGCCTGTGCGATGTCGAACTCTCGCGCGAGCGCGCCCGGCAAATGGTCGAGGCGTGGCGCTCGGAGGTCGTGGGCGTGTGGCCCGCGCTCGCCGACGACGACCTGTTGGCCGAACGCATCCTCGAGGCCCGGCTCATCTGGGTGTGGCTGTCGACCTACTGGTTCCTCCCGGTCGACTACACCCGCATCGCCGCCGCCCGCGAACACGGCCTGTCGGTTCCGCGCTCGGCCGCGCTGATCAACCGCTGGGCCGCCCTCGCCGAGGACGCCCGCTGCTTCGGCGACGATCCGCTCGGCGATTTCGCCGAACACGTGTCGGCCACGCTCGAGGAGTACTGGGAGGAGTAGCCGCCCGGAATGTCCGGTGCCGCTCAGGGTTTCCGCGCCTCGACGAGAGTGCGGGCGGCATGGGCGACGAACGGTCCTTCGCGCACGATCCGCTCGTGCAGTGCGCGCAACCGATCCCGGTACGCCTCGACGGTGAAGCCCGGCACCAGCCAGATCACCTTCCGCAGGAAGTAGACGATCGCGCCGATATCGTCGAATTCGACGCGCAGGCGCTCGCTGCGGAGATCGACGATATCGAGTCCGGCCGCCCGCGCGTCGGCGGCCTCGACCTCGGCATCTCTCGCGCGCCGGGCCTCCGGTTGCGGTCCCAGGAAGTATTCGACCAGCTCGAAAACGCTTGCGGGACCGACATGTTGGGCCAGATAGGTCCCGCCCGGCCGCAGCACGCGCGCGATCTCGTCCCAGCGGATGGTCGCGGGATGGCGACTCGTCACCAGGTCGAAGGCCGCGTCGGCGAACGGCAGCGGCGCGCCCTCGGCCTGCGCGACCACCACCACGCCGCGCGGATGCAGCAGCGCGGTGGCCGACGCGAGATTCGGCGGCCAGGACTCGGTGGCGGCCATGGTCGGCGGGAACGCCTCGGCCTCGGCGAGCACCTCGCCGCCGCCGGTCTCGAGGTCCAGGGCCGCGGTCACCGTCGCGAGCCGCGCGCTCATCAACCGCTGATACCCCCACGACGGCCGCTGTTCGGTGGCCCGGCCGTCGAGCCAGGAGAAGTCCCAGCCACTCATCGGCGCGGCCGCGGCCTCCGCGACCAGATCCTCGAACGTTCGATCCATACGGAAACATTCTTCCAGGCCGCACCAGCGCGGACCTGTCGGACCGGGACGGTACCGTCGAACTCGTGAGCGAAGGGTTGTTCGAGGCCCCGACGGCGGAGCCCGCGACCGGCGGGGGCACGGTGGAGTTCCGCGGCGCGGGTGATCACGTGCCGCTGGCCGTGCGGATGCGGCCCGCGAGCCTGGACGAGGTGGTCGGCCAGCGGCATCTGCTGGGCGCGGGATCGCCGCTGCGGCGGCTGGTCGAGGGATCGGGCGCGGCGTCGGTCCTGCTGTACGGGCCGCCCGGGACGGGCAAGACCACGCTCGCTTCGCTCATCTCGCAGGCCACCGGCCGCCGGTTCGAGGCGCTGTCGGCGCTGTCGGCCGGGGTGAAGGAGGTGCGCGCGGTCATCGATATCGCGCGGCGGCGGCTGCTGGCGGGGGAGCAGACCGTGCTGTTCATCGACGAGGTGCACCGGTTCTCCAAGACGCAACAGGACGCGCTGCTGGCCGCGGTGGAGAACCGGGTGGTGCTGCTGGTCGGCGCGACCACGGAGAACCCGTCGTTCTCGGTGGTGTCGCCGTTGCTGTCGCGGTCGCTGGTGCTGCAACTGAAGTCGTTGTCCGACAACGATATTCGAGCCGTGCTGCGGCGCGCGATCGAGGATCCGCGCGGGCTGGCGGGGGAGTACACCGTCAGCGACGCGGCCCTGGACCACATCGTGCGCATCGCGGGCGGCGACGCGCGCCGGGCGCTGACCGCGCTGGAGGCGTCGGCCGAATCCTCGCTCGACGGGACGGTCGACGTCGATCTGGTCGAGGCCAGCGTCGACAAGGCCGCGGTGCGCTACGACCGCGCGGGCGATCAGCACTACGACGTGATCAGCGCGTTCATCAAATCGCTGCGCGGCTCGGACGTCGACGCGGCGCTGCACTACCTGGCGCGGATGATCAGCGCGGGCGAGGATCCGCGATTCATCGCCCGCCGCTTGATGATTCAGGCCAGCGAGGACGTCGGCATGGCCGACCCCACGGCCCTGCAGACCGCGGTCGCCGCCGCCCAGGTGGTACAGCTGGTCGGCATGCCCGAGGCGCAGCTAGCGCTCACCCACGCCACCATCCACGTCGCCACCGCGCCGAAGTCCGGTGCGGTCGCGGCCGCCATCGGCGCGGCCCTGGCCGATATCGGCAAGGGCAAGGCCGGCGCGGTGCCGCCGCATCTGCGCGACGGGCACTACGGGGGCGCGGCCCGGCTCGGCAACGCGCAGGGGTACCAGTACCCGCACGATCACCCCGACGGCGTGCTGACCCAGCAGTACCCGCCGGACGATCTGGTCGGCACCGACTACTACCGCCCCACCGACCACGGGTACGAGCGCGAGGTGGGTCCGCGGGTGACCAAGCTGCGGCGCATCGTGCGCGGTCAGTGAAAACCCGGTGGACCTGGCCCGGTAGGCTGAATACTCGTGCAGACCCACGAGATACGACGGCGCTTCCTGGACCACTTCGTCCGTGCCGGGCACACCGAGGTCCCCAGTGCCTCGCTGATCCTGCCGGACCCCAACCTGCTCTTCGTCAACGCGGGTATGGTCCAGTTCAAGCCGTACTTCCTGGGTCAGGAGGCGCCGCCGTTCGCGCGCGCGACCAGCGTGCAGAAGTGCGTGCGCACCGGCGATATCGAAGAGGTCGGCGTCACCACCCGGCACAACACGTTCTTCCAGATGGCGGGCAACTTCTCCTTCGGTGACTACTTCAAGGAGGGGGCCATCACCTTCGCCTGGGAGCTGATCAGCAAGTCCCAGGAGGACGGGGGCTTCGGCTTCGACCCCGAACGCATCTGGGTCACCGCCTACGAGAGCGATCCCGAGGCCGCCGAGATCTGGCACCGCGTCGCGGGAATCCCCAAGGAGCGCATCCAGTTCCGCGACGGCAAGGACAACTACTGGGACATGGGCGTGCCCGGCCCCGGTGGCCCGTGCTCGGAGATCTACTTCGACCGCGGCCCCGAGTACGGCCGCGACGGCGGCCCGGTCGCCGACGAGGACCGCTACCTCGAGATCTGGAACCTGGTGTTCATGCAGGACATCCGCGGCGAGCTGAGCCCCAAGGAGGGCCACGCCCCGATCGGATCGCTGCCCCGGAAGAACATCGACACCGGCATGGGCGTCGAGCGCGTCGCCATGCTGCTGCAAGGCGTGGACAACGTCTACGAAACCGATCTGCTGCGCCCGATCATCACCAAGGCCGAGGAGCTGACCGGCAAGTCCTACGGCGTCGAGGCCGCCCAGGATGTCCGCTTCCGCGTCATCGCCGACCACGCCCGCAGCGCGGCCATGCTGATCTCCGACGGCGTGAACCCCGGCAACGACGGCCGCGGCTACGTGCTGCGCCGGTTGCTGCGCCGGATCGTGCGCTCGGCCCGGCTGCTCGGCGCGGACAAGCCGGTGATGGGGGAGTTCATGCGGATCGTCCGCGATCTCATGTCGCCCTCGTATCCGGAACTGGCCACCGACTTCACCCGCATCGAGAACGTCGCCGTCGGCGAGGAGACCGCGTTCCTCAAGACGCTCAGCACCGGCACCAAACTGTTCGACGAGACCGTCGACGAGGTGAAGGCCAAGGGCGGCAAGCGCATCGGCGGCTCCGAGGCGTTCACCCTGCACGACACCTACGGCTTCCCCATCGATCTCACCCTGGAGATGGCCGCCGAGGCCGGGCTCGAGGTCGACGAGGCGGGCTTCCGTTCGCTCATGGCCGAGCAGCGCCAGCGCGCCAAGGAGGACGCGCAGGCCCGCAAGCACGCCCACGCCGATCTGAGCATCTACAAGGAACTCGTCGACCGCGGCGCGACCGAGTTCACCGGCTTCGACGAATTGACCACCGAGGCAACGGTTCTCGCGCTGATCGCCGACGGCGTGCGAGTACCCGCGGCGACGATCGGGCAGGACGTCGAGGTCATCCTGGACCGCAGCCCGCTCTACGCCGAATCCGGCGGTCAGATCGCCGACCGCGGCACGCTCACCGCAAGCGGCCTGAAACTGCGCGTCGACGACGTGCAGAAGATCGCCAAGAAGCTGTGGGTGCACAAGGCCACGGTCGAACAGGGCCAGATTGTCGAGGGCGACACCGTGCTCGCGCAGGTCGATCCGGCGTGGCGGCGCGGCGCCACCCAGGGCCACTCCGGCACCCACATGGTGCACGCCGCGCTGCGACAGGTGCTGGGGCCCAACGCCGTTCAGGCCGGTTCGCTGAACAAGCCCGGTTACCTGCGCTTCGACTTCAACTGGCAGGGTCAGCTGTCGGAGTCGCAGCGGGATCAGATCGAGGCCGTCTCCAATCAGGCCGTCGGCGAGGACTTCCGGGTCAACACGTTCGTCACCGATCTGCCCAAGGCCAAGGCCATGGGCGCGCTCGCGCTGTTCGGCGAGAACTACGGCGACGAGGTGCGCGTGGTGGAGATCGGCGGCCCGTTCTCGATGGAACTGTGCGGCGGCACCCACGTCGAGCACTCCTCGCAGATCGGCCCGATCACGCTGCTGGGGGAGTCGTCGGTCGGGTCGGGCGTGCGGCGCGTGGAGGCGTTCGTGGGCCTGGACTCCTACCGGCACCTGGCCAAGGAACGCGCCCTGCTCGCCGGTGTCGCCTCCGCGCTGAAGGTGCCCTCCGAGGAGGTGCCCGCGCGGGTCGAGCAGCTGGTCGAGCGGTTGCGCGTCGCCGAGAAGGAGCTCGAGCGCACCAAACTCGCCGCGGTGCTGTCCTCGGCGGGCCGGTTCGTCGAGCAGGCCCGGCGGGTCGGGAGTGTACTGCTGGTCGCCGAGGCCGCGCCCGAGGGCGTCGGCGCGGGCGATCTGCGCACGCTGGCCGGTGACATCCGCGGCCGGTTCGGTACCGAACCCGCGGTGGTCGTGCTGCTCGGCAACGCCGACGGCAAGGTGCCGTTCGTGGTCGCGGTGAACAAGGCCGCGCAGGAACTCGGATTCAAGGCCGGCGATCTGGTGGCCGCGTTCGGGCCGAGCATCTCCGGACGCGGCGGCGGCAAGCCGGAGATGGCGCAGGGCGCGGGTTCGGATCCGTCGGGGATCGAGGCCGGACTGGCCGCGGTGCGGGCGCGGGTGGCCGAGCTCGCCGCCTGATGGACCCGTCCGGACCAGACCGGCCCAGCGTCGCGACCGACCCCGGCCGGGGTCGCCGGATCGGCATCGATGTGGGCTCGGTCCGCATCGGCGTGGCCGCCAGCGACCCCGACGGCCTGCTGGCCACACCGGTGGAAACCGTGCCGCGGGTGCGCAAGCGGGGGGCCGAACCCACCGACCTGATCAAGATTGCCGAAATTGTGCGGGAATACGAGGCCGTGGAGGTGATCGTCGGCCTGCCACGCACGCTACGCGGGGAGAACGGGGCCGCGGCCACGATCGCGACGGGCTTCGCGAGACGTTTGCGACGGATGATTCCTGGTGTGCCGATACGACTTTCCGACGAACGGTTGACTACGGTATCAGCAGCACGTGCATTGCGGGACAGTGGAGTTCGTGCGCGTGGCCAGCGGCAGGTGATCGATCAGGCGGCGGCCGTCGCGATCCTGCAGGGATGGTTGGACGAACGGAGTGCGGTGTTGAAGTCGGCCGGTGACTCTGGCGGCGAGGTGGTCGGATGAACGACCGCTGGACCCGTGCGGAGGAGCGCTATCGGCAGCGCACCGAGGAACAGCGCTATCGGCGCTCGGACCACGACTGGGGCGACGCCGGACGGGCGCCCCGCGCGCGCGGCGGCCGCCATGCCGCGTCGACCGACGACTGGGACGACTACGAGGACGACACCGCGGTCATCCCCCGCTACACCGACGAGCAGGAGGCCGCGACCTACTCGACCGACCCCACGCTGCCGCGGGTCCCGGAGGGCCATCCGGAGGACTGGGTCGAGCCCGGCTATCACACGGGCGAATGGGAGCAATCCGACCGGCCGGTCGCCGAGCCCGGAAATCGTTCGCGCAGAAGGGAAGTCGCGGAGGACGCGGACTGGCACGACGACGATCCGGCGGCGTTCGAGGACGAGGACCTTCCGCCCGCCCGTCCCGTGCGACGGCGTCCGCCCGAGCGCGCGACCCGATCCGCGAGCGGTCGTGACACCCCGCGTCGTCCCTCGGGCCGGGGGCAATCGCGCGGCCGCCGGTCCCGCGCGGCCTCCCGCAAGGCCGCCGAACGCAAGCGCCGCCGGCGCAATCTGTGGGCGATCGGGGCCGTGTTCGCGGTGCTCATCGTCGCGGCGGGCGGGTACGCGGGCTACAAACTGATCGGCAAACTCAACGGCCCCGAGGATTTCGCGGGCCCGGCGGGTCCGGCCGTGGTGGTGCGCGTGCAGCCCGGTGACACCGCCGAGCAGATCGCCCAGACCATGGCCGACAAGGGCGTGGTCGCCAGCAGCGGCGCGTTCTACGAAGCGGCCGTGCGCAATTCGGGCATGACGGGCGTGCAGCCCGGCTACTACGCGGTGCCCTCGCACAGCAAGGGCGCCGACGCGGTGGCCGCGCTGCTGGAGAAGAAGAACCGGGTCGGCAATGTCGTGATCCCCGAGGGCAAGCGGCTGCACGACTCCACCGACGTGACCACCGGCGCGCGCAACGAGGGCATCTATCGCAAGATCGCCGACGCGAGCTGCGTCGGGACCGCGGCCGACAAGAAGTGCGTCACCCCCGAACAACTCGACGCCGCCGGTTCCAGCACGGACCTGGTCGCGCTCGGCGTGCCGTCGTGGGCGCTGGACGCGGTGCGTCAGGTGCCCGACCACTCCCGGCAGTTGGAGGGCCTGATCGCCGCGGGCGCGTGGGACTTCGACCCCACCGGCACGCCGACCGACATCCTCAAACAGCTGATCGGCGCGAGCGCGCACAGCTACGAATCGACCGGGCTGCTGCAATCCAACGGCGCCAACAACATGACGCCCTACCAGACGCTCACGGCCGCGTCGCTGGTCGAGCGCGAGGCGCAGCCCAACGATATGGCCAAGGTCGCGCGGGTGATCGTGAACCGGATGGCGAACAAGCAGAAGTTGGAGTTCGACTCCACGGTCAACTACACCCTCGACCGCACCGAGGTCGCCACCACCGACGCCGACCGTGCCCGCGAGAACCCGTGGAACACCTACGCGATGGTCGGCCTGCCCGTGACGCCGATCTCCTCGCCGTCGCTCGAGGCCCTGCAGGCGATGGAACATCCCACGCCCGGCCCGTGGCTGTACTTCGTGACGGTCGACAAGCAGGGAACCACCATGTTCACCGACAGCTTCGCCGAACATCAGCGCAATGTCGTGCGCGCCCAGCAGAGCGGAATCCTCGACAGTGGCAAGGGAAACTGAACCACCGCGCCGGGCCGCCGTGCTCGGCAAACCCATCGCGCACTCCCGCTCACCCCAGCTGCATCTGGCCGCCTATCGCGCGCTGGGCCTGAACTGGACCTACGAGCGGATCGAATGCACCGCCGAGCGATTGCCCGGCCTGGTCGACGGGCTCGGTCCCGAATGGGTCGGGCTGTCGGTGACCATGCCCGGCAAGGTCGCGGCCCTCGCCTACGCCGCCGAACGCACCGAACGCGCGGTGCTCGCCGAATCGGCGAATACGTTGGTGCGCACGGCTTTCGGCTGGCGTGCCGACTGCACCGACGTCGACGGCGTGCGGGGCGCGTTGCAGGGCGGCGGCGTGGCGAAGGCGGAACGGGCCGTGGTGCTCGGGGCCGGGGGCACCGCGCGACCGGCGCTGCTGGCGCTGTCGGAGTTGGGCACTCGGTCGGTGACGATCGTGGCCCGGGACGCGGGCCGCGCGGCGAGCACGCGGGAGCTGGCCGAGCGGCTCGGTATGGCCGTGGCCGTGCTCGGCTTCGACGATCCGGCGCTGCGGACGGTGTGCGCCGAGGCGGAGGCTGTGGTCAGCACGGTGCCGTCCGCGGGTGCCGCGCCCGTCGCCGAGGTGGTCGCCGCCGCGCCGGTGGTGCTCGACGCCATCTACGATCCGTGGCCGACACCGTTGGCCCAGGCGGTGATTCGCGCCGGGAACACGGTGATCAGCGGGCTGGAGATGCTGCTGAACCAGGCGTACGGACAGGTCGAGCAGTTCACCGGCCGCCCCGCGCCGCGCGCCGCGATGGCCGCCGCGGTGCACGACTGACACCGGTTACTGTTTTTCCCGATACCGCGGCAGGTTAATGTGGACCCATGAATTCGTGGGTGTTACGCGCCGCAGTCCTCGGGGCGCTGACGGTGGTCCTGCGGATCTTGCTGGGTTTCGGCATGATCCAATCGCCCACGCACGGCGCGTGGATGCGCACGCTGTGCCTGATCGTGCTGATCGCGGCGGCCCTGTTGTGGGGTCTGGCCGACGGCCGCGGCGACCGCCGCGCGCACCCCGACCCCGATCACGGCGGCGCCGATCTCACCATGCGCTGGCTGAAGGCCGGTGTCGTGGGCGGTCTGGGCAGCGGCCTGGTCTCGTGGGTGCTCGACTACGTGCCGAAGTTCGACCTCGGCGGCAACGGGTTGCTGTTCGAACTCACCGCGGGCGCCTCGTTCATCGTGCTGATGATCTTCATCCCGGCCATGGCCGGTGTGGCCCTCGGTCGCTTCCTCGTCGGCCGCGCGGGCCGCAAGGCCGAATCGAAGCCGAACCACGCGACACCCGCGGCCGCCTGATCCGGCTCCCTTACGGCTGTTGCGTGGGCAGCGGCTTGGTGATCGGTTGATCCATGATCTCTCGCGTCGGTGTCGGCTGGGGCCGACCCCCGTCCGGGAGCACGGCCACGCCCACGGAGATCAATGTCCCCGCGGCAGCCACGCCCGCGATCAGCCGCGCCATATCCAGCCACTGCCGCCGCGGTAGCCGCAGCTCGCTCATCCCGATTCCCGTCGTCGCCTGTACCCGCTCAATCGGGGTGGCGGCCGGTTCGTTACGAATGGGCGTGTCGGCGGGCCGTTTTCGGTGCTTTCGCGCGGTTCGGCGACGAGTAGCCGGGGCGACCCACACGGCCCGGGTCCTTGGCCTAGGCTGGACGGAGAGAAACGGACGGTACGATCCTCGGACAGGACCCGGACGTGAGCGACCCGCCGCGGCCCGGCGGAACCAACTTCGATGCGGTGGAACGGATGGACAGGCAGCCGGAAGACAGCAGGACAGCCGAGACCGGTCGCGCCGAGGCGGAAACCCGCGCGTCGAAGGTCATCCGGCTGCCGCATCGCCCGCGACGCACGATCGAGGACACCCCCGACCGCCGCCGCAAGCCCCGTCAGCCGGAGGGCGGCGCGGTCTACGATCCGGCCCCGACGCGGCCCGTCATGAGGTCGGAGTTGCAGGAGACCGGGGCCTGGCCGGTCGACCTCCGTCCGGCGTGGCAGCACACTCCCGTGGACGTTCCGGACGACGCCGAGCGCGACGGGAGCGTCATCGATCTCGGTGCGTCGCGGCGCAAGCGCGCCGGCGCCGAGGCTCCGGGCGCGGGCATTCGCCGCGTGGCCAAGCCGCGCCGGATCGGGCCCGACATCTCCTAGCGCCGCAACGGCTTTCGGCCGATTCGGCCTCTTCCCCCGCCCTGCCACCCGTCGGGGTCGTGACTGTCCGCTGGACATGATCCTCTCCTCGCCTGCTCGCGCGTAGTCGGGTCGTGGGAAGTGCTGTCTCGCTCAGAAATCTACCATCGCTAGACAATGTAGCGCATCCAGTGTTACCTTTGCTCCAGTTTCTAGCGATGTTAGAACTTCTGAAGGGAAGCCGAAATGCTCATCGCCACCGGTCAACTCATCGCCACCGTCGCCGTCCTGTCCAACGCGATCGTCTACGGCACCGACGTCTGCGCGACCGTGATCACCCGATCCGTGAACCACAAGCTCGACGACGCGACCATGACCACGAGCGTGGGATGGGGCCACTACTATGGCGACAGACGCATGCCGATCGTCGGCGTCGTCGGCGTGTCCACCGCCGTGCTCACCCTGCTGATCGCGCTGTTCGCCGGTCAGCCCGGCACCACTGCCGCGGCCGCGGTCACGGTGGCCGCCCTGCTCATCTGGCTGGCCCTCTACGTCCGCATCGCCAAACCGATCAACACCCAGCAGACCGCCGCCGCCCGCAGCGGCGTCATTCCCCCCAATGCCCGTGCCCTGCAGGACAAATGGGACAGCCTCCTGAAGTACCGAATCACCCTGCAGTTCACCGCCATCGCGGGCCTGTGCGCCGCGCTGATCCTGTTCTGACCCCACCCCACCGAATTCCCGAGGAGTATCGACATGTCCTTCACCACCAACGAACAGCGGTTCCTCGCCGAGGCCGGAATCGGCCGCCTGGCAACGGTTTCCCCCGATGGCGTCGTGCAGAACAACCCCACCAACTACCGCGTGAACCGCGACGGCACGGTCGATATCGGCGGCATGCGCATGCGCGCCAGCCGGAAGTTCCGCAATGTCGAGGCGGGCAGCCGCGTCTCCTTCGTCATCGACGAGCAGGTCTCCTTGGACCCGTACGTCATTCGCGGCATCGAAATCCGCGGTACGGCCGAGGCGCTCGGCGACGAGGAGCCCCCGTTCCCGCCTCAGGAACGCGCGATCATCCGAATCCACCCCGATCGAATCATCTCCTGGGGTATCGACAGCGGCTCCTTCGAGTTCACCAGTCGACCCGTCGACTAGCGGGACATCGACCAATTCCCTTGCGGCGCAGAAGGAGACACCGATGAGTTCATCGAGAGAGGATGCCCCGCCCGAAGTGGATCCGTCGGCGCGCGGCTCACAGCCGCGCGGCGACCTCCTCCGCCGTCTTCTTGGCCGACATCGGATTCTGACCGGTCACGAGGTTGCCGTCCGCCACGGCGTAGGGAACGAACGGCAGCACGGCCTTTCGATAGCGGGCGCCGCGCTTCTTCATCTCCGCCTCGGCGTTGTAGGGCACGAGCTTGGTGACGCGGGCCAGGACTTCCTCCTGCCAGGCGAAACCGGTGACCTCGCGCCCCGCGACGAGGTGGCTGCCGTCGGAGAGCGTGACGTCGAGCAGGCCGCAGTAGCCGTGGCAGACCGAGGAGACGATGCCGCCGCGTTCGTAGATCTCCCGCGTGATGCGTTGCAGCCCAGCGCTTCCCGGGAAGTCGTACATCACCGCGTGCCCGCCGGTGAAGTAGATGGCGTCGTACTCGGCCGAGTCGACATCCTCGGGTGCGGCGGTGTTCTCCAGCAGCGCCATCCGCGCCGGATCGTTGTGCCACGCCTTGGCCGAGCTGTCGTAGGTGGGGAACTTCAGCGAGCGCGGTTCCAGGGGGCACACCCCACCGGCCGGGCTGACCAGGGTCTGCTCGAATCCGTGCTCCGAGAAGACATCCCAGGCATGCGTGAGTTCGGACAACCAGAGTCCGGTGGGGTGCGACGGGTCGTCGAAGTGGCCCACATTGCTGACGACGTTCAGAATGCGCTTGGTCACGAGTGCTCTCCTCTCCGAGCGGGACGGTTATCCGCGCCCTTCACGGGCGCTCGGTACGGATGTGGGGACGGGCAGGTGGAGAGCGTTCTGTCCCTCCGTCATGACATCGAGGCGGATCGTCCTGATCGGTCGCAGCGAGCGGATGTCGTCGGCGACCCGGCCGTCGCCCAGTCGCAGATCGATGCCGCGGGGCAGGAACGCGGATCCGGCCGCGAGGACATTGGTCTGGCTCAGCGTCGAGTGCCACGCCGCGTCGATCGTCGTGTACGACGTCAGGCTCGACACATGTTCCCCCGAGGCGCGCCGCACCTGGCGCGGGGTGCGCGCGGAGAAGCTCACATCCGTGCCGCCGCCCTCGTTCGCGACCCGGGCCGTGGCGTGCTCGTCGTCGATATCAACCTCGATATCGGTGCGCCACTTGGGAAATCCGTACCCGTCGTGGCCGCGTACCTGCGCGATATCACTGCTCACGGGAAGCGACAGGACATACGAGTGCAGGTGATCGTTCGTCAGAGCCGTGACCAGATCGGCTGGCCCGAGTCCACCGTGGCGGGCGGGCTTGACGGCGATGCCGACGCCCACCTCGGTGTAGAAGTCGATGTCGCACACGTCGTATCGGAAGAACATCACCGACACCAGCCCCACACCCGGTACCACTTCCAGCGGTGCCAGTTCCGAGGGAAGCCGCGAGCGGATCGCGCGCGTCGGGGCGATCATCGTCACCCGTGCCGTGGCGATCCGGTAGTAGAAGTTCGGTGTCCAGGTGGGCCCGATGGGGGAGTCGATCCGGGACTTGGGCAGTCGGCGGAAGAAGTCGACGCCGGACACGCGCGGATCCGCCGCGACGACGTCCAGGTCGGTCCGCATGCGGAAGCGGTCGTACAGGCCGCCCTCGAGGACTTCGACGGAATGATCGCCCAGCTCTACCGTGACCGTTGGCTGCATGCTCTCTCCCAGATGTTTACGTTGCTTACATTGGTGATGCTAGGCGGGTATGTAAGCGCCATCAACATCCGGCCCGGGTGAGTTGCTCCCCGCTATCGCGGCCGCGCGGCGAAGGTCGCGGCGAAGGCCGCGCGGACGTGCTCGGCCACCTCGCGATCGGAGCCCGCCGACAGCTTGCCGTCCAGGTACAGACACGCCAACCCGTGCGCCAGCCCCCACCCCGCCGAGGCCAGCGCCTCGTGATCACCGTCCGGGAAAACCTGTGTCATCGCGAACCGCAACAGGTCGTGAATCTCCTCCGCGGCGCGCACCCGATCCTCGTCCTCCTTGTCGCAGGGGTTTCCGAACATCAGGCGGAACAGGGCGGGCCGACGCAGGGCGAACCGGACGTAGGCGACCGCGAACTCCCCGAGTTCGCCTGGGGCCGTGGGCAGTTCGCGCCCCTCGGTCAGATCCGCCCGCAGGTCGCGCAAACCCTGCGCGGCCAACGCCGACTCCAGCGCGTCCCGGTCGGCGAAGTGCCGATAGGGCGCGGTCGGCGAGACTCCCGCCTCGCGCGCGACCGCGCGCAGCGAGAACGCCTCACCGGCTTCGAGCATGCGCATCGCCACGGTCAGGAGCGACGAGCGCAGATCGCCGTGATGGTAACCACTCTTCGCTGAAATCGACACCGCTTACATTCCTTCTCGGCCTCATGTTAGCAATGTAAACATACCGCATTCCGGAGCGGCGATGCCATCGACACAGCCCTCTTCCGTCGGCGAACCTTTGACCGCCAACCTGGCACCAGGGACCGCACGGATGGCGTCGAGAATCCGGGATAGGTCATTTGGTATTGCGCCGACGTCTTCAGCGGCGAGGCTCGGCGCGAGTGCCGGGAGCGGGCACAGGTAGCTCAGGTGGCCCGACCCGGCGGACACGACATGTCCGGCTCATGAGTAGTTTCTCGGTTATGGAGAACGAGGGGCCCAGCCGAACAGCGCTCGTGACCGCATACGCCCGCGCCTATCATCAGATCGCCGATCAGCCAAAGATTCTCACCGATCCGCTGGCCGCGCGACTGCTGGGTGTCACCGCCGATGAGATCGCCGAATGGGGTCGCCCCGCGGAAACCCCCTCCGGGCTCGACAGCAACGAGGGAATGCTACGGCTGGGCATCGGCGATCGCCCGCGCCGCCTGTTCTTCGCCGCCCGCGCCCGATTCGCCGAGGACCGCGTGGCCCAAGCCGCCGCGACCGGCACGCGCCAGGTCGTGATCCTCGGCGCGGGCCTGGACACCTTCGCCTACCGCAACCCGAACCCGAACCTACGCGTGTTCGAGGTCGACCATCCCGCGACCCAAGCATGGAAACACCAACGGCTCGCCGCATCCGGAATCGACCTCCCGGAGGGCCTGACCTTCGTACCGGTCGACTTCGAAACCGACACCCTGGCAACAAGACTGGACGAAGCCGGATTCCACCGAACCGCCCCAGCCGTTTTCGTATGGCTCGGCGTCGTCTTCTACCTGACCCCCGACGCCGCCCGCACCACCCTCGAGTACATCGCCGGCCAATCCACCCAGGTCGAGGTGATCTTCGACTACCTAGCGGACACCGACGAGGACCGCGCCCAGCTACAAGCCCGAGCAAAACGAGCCGCCGCCGTCGGCGAACCCTGGTTCAGCTACTTCACCCCCACCGACCTCGCCACCCAACTGCACAACCTCGGCTTCACCAACATCGAAGACCACACCGCCACGGATCTCATCACCCGCTACCTGGGCCCCTCAACGGAATTCGAAGCCGAACCCCCACAGGCATTGCGGCCGGTCCGCATACTCCGAGCGAGCCACTGAGAAACTCCGCGAAACCTGTTGGGGCTCAACGCGCCTCGCGTAGCACGCGAACCCCGCGAGGCGAAAGGGTAAACACACGGCCACACTCGACAGATGCATCACGGAGCCGCGTGACCCATGGTCCACTCATGCTGAGGGCGCCCGGACGAGGCTAGGCGTTCGCTCGGACGAGCCGCCGGTACCTACTACTTCTGCGCCGAGATCGCTGCGCCCGCCGCCGCCCCACCCACAGGCTACGTTCGCCACCTCTATGGGCGCTGCGGGCCATCGGCGCGGCGACATGGGCGAGATCCGTGTGAGTGATGTGGGCGATCCGTGTAGATGGCGTAGGTCATGGTGTGGGTGATGTGGCGATCCGTGAGGGAGGCCCAGACGATCCCCTGGGGCCCAAGGGTGCGAGGGGCGCCACCGTGCGAGGAGGTGCGCTGTGGCCGCAGGCGACGTCCACTCGACCCGTGGGGGAGGCCAGGCTCTCCCTGGGCGCATTCCTCCGGGTGCGAGGGGCGTCATTCTTGCGGGGAGGTGTGCTTTGGCCGCAGGCGACCTCGCTCACCCTGTGGGGGCGTGCGCTCGTCCGGGGGGGAGAGGTGCGGCGCTGTAACCGCAGGCGACGTGGACGATGCGTGTGAACGACGTGAGTTATCCGTGTCGGTGTCGTGGGTTATGCGTGTGGGTGGCGTGAATTATCCGGGCGGGCAACGTAATCATCCGTGCGCGGGTTATCGGAGATTCACCATAGGCGAGGGGCGCCATCTGTGCGGGGGAGGTGCGCTGTGGCTGCGGGCGATGTCCACTCGCCCTGTGGGCACGTACATCCGCTCTGCCGGGGAGATGCGGCGCTTGTGGCCCGCAGGTGACATGCACGCGCCTTACGAGGGAGTGTGAGTGCGCCGCCCTGCAAGGGAGGTGCGCTGCGTCTGCGCGTGACGCGCGCGCACTACGGGAGACGTACGTCCGTCCTGCGGGGAACGTACGTCCCCCTGTCGGATAGGTGTGCTGTCCTGTGGGGCGACGGCGTTCTGCCGTGGAGGCGATGTGTGCCGTTCCCGCCGTGGCGAATTCGCAGCCCCGTGTCTGCGGGCGATGTGCAAGCGCCTTCTGCGGGAGCGCGGCCTGCCCTGCGGGGCACATGTGGTCGCCCTGGCGGGTAGGTGCCCTGTCTTCGTGAGCCGACAGGCGCTCTGCCTTGTGGGCGACGTGTGTCAACGACTCGTGAAGGCTGACCCCCGGTCGAATCGTAAATCTTGACCCCCTGGAGGGGGCAGCTTTCGAGGGTTGGTCGGCGGCGCGGTTTTCCTAGGCGAGGAGGGCGCGGCGTTGGCGGGTGCGGTAGGAGTCGCCGGTGAGGGTGAGGACCTCGGCGTGGTGACCAGGCGGTCGATCATGGTCGCGGCGGCGACATCGTCGGAGAACGTCTTGCCCCAGCGGCCGAAGGGCAGGTTCGAGGTGACCATGATCGAGCCCTGTTCATAGCGGGAGGCGACGAGTTGGAAGAACAGGTTCGCCGCGTCCTGGTCGAAGGGGATGTAGCCCACCTCCTCGATGATGATCAGCTTTGTAGCGGCGGATCTTCTTCTGTTCCGCGTTCGGGCGTCCGGAGTGGTGGGCGCTGGTAAGGCGGGTGATCCAGTTGCTGGCGGTGTCGAACAGTACCGAGTAGCCGGCGTGGGCGGCTTTGACGCCGAGCCCGATCGCGGGGTGGGGTCTTGCCGATGCCGGGTGGGCCAGCGGAGATGACGTTCTCGGCTTTGGGGAACGAAGGTGCCGGTTGCCAAGTGCGCCAACACATCTCGCCGTAGTGAGGGCAGGTGGTCGAGGTTGAATTCCTCGAGGGTCTTGACCTGGGGGAAGTACGCGGTGCGTATCCGCATCAAGGTGTCCTTGGACTTGCGGTCGGCGACCTGGCGTTGCAGCAGAGCCGCCGAATACTCTTCGTGCGACCGATTTCGTCGCGGGCCTGGTCGGCCTGCTCCTTCCAGGACCGGTCGATGGTGGGGATGTGCAGTACCCGGGTCTGGTAGGCCAGCATCGAGGGCAGCCCGTCGGGCGGTTTCGCTCAGCCGTTGGTGGTGGGCCGTTCTTGGTGGTTATGCGGAGTGCGAGTGCGCCCGTCCTGCGAGGGATGTGCGCTGTGTTTGCGCGCGACGCACGTGTCTCACGGGAGACGTACGTCCGCCTAGCGGGAGATGTGCGGTCGCTCTGCGGGTAGGTCGCTGTCTCGTGGGTCGACAGCGCTCTGCCCTGGAGGTGACGTGCGCCGTTCCTGCGGGGGCGGATTCGCGGCTCGTGGGGGCAGCGGCTCATGTCCTCGGTCGCGGGCGAACGCGTCCGCCGCTTCAACTTTGTTTACGGCTCCACCAGTGCGCGCCTGGAGGGCTCCTACCTCAGCCTCCCGGTTGGGGCGTGGCGAGGGTTGCTGGCGTCGGTGCGGCCGACGCTCTCGCTGTTGCCGGCGATTCTGCTGAGACTTCGAGGGCACACAGAGTGAGATGGCGTTCGATGTGGCCACCGTGACTCGGCGAAAGCGTTCGGCCGCAATGCGTGACGTGCCGGGGGCAGGTCGCGGGCGGGTGTCAGAGGAGGATGGCGCCGTTGGTCGGGGCGTTCTCTCGGGCGATGGTGGCGTAGGCGGCGGCCAGAAGGGTGGGGTCGGGGCCTTCGAGGCGGCCGGGTTTGGCGAGGCCGTCGAGGACTACGAAGCGGAGGACGCCTGAGCGGGTTTTCTTGTCGGTCTGCATGGCTTCGAGGAGTTGGGGGAGGGCGTCGGCGTCGTAAGTGGTGGGGAGGCCGACGCTTTCGAGGATGGTGCGGTGGCGGTCGGTGGTGGCGTCGTCGAGGCGGCCCGCGAGGCGGCCGAGTTCGGCGGCGAAGACGAGGCCGACGGCGACGGCGGCGCCGTGCCGCCAGCGGTAGCGCTCGCGGCGTTCGATGGCGTGGCCGAGGGTGTGGCCGTAGTTGAGGATTTCGCGGAGGCTGGCCTCCTTGAGGTCGGCGGAGACCACGTCGGCCTTGACCTGGATGGCCCGGCTCACCAGTTCGGGGAGGACGTCGCCCTTGGGGTCGAGGGCGGCCTGCGGGTCGCGTTCGATGAGGTCCAGGATGACCGGGTCGGCGATGAAGCCCGCCTTGATGATCTCGGCCATACCGGCCACGATCTCGTTGCGCGGCACGGTTTCCAGGGTCGCCAGGTCGACCAGGACCGCCGTGGGCTCGTGGAAGCAGCCGACGAGGTTCTTACCGGCCTCGGTGTTGATGCCGGTCTTGCCGCCGACGGCCGCGTCGACCATGGCGAGCAGGGTGGTCGGCACGTGCACGATCTTCACGCCGCGCATCCAGGTCGCGGCCACGAACCCGGCCAGATCGGTGGCCGCGCCGCCGCCGAGGCTGATCACCACGTCCTGCCGGGTGAGGCCGATCCGCCCGAGCACCTCCCAGCAGAATCCCGCCACCGGCAGGTCCTTGCCCGCCTCGGCGTCCGGGATCTCGACGCGATGCGCGTCGATCCCCTTGTCCGCCAACGCCTGCCGCACCACCTCGGCCGTCTCGGTGAGCGGCGGCTGATGGAAGATCGCGACCGTCCGCACCCCGGACTGCCCGGTCACCTGATCGACCAGATCGCCGAGCAACCCCCGCCCGATGATCACCGGATACGGATCGGCGGCGCGGACCTCGATGCGGGTCGGCTCACTCATGGCAGCTGCTCCGATTCTTCTCGTGTTCGTCGTGTACATGGCCGCCCGCGCCCGACCCGAGCACCATGCTCCGAGCCATCCCGGCCGAGTCACTTTGTGCCAGGTCGGATTTTGCCTCCTCGCCCACCGTAGCCTCGCCGCTCGCGGCAGACTCTGTGAGCCCGGAAGACCTGGTCGGCGCGCTGGCGGCCTCGCCGATCGTGACGGATGCCGCTGACCCGGCGGACGTTATCCGCGACTCGGCGGCCTCGTGGCCCGTGGCGAATGCCGTTGAGCCAGCGGATGTTTTCGGCACCTCGGTGGTCTGAGTGCTCTTGGCGGCCGCCGTTGAGTCGGGGGACTCTTTCGGAGACTCGGCGGCCTCGTGGCTCGTGGTGGGTGCCGCTGGGCCGGAGGCCACTGTCTGCGGTTCGGTGGTCTCGTTGCTACCGGTGAATGCCGTTGGGGAGGAAGGTTTTTCCGGCGTACCGGCGGTTTGGCCGTGCCTCGCGGATGCTGTCGGGTTGGGGGAGCTTGCCCTGACCGCTTCGGGGCCTGTGACGGACGGTGTTGGGGCGGAAGTCGTCTTCGGACGCTCGGCGGTCTCGTTGTTCGTGGTGGATGTGGCTGGGCCAGCGGGCGTCATGGGTGGACCCGCCGGGCGGGCCGCGGCGCGTCGGCGGGGCGGACGGTTGGTCGGGTGGGCCTCGGGTTCGGGGTGGGCTTGCGGGGACCGGGAATTCGCGGATGCGTTCGGGTCGGGTGTGGTTGTGGTGGACGGATCGTTGGGAGTGGTCGGCTGGGGCTTCGAGATGGCCCCTGTCGACCGAGTCGAATCGGAAGGTGTTGTGTCGTCCGGCTTTTCAGCGGCGGGGAAATCTGCCTTTGAATTGTCGACTCGCGTGGACGGGGCAAGGTGGGTCGGTGCGGCCGATGGGCGGGTGGTGCGGCGTCTGCGACGGCGGTCCGCGTTCGACGGGGCTGCCGCACGCTTCGCCGGAGATTGGGGGGCGTCCGTTGAGCGCTCGGCGGAAGTCGTGGGGGTGGACCTACGCGTCGGTGGGTCGTTCGGGGTGGAGTCGGAGGTATCGCTCGTAATCGACTCGATGGCGCTCGGCGTCTTGCGGGTGTGTCGGCGTCCGCCTCGGCGGGAGCGGCGAGATCGTCGCCGTGCGGAGTCGTTCGCGGTTGGTTCGGCGGAATCGGTTGTGCGAGGGGCGTCTTCGGCCTGCCGGGTAGGTTTCGCGGCCGTGCTGGTACCGGCGGAGCGGGGCCTCGCCGCCGCGCCCTCGGTGTTGCTCGAGGTTGAGGCGGCCGACTCGGGGTTCTGCCGCGCCGCCGTCGCGTTCGTCTCGGCGGTGGGCTGGTTGCCCGTGCGGGAACGGCGGCGTCGGCGGGCTCGGGCGCGGCGGCTCGTGGCCTCGCCGCCGGGTGCTCGGGAGGGGGGCGCGGGGTGGGTGGTGGCGGGCTCGAGGTCGAGTTTGGCGAGGATGTTGCGGACCACACGGCCGGGGCTGCGGCCGTCGGTGCGGACGCGGACGCTGGCGACCTCGCGGTAGAGGGGGCGGCGTTCGCGCATGAGGCTGCGGTACTTGGCGCCCGGATCGTCACCGGCCAGCAGGGGGCGGTGGGTGCTCGCGCCGGTGCGCCGAAGTCCTTCGGCCACACTGATTTCCAGGTAGACGACCGTGCGGCCGTGCAGCAGCTCGCGGGTGTTCGCCGACAGCACGGCGCCGCCGCCCAGGGAGACCACGCCGCGCTCGGCGAGGATGGCCCGGCGCACCACGCGCTCCTCGATGCGCCGGAACTCCGGTTCGCCCTCGTCGGCGAAGATCTCCGGGATGCTGCGTCCGGTCTCCGCCTCGATTCCCGCGTCGGTGTCGAACAGTTCGACACCGAGTTCCTTGGCGAGCTTGCGGCCGATCGTCGACTTGCCCGCTCCCGGTGGGCCGACCAGCACCACGCACGGTCGGCGCGGGTCGGTCTGCACGATCATGACGTCACGGCGCCCGGAACGTGCGGGCGGGCATTGATCCGCTTCACATAGCTGGTGATGTTGTCGACGGTCTCCGACAACGAGTCGCCGCCGAACTTCTCCAGCGCGGCCTGCGCGACGACGAGCGCGACCATCGCCTCGGCCACGACGCCCGCGGCGGGCACGGCACACACGTCGGAACGCTGATGGATCGCGGCGGCCTCCTCGCCGCTGCTCATATCCACGGTCGACAACGCGCGCGGCACGGTCGAGATCGGCTTCATGGCCGCGCGCACGCGCAGCGGCTCGCCGTTGGTCATGCCGCCCTCGAGACCACCGGCCCGATTGGTCGAGCGCAGGACCCCGTCCGGGCCGGGCCGCATCTCGTCGTGGGCCTGGCTGCCGCGCCGCCGCGCGGTCTCGAACCCGTCGCCGACCTCGACGCCCTTGATCGCCTGAATCCCCATCAGCGCGGCGGCCAAGCGCGCGTCGAGCCGGTGCTCGCCGCTGGTGAACGACCCCAGACCGACCGGCAGCCCCTCGACCACGACCTCCACCACACCGCCGAGGGTGTCGCCGTCCTTCTTGGCGGCATCGATCTCGGCGATCATCGCGGCCTCGGCGTCCTTGTCGAAGGCCCGCACCGGGCTCTCATCGATGGCGTCGGCGTCCGCGGCGGTCGGCACCACGCCGTCGGCCGCGCGCGCCGACCCGATGGACACCACATGCGAGACGACCTCGACGCCGAGGGCCTGCCGCAGAAACGCCCGGGCCACCGTGCCCGCCGCGACGCGGGCCGCGGTCTCGCGGGCACTGGCCCGCTCGAGGACGGGGCGCGCGTCGTCGAAGCCGTACTTGAGCATTCCCGAATAGTCGGCGTGCCCGGGACGCGGACGGGTCAGCGGCGCGTTGCGCGCGAGTTCGGCCAGTTCGGCCTCGTCGACGGGGTCGGCGGCCATGACCTGGGTCCACTTCGGCCATTCGGAATTGGCGATCTCGATCGCGAGGGGACCGCCCATGGTGCGGCCGTGCCGCAGGCCGCCGATGACGGTGACCTTGTCGGCCTCGAACTTCATCCGCGCGCCACGCCCGTATCCGAGGCGGCGGCGCGCGAGTTGCGCGGCGATATCGGCCGAGGTCACCTCGACCCCGGCCACCATCCCCTCGAGGATCGCCACGAGGGCGGGACCATGCGACTCTCCGGCGGTAATCCAGCGCAACACGCTCACCATCTTTCCACGTCAGCAGGTCAGGTCGGACATCCGGTCGGCCCGGCGGCGCACCGGCGGGGCTCCGTATGCCCGCCAGCCGGGGGATCGGTCGATCACACGAACGGCGCGGCCAGCAGCGCGGCGAGCGTTCCGACGCACATCGAAGGGCCGTGCGGGACAGTCGTATTCGCTGGTGGGGCGTGGGATCGGTAGGCGCGGAACACCGTGAGGGCGCCGCCGCCGAGCGCGGTGAGCACCGGTGCGCTGAGCGCCGCCCACATCCAAGTGTTCGCTCCGCCACACGCGGCCGCCGCGCCGAGGCCGAGCGCCAGTTTCACATCCCCGGCACCGAACGCGGCGGGCGCGGCCATGTGCACGAGCAGATACGGCACGGCCAGCAGGAGCGCCCCGGCGACGGCGGCGGCCAGTCGATCGGCGCCCGCGGCGTAGCCGAGTACGGCGAGCGCGCCGGGCAGCGTCAGCGCGTCGGGTAATCGGCGGACGCGGAAGTCGATGACGCTCAAGGCCGTACACCACAGGGCGAGGAGGACGAGTGCGAAGGCGGTCATGTCTCGATCCTGCACGGTCGAAATCGCTTGCGGGAGCCGCGAATCCAAAATGTGGACAACTTTCGGGATGTGAACAACCGTTGCTTACGATCGGCCGCCTCGCGGAGGGGTTCGCCCAGGTGACGACGGGTGCGGCGGCTTCGGCGGCGCGACCGACGGGGTGCGGGCCCTGTCGGCGGGCAGCGGTAGCGTGGGTGCCATGTCTGATCACGGTGCGCACCGTCCCGCGTACGCGGCCCGCCGGGCCGCGCTGCGGGACCTGTTGGTGGAGAACAGGGTCGACGCCTTGCTGGTGACCGATCTGGTGAACGTCAGATACCTGACCGGCTTCACCGGATCCAACGCCGCGCTGCTGGTGTACGCCTGGGACGGGGCCGAGGAGCGCACCGTCCTCTGCACCGACGGCCGCTACCGCACGCAGGTCGGCGAGCAGGCTCCCGATCTACGCGCCGAGATCGCGCGGTCGAGCGCGCGCCGCCTGGTCGAACTGGCGGGGGAATGGCAGACCGGCCGCGTCGGCTTCGAGAGCCACGTCGTCACCGTCGACCAGCACCGCTCCTTCCTGGAGTGGGGCACCGGGCTCGAATTCGCGCCCACCCCCGGCCTGGTGGAGCAGTTGCGCCTGGTCAAGGACGCCTACGAGGTCGAACGCCTGCGCGCGGCCTGCGCGGCCGCCGACGCGGCGCTGGCGACCCTGCTCGAGCGCGGCGGCCTGCGCCCCGGCCGCACCGAACGCCAGGTGGCCCGCGAACTGGAATGGCTGATGTTCGAACACGGCGCGCACGCGATCTCGTTCGAGACGATCGTCGCCACCGGTCCCAATTCGGCTGTGCCGCACCATCGTCCGACCGACGCCGTGCTGACCGTGGGCGATTTCGTGAAGCTGGACTTCGGCGCGGTCGTCGACGGCTACCACTCCGATATGACCCGCACCCTGGTGCTCGGTCCGCCCAGCGACTGGCAGCGCGAGGTGTACGACCTGGTCCTGGAGTCGCAGCGGGCCGGTCGGGAGGCATTGAAACCCGGGGTCGCGTGCGCGGATGTGGACGCGGCGGCCCGTTCGGTCATCGAGGCGGCCGGGCACGGTGAGCTGTTCGTGCACGGCCTGGGTCACGGTGTGGGCCTGCGGATCCACGAAGCACCGGCAGTCGGCAAAACCGGCACGGGTACACTGCTGCGAGGCGTGGCGGTGACCGTCGAGCCAGGTGTGTACTTCCCCGGCCGCGGCGGTGTCCGCATCGAGGATACGCTCGTGGTTCGCGAGGGGGGCCCCGAGCTGCTCACGCTCACCAGCAAAGATTTGACCGTCGTCGACTGACGCCGGTTGCCCTACGAACAGGAGATCCGAGGACAGTGGCGGACACCAGCGACTTCAAGAACGGCATCGTGCTGAAAATCGACAATCAGCTCCAGCAGATCGTCGAGTTCCAGCACGTGAAGCCGGGGAAGGGTCCGGCGTTCGTGCGGACCAAGCTGAAGAACGTCGTCTCCGGCAAGGTCGTCGACAAGACCTTCAACGCGGGCGTCAAGGTGGAGATCGCGAATGTCGACCGGCGCGACATGACCTACCTGTACCACGACGGGTCGGACTACATCTTCATGGACGGCGACACCTACGACCAGATCCACATCGGCGACAAGGTGCTCGGCAACAGCGCGAACTTCCTGCTGGAGAACATGTCGGTGCAGGTCGCCACGCACGAGGGCGAAGTGCTCTACGTCGAACTCCCGGTCACCGTCGAATTGCAGGTCACCCACACCGAGCCCGGCCTGCAGGGCGACCGGTCCAGCGCGGGCACCAAGCCCGCCACCCTGGAGACCGGCGCCGAGGTTCAGGTGCCGCTGTTCATCAACCAGGGCGACAAGCTGAAGATCGACTCGCGCGACGGCAGCTACCTCGGCCGAGTGAACGCCTAACCTGGTGAGCGTGGCGGATCAGCCCGGGGACAAGAAGTCCCCGTACAAGAAGCTCGGCGCCCGGCACAAGGCGCGCCGACGCGCGGTCGACCTGTTGTTCGAGGCCGAGGCCCGCGACATCGATCCCGCCGACCTGCTCGACGAGCGGGTGCGGCTGGCGGTGCGCGACGAGTCGGTGGCGCCGGTGAACCCGTACACCCGCACCCTGGTCGAGGGCGTCGCCGACGACCTGGATCGGGTGGACGGCACGATCGAGTCCTACTTGCAGGACTGGACGCTGTCGCGGCTGCCCGCGGTGGATCGCGCGGTGCTGCGGGTGGCGGTGTGGGAGTTGTTCCACGCCACCGACGTACCGCCCGTGGTCGCCGTCGACGAGGCGGTGGAGCTGGCCAAGGAACTGTCGACCGACGATTCGCCGGGATTCGTCAACGGCGTGCTCGGTCAGGTGGTGCAGGTGGCACCGCAGGTGCGGGCCGCGGCCGCCGCCACCCGGGTCCGCGACGACGAGGCGTGATGCGCAAGTATCTGGTCCTGGCCCTGCGGACCGCGCGGTGGGACGAGTCGGTGATCCAGCCGCATCGCGCGTGGCTCGCCGACGTCCGGGCCCGCGATCAGCTCGATTGCAGCGGCGGATTCACCGACGGCAGCGGCGGCGCCTACGTCGTGCGGGCCGAAAACCTCACGGCGGCACGGGAATTGGTGAGCACCGATCCCATTCACACCACCGGCGCCTCGGAACTCACCGTGTACGAATGGGACGTCACGGGCTGAGCGGACTCAGCCGGTGACGTACAGCATGGCCACGGCCGCCGCGGTCGCGCAGATCGCCAGCCCCGCCCCGGTGAGCACGAACCGGACCATCGGCACCCGCACCCCGTGCGTGCGGCAGAACTCGAGGCACAACAGCGTGGCCAGCGAGGCCCAGGGCGTGACGATCGCGCCGACATTGGTGCCGATCAGCAACGCCAGCAACTGATTTCCGTTGCCGTGCGGCACCACCGCCTCCCCGGCGGTGTAGGCGGGCAGATTGTTGGCCACATTGGACAGGCCCGCCCCCGCCGCCGCCGCGCGATACGCCCCTACCGCTCCGGCGTCGGTACCGATCAGGTGTCCCATGAGATCGGACAGGCCGAACCGGCCGAGGGTCGGGATCACCAGGAACAGCCCGACCACGAAGATCAGCAACTGCCAGGGGATCAGTGACCAGCGCAGCGCGCCGCGATCCCAGATCGCGAAGGCCGCCACGGCAACGAGCGCGGCCGCGGCGGCCGCGATGCCGATGCTGTCACCGACGATCGGGATGGCCGCGATGAACAGCAGACACGCCACGCCGGTCACGGCGAACAGCGCCCGTTGCCGCCCGTCGCCGGGACGGACGGGTTCGGGCGGCAGGTAGCGATCGTTGTCCCGGTGTCGGCGCCGCCAGTACCAGATCCATAGGAACAGCATGGTCAGCAGCACCGAAACCAGTTGCGGCAGCCACATTCTCGCCGCGAAGGCGGTGCCGTCCAGGCCGACGCGGTCGGCGGCCAGCAGGTTGGTGAGGTTGGAGACCGGCAGTACCAGGCTCGCGGTATTGGCCAGCCACAGCGTCGTCATGGCCAACGGCAGCGGCGGGATGCGGGCGGGCCGGGCCAGCGCGAGCATGACCGGGGTGAGCAGCACCGCGGTGGTGTCCAGATTCAGCACCATGGTCGTGGTCGCGGCGAACAGCACGCACAGCACGAACAGGATCGGATAACGCCCCCGCCCGATGATCGCCAGCCGATGCGCGATCACATCGAACACCAGGGCCCGGCGCGCGAGGTGGGCGAGCACGATCACGCTGCCCAGGAACAACAGCAGCGGCCCGACGCGGCGCAGATTGGCGGCGGCCTCGGCGCGCGGCAGCAGGCCGGTCGCCACGCACAGCAGCCCGATTCCCAACAGCGCCAGGCGAATCCAATCGAGCGTGCTCAGTCGCCGCAGGCGCGGCTCGGCCGCCGACGCGATCCGCTCGGTGTCGATCCGTTGCGGCATGCGGCGCTCAGGCAGGCGGCCGGGCCACCCACCCGGCCACGATCACCAGTCCCGTGGGCCGGTGCACGGCCAGGAATCCGAACGGTCGATCGAAGGTCACCGAGATCTCGAGAGCGGGCCGGGGTCGATGCATCGCGGCCGCCCGGGCCAGTGTCACCGCGGTCACGGCGGCGGCCTCGAAACCCTCCCGGGTGAAGCGGGCGAGCGCGTTCTGGGCGGCCTCGGCGACATACAGCGGCGTCGGCGAGATCTCGGGGAAACGCTGGGCGCTGCCGTCGGCGGCCGTGCGCAGCCCGAACAGCTCGGCGTGCGCGAGCAGACTGTGGCTGGAGCGGATCTCGAACGGTGGCAGCTGGATTCGCAGGGTGTCGAATACCGCCCGGGTGTCGCGGACGCGCAGGCCGGGTCCTTCGGTGCCGACCGGCAAGTCGGTGCGCACCGCCACCGAGCCGTCCAGCGCCCCGAGCCCCGCGCCGAGGACTTCGGCGGGTTCGCCGTGGCCGCTCAGCAGGTGCACATCGAGGTCGCCGATGCCGCGGACCACCACGCGGGTCACCGGCGTCGCCGCCGTCAGGAGCGAAACATCGTCCAGCTGATGGGAATTGCGCGCCAGCGCCGGGCCGCGATGTCCTTGCCAGGGGCCGTCCTGCGGCTCGAGCACATCCTCGTCGAAGGTGTCGCGCCACGCGGTGCGCGCCACGATCGCGGTCGCGAGCACGAGCAGCGTCTCGGGCGTGACGTCGAGCGGGAACCGCCGGATGAGTCCGCCCGTGTGCTGGTCGGCCCACCCGTCGAGCGCCGCCTGGTCGGTGAGCTTCTCGACCGTCCCGTCCGGCAACGAGCGCGCCCAGCGCTCCCGCAGCTCCACGTCCTCGCGCACCCAGACCCCGAGCGCCCCCGCGATGGTCTCGGCCCCGTCCAGCTCCGACAGCAGGCGCAGGGCCGCCTCGTGCGCCTCGGCGTCGGAAAGCCCCACAGCGGCGGCCAATTCGGCGCGCGCGGGTTCGTTCGCCGCCCCCGCCAGCACCCCCAGCAAGGGCCACACCCCACACCCCGACAAGACGAAGTCGTCCGTACCGGCGGCCGCGCACCACCGCTCGGTCAACGCGTTGGCGGCGGCCACATGAGGCAGGAGACTGGTCTGCACAACGCCCAGGGTAGCCCGAACCGTGCCGAGGGCCGCCGCGCACGGACCAGTACCGGGACGCCTCGAATCCCCGAGTGCCAGGGAATCGCGGGGGACGTCGAGTCCCCGAGTGCCAGGTAACTGTGGGGGACGTCGAATCCCCGAATGCCCGGGTAACTATGGGGACCGTCGAATTCTCGAGCGCTAACCGTGGGGGCCATCGAATTCTCGAGCGTCCGGTAAGCGTGGGGATGTCGAATCCCGAGCCCCCAGTAACCATGAGGGACACGGGGACCGGAAGGAAATGCCCCCGCTGCCGGGTGTACGTGGGCGCAGCGGGGGCACCGGCGGGCGCGTGGGCGTCCGCCGGCCCGGCCGTCATGAAGGCCGGGGGATCGGGGTGTTCTGCCGGGCGGCGGTGCGCCACCGGCCGTTCTCCTTGACCAGGACGTAGAGCGCGATCATGGCGGGCTCCCGGTCGATGAGGGTGCCGTCGGCGGTGGTGGCTCGGGCGTGCTTGTGCGCCACGGCGATATCGGGGCGCAGGAAGGTGACGTCGAGCAGGTCGTAACGGACGTATTCGTCCTTCAGGAATCCGGCCAGGCCGGCGCGGCTGGCCTCGAGCAGGGCCTCGCGGCCGCGGATCAGGGTTCCGGCGGCGTTGACGGCCGTGGCGTCGGCGGTGAAATCGCCGCTCATGAGGTCGGCGTCGTTGGTGTTGAAGCCGGTCTCGACACGCCCGATGAGAGCGCGGATGGCGGCGATGTCGTCGGTGTCGTGCATGGTCACGACACCATGGTCGTTCCTGAACCGCGCTCGAGGTCCAGAGCCGAGCGGCGTGGCCTGGGTCACGTCGGCCGGTGCCGCGGAACCGGTGAGATATCGTGAGACGATCTTTGTCATTCGGTCGCTACGTGGAGGAGGACGGATGGCCAGCGTCGAGACGCCCGCCGCGCGCTTACGCGAGTTGCAGGATGAGGGCTGCACGCCCGAGGAGGCGTGGGAACTGTTCGACTCCCTGCCCGCGGTCCGGGTCGACGAGATCACCACCGGCCGCTGGCGCGGCGACGAACTCGACACCGGGCACCCGTTCGCCGGGGTCCTCATCGAATCCGGTTGGTACGGAAAGCAGTTCGACAGCCCCGACGCGGTGCAGCCGTTGCTGTTCGCCGGGCGGGACGCGGCCGTGTTCGCCGTCGATCCCCGTCGGGTGCCGCTCGCGCTGGCCGGTCGGATTCCGCTGTCCGGGGTGCGCGCCGCCCGCGCCCTGCTGCCGATCCTGCGCCCACTGCTGCGCACCCGCCCGTCGCGCGCCCGGCTGCGTAATGTGGAGTTCCGCGGAAAGATCAGCGCCGCAATGATCTACGACCATCTGCCGATCATCGACATCTTCCGGCTGGTGGACGATCAGACCCTGCTGGGCGTGATGGATCTGCGCGGTATGCCGGAGCCGTACTTCTTCATCCTGCGCCGCGAAAGCGTCTGAGCGAGCGGGCCGCCGCGTGAACTACCATCGGGACAGCGCGTCGCGACCGAAGGGATGTCCCGATGGAACGCACGACCTGTCTGGTCGCCGGGGGCGGCCCCGCCGGGATCGTCTTCGCTCTGCTGGCGGCCCGCGCCGGGGTGGACGTCACCGTTCTCGAGAAGCACGGTGACTTCCTGCGCGACTTCCGCGGCGACACAGTGCATCCCACCACCCTCGATCTGCTCGACGAACTCGGTCTGGGGGAGGAGTTCGCGAAACTGCCGCAACGCCGTCTGCGGGGTGTGCAGTTGCCGCTGCGCGGCGGCATGACCACGGTCGCGACATTCGACCGCCTGCCCGGCCCGCACAAGTACATCGCCATGGTCCCGCAATGGGATCTGCTCGATCTGCTGGCCCGCGCCGCCGACCGGGAACCGAGCTTCCGGTTGCGGATGAACACCGAGGCCATCGATCCGCTGCGCGAGGGCGGCCGGATCGTCGGGGTCCGCTACCGCACGAAAGACGGTGGGGCGGGCGAGATCCGGGCCGCGCTGACCCTCGCCTGCGACGGCCGCGGTTCGGTGCTGCGGGACGCGGCCGGGCTGGGCTCACGCCGCTGGGCGACGCCGTTCGACGTGTGGTGGTTCCGCATCCCGCGCCACGACACCGATCCCGCGGGCGCGGTTCCGGTGCTGACCGCCGACCGGGTCGCGATCATGCTCGACCGCGGCGACTACTGGCAGTGCGCGACGCTCATCGCGAAGGGCAGCGATCCGGCGCTGCGGCAGGGGCCGGTCACCGAGATCATGCGGGCCATGGCCGACAGCGTGGCGTGGCTGGCGGATCGGATCGACGCGGTGCCCGACTGGCAGCACGTGAAGCTGCTCGAGGTGCGACTCGACCGTCTCGACCGCTGGTACACCGACGGATTGCTGTGTCTCGGCGACGCCGCGCACGCCATGTCGCCGGTCGGTGGTGTCGGCATCAATCTGGCGGTGCAGGACGCGGTGGCCGCCGCGCGAATCCTGGTGCCGCGCTTGCGGTCCGGACACGTCACGGTCGCGGATCTGGCGCGGGTGCAGCGTCGCCGGATCGTGCCGACCGTGATCACGCAGACCATGCAGCGTGTCCTGCATCGGGTGGTGATCGGCCCGGCGGTGGCGGGACGGTTGAACGTCTCCAATCGGACGCGAACCCCGTTGCCGCTGCGCGTCTTCCGGCGCGTGCCGATCGTGCGCGATGTGCCGCCGTTCCTGGTCGCGCGGGGTGCGCTGCCCGAGCATGCCCCCGACTTCGCGCGGCGGCCCTGACTACTCCTCGTCGAGGATCGCGTCGAACCGTTGGTCGGCGCGGTCGAGCTGGTCGAGGATGTGCTGTTTGACGTGATCGGCGAGCGGGGTGTCGGGGCGGGTGACCAATTCGCGGTAGACATCGGTCAGCGGACGGTATTTGGTGGCCAGGTGGTGCTGCACGCCGCCGGTGGCGTAGACGATGCCGACGCCGTTGTCGGTGAAGTCGGAGATCTTCACCACCCGCGCCCAGGGGTTGCGGTCCAGGCTGGCGGCGACGTGCTCGCGGTACTGTTCCTGCCGGTCCACCCCCGGTTCGCGGGGCGGATTGGTCACGGCGGCAACGATATCCGCGACCCGGTGACCGAACCGGTCGTCGAGTTCGGCCAGCGCCGCCTCGGTCGGCGTGCCGGATCGCTCGCCCGCGAGGTCGGCGGCGTGGTCCTCGACCGCGTCGTGCAGCAGGCCCGCGATCGCCAGCTCGGTGTCGTGCACCTCGTAGTGGCTGACGATCCGGATCGCCACGCGCAGTAGATGATTCACATACGGTTCGCGGCCGTAGCGGTCCGCCGCATGCAGCCGTGACGCCAGGTCCAGGGCCGCGCCGACCCGCTCCGGTTCGGTCAGTTTCTCGGTCTCCAGTTCCAGCCGCTGCCGTAAACCGCTCTCGCCGTGCACCTCACTGATGGTGTGTAACGGCATCACGGCCAGAAGCCCCGCCCCTACTGTGCTCATACCGCCCAATCTAACCGGGGGCCTGCCGGGAGCGAACACCTCGTGGGCGGTTCATCGGATGAGGAGTGGCCCTCGGGGCGAATATCTCGTGGGTGGTTCATCGGATGACGAGCGGTGCCCGAGACGAATATCTCGTAGGCAATTCATCGGATGACGACCGGCGCTCGAGGCGAATATCTCGTGGCCGGTTCATTGAACGACGAGTGGCCCTCGGGATGAATATCTCGTGGCCCGTTCATCGGGCGACGAGCGGGGCTCGGAGCGCCGGATCCGTGGGCGACTCACCGAACGTCGAGCGGCCGGAACTGGATGCTGATGCGCGGGCCGACCGGGCGGCGGGACTTGGGTACCGCGTGTTCCCAGGTGCGTTGGCAGGAGCCGCCCATGACGAGGAGGTCGCCGTGGCCGACCTGGTAGCGGAGGCTGGCCCCGCCGCCGCGCGGGCGCAGCGCGAGGCTGCGGGCCGCGCCGACCGAGACGATCGCGACCATGGTGTCGGTGGTCGCCCCGCGGCCGATGGTGTCGCCGTGCCAGGCGACGCTGTCGTTGCCGTCGCGATAGTAGCACAGGCCCGCGGTGCGGAACGGTTCGCCGAGTTCGGCGCGGTAGTGGTCGGTCAACGCGGCGCGCGCCTGGTCCAGGATGGGGTCGGGCAACGGTTCGTCCGCGCCGTAGAACCGCAGCAGCCGCGGCACATCCACCATCCGGTCGTACATCTGCCGCCGATCCGCGCGCCACGGCACCCCGGTGACCAGCCGCTGGAACACCGCGTCGGCCCCGCCGAGCCAGCCGGGCAGCACATCCACCCAGGCCCCGTCGCTCAACCTGTCCCGGCGCACTCCGCGCAACGACCCGAGGGAGGCGTCCTCGGCGTCGTCGAACAGCGATCCCTGTAACGGTATCGACATGCCTCGAATCTACGGTTCTTCGAACATATGTTCAAGCTACTCCCCGGCATGGGCGGACATCTCGTCGCGAATCGTCGCGGCGAAGGCGTCCACCTCGGCCTCGGTGGTGTCGAACGAGCACATCCAGCGGACCTCGCCGACGCGTTCGTCCCAGACGGCGAACTGGTAGCGGCGAAGGAGTCGTTCGATGACCGCCGGGGGCAGTACGGCGAAGACGGCGTTGGCCTGCACCGGTCGCGGGATCTCGACGCCGGGGAGGTCGGCGACGGCCGCGGCCAGGCGGGCCGCCATGGCGTTGGCGTGGCGCGCGTTGCGCAACCACAGGTCGCCCTCGAGCAGCGCGACGAATTGGGCCGAGAGATACCGCATCTTGGATGCCAGTTGCAGGGCGGACTTGCGGAGGTAGGGCACACCGCGGACCGCATCGGGATTCAGCACCACGATGGCCTCGCCGAACATGAGACCGTTCTTGGTGCCGCCCAGCGACAGCACGTCCACCCCGACGTCGGTGGTGAACGCGCGCGGCGGCAGGTCCAGGGCCGCGGCCGCGTTGGCCAGGCGAGCGCCGTCGACGTGCAGCAGCATGCCGCGTTCGTGGGCGAAGGCGGCGATCGCCGCGATCTCGCCCGGGGTGTAGCGGGTGCCGAGTTCGGTGGTCTGGGTGATGGAGACGACCTTCGGCTGCGCGTGATGCTGCACGCCGAAGCCGCGCGCGTAAGGCTCGATCAGTTCCGGGGTGAGCTTGCCGTCGGCGGTCGGGACCGCGATCAGCTTGAGCCCGGCCACCTTCTCGGGCGCGCCGCCCTCGTCCAGGTTGACGTGCGCGGACGCGGGACAGATCACCGCGCTCCAGCGATCGCACATCGCTTGCAGCCCAACGACATTCGCGCCGCTGCCGTTGAACACCGGATAGACCTCGGCGCGCTCCCCGAACCGCGTCTTGATCACCTCGCGCAACCGGGCCGTGTGCCGGTCCGCGCCGTAGGCGGGTTGGTGGCCCTCGTTGGCGGCGATCAGGGCCGTCATGATGTCCGGGTGGACGGGAGCGTTGTTGTCACTGACGAATCCGCTTCGCGGTTCGCCCTCGGTGCCGGTCATGCGTCCTCTTCCGGCACGAGCGGGAATGTGCCGTTCTCGTCGTGGGTTTCGCGGCCGGTGAGCGGCGGATCGAAGACACAGAGCGCCCGGAACTCGGTATGGTCCGCAGGGTGTGGTGCTCGTGCCCGTCGAGCAGATACAGCACGCCGGGTTCGAGCGGATGCCGCTGCCCGGTCTCGTCGTCGACGACCTCACCGGTGCCCTCGAGGACGTAGACGGCCTCGATGTGGTTGGCGTACCACATCTTCAGCTCGGCCCCCGCGCGCACGAGGGTGTCGTTCACGGAGAAGCCCGCCTTCTCCCGGGCGAGGATCAGGCGGCGGCTGATCCAATCCGGTCCCCGCACCTCGCGTTCGGTGCCGACGGTCTCTCGCAGTGAGCGCACGATCATGGAATACCTCTTCTCGATGTTCCTACCGATACCAAGATCATGGCTCGTGGCCCGACCGACCGGGAGTGGCAGTAACGCCCCCTATCGCTAAGATTGTGCCATGCGTGGTGGAACCTCCGACGGGCGGCACACGGTCTCCGTCCTCGCCTTCGACGGGATGGCGCCCTTCGAATTCGGTTCTGTGGTCGAGGTATTCGGTGTGACCCGACCCGATGTCGAGGGGCCGTGGTACGACCTGCGGATCTGTTCGATCGACGAGGACGAGCTGTTCGCCGGGGCCGATACCGTGATCGTCGTCGGGGTACCGGATCCCAGCGGCGCGATCCCGTCCCACCTCGTGGCGGCGCTGCGCGCGGCGCACGCCCGCGGGGCGCGGATCGTCTCGATCTGTTCGGGCGTCTTCGCGCTGGCCGCCGCCGGATTGCTCGACAACCGGGCGGCGACGACGCACTGGCAGTACACCGAGCTGCTGCGCCGCCGCCATCCGGACATCCGGGTGTGTCCCGATGTGCTGTACATGGACGAGGGCGACATCCTCACCGGCGCGGGCAATGCCGCCGGGCTCGACCTGTGCCTGCACCTGGTGCGCACGGATCGCGGCGCGCGGGTCGCGAACACGATCGCCCGGCACCTGCTGGTTCCGCCGCACCGCGCGGGCGAGCAGGCCCAGCTCGTGCCGACCGCCGTGCCCGAATCCGACGACGACTGGGTCGCGCGGGCCATGGAGTGGGCGCTGGATCATCTGGCCGAACCGATCACGGTGGGGGACATGGCCGCTCGGGCCCATCTCGCGCGCCGGACGTTCCTGAGGCAGTTCCAGCGGCGGACCGGAACCACCCCGATGCGGTGGGTCGTCGCGCAACGCGTCCGGGCCAGCCTGCCGCCGCTCGAACGCGGCACGATGTCGATCGAGGAGGTCGCCGCGGCCGTCGGCTTCGCGAGCCCGGTGACGTTCCGGCACCACTTCACCCGGGCCATGCGCTGCTCGCCCTCGGCGTATCGCCGGGGCTTCCGCGCTTCGGCGTGAATCAGCTTGGCTCCGCGAGGGTTTCGATCCCGGCGAGAATCAGATCGATGCCCGCGAGGAACTGCTCGCGGTCGTCGTGTTCGGGCAGCCGCCCGGCCGCCCGGTTCAGGAACGGATACCGCTGCGGATCGAGTGCGGACCAGCGCGCGGCGACGGCCCCGAGGAACGCGCGGCGGTCGGTCATCGGCGCGTGCTCACGCGCGTTCGCGGCGTTCTGCCCGGCGACGCCGAGGATATAGTTCAACAGCGCCGAGGCCGCGTCGAACTGCGCGGGTTCGGGAACGCCGAGGGCCGGGAGGTGACCGCCGAGGCCCTCGAAGATCGAGAGCATGGCGACCTGCCACGGCTCGCGGGTGAGCTGGGTGCCCACCCACGGATGGGCGTCGATGGCGTCGAACACGCCCAGGGCGATGTCCCGGATGGCCTGCCGGGGCTCGGCCGCGTCGTCGCCCTCGGTCAGCGCGCGGGCCACCACCGCCTCGGTCGCCGCGGTGAGCAGGTCGTTCTTGTTCGCGACGTGCCAGTAGATAGCGCCCGCTCCGGTGGCCAACCGGGCGGCGAGTGCGCGGAAGGTGAGGGCGTTCTCGCCTTCGGTGTCGAGGATCTCGATCGCGGTCTCGACGATCCGCTCCTTCGACAGCGCGTCCGCGCGCCGCTCGCTCCGCTGCTTTCCGGTTGCCACGCCATCCATCTTGACATGTCTGGAACGTTGTTCCAAGCTGGATGTTGGAACGACGTTCCAACGAAGGGAGAAGACCATGACGACAACCATCTCGATCGTCGGTGCGGGCCTGGGCGGCCTCATCCTCGCGCGCGTTCTGCACGTCCACGGCATCGCGGCGACCGTCTACGAGGCCGACGCGTCCGCGGCGGCCCGGACGCAGGGCGGTCAGCTCGACATCCACGAGGAGGACGGGCAGCGCGCGCTCGCCGCCGCCGGTCTCACCGACGAATTCCACGCGATCATCCACCGGGGCGCCGAGGCGTCGCGCGTCCTCGGCCCGGACGGCACGGTGCTGCTCGACCTTCCCGACGACGGCTCGGGTCGCCGCCCGGAGGTGCTGCGCGGCGACCTGCGCCGGATCCTGCTCGACGCGCTGCCCGAGGGCACCGTGCGCTGGTGTCACAAGGTCACCGCGGTGCGGTCCCTCGGCGACGGCCGCCACGAGCTGAGCTTCGCGAACGGTTCGACGGCGATCACCGATCTCCTGATCGGGGCCGATGGCGCGTGGTCGAGGGTCCGGCCGCTGCTGTCCGACGCCCGGCCGGAGTACATCGGCACGACGTTCGTGGAGACCTACCTCCACGACGCGGACGAACGCCATCCCGCGTCGGCCGCCGCGGTCGGCTCGGGCGCGATGTACGCGGCCACGCCGGGACAGGGCATCGCCGCGCATCGCGAGGCGGGCGGGGTGCTGCACACCTACGTCGAGCTGAACCGTTCGGCCGAGTGGGTCGCGGCGATCGACTTCACCGATCCCGCCGCCGCGACGGCCCGCGTCGCGGCCGAATTCGACGGCTGGGCACCGGAACTCACCGCGCTCATCACCGACGCCGACACCGCTCCGGTCGCGCGCATGATCCACACCCTGCCCGACGGGCATCGGTGGGATCGGGTGCCGGGGGTGACCCTGCTCGGCGACGCCGCGCACCTCATGCCGCCCTCGGGCGACGGCGCGAATCTGGCGATGCTCGACGGCGCCGAACTCGGCGAGGCCATCGCCGCGCACCCCGGCGACGTCGAGGCGGCCCTCGGTGTCTACGAGAAGGCGATGTTCGAACGCGGCGCCGCGTTCTACGCCGACGCGCACGAGATCCTGGATCTGTGCCTGGGGGAACGCGCGCCGTACGGGCTCATCGACCTGTTCACCTCCGCGCCGTTGTGAGATGTCCCAGGCTCGTCCGGCCCGCACCGCACCGGCGGCGGGAGCGGGTTAGCCTCGGCCGGTGCCGAGGCAATCGAGGGTGAACCGTCGTCGCGCGCTGGCGTTCGGGGCAAGTGCCGCAAGCGCATTCGTCGCCGCCACCGGACTCGCGCACGCCGACGAATCCGACGACGACCTCCGCTATCCCGGCTATTCGCCGCGGGATCGGACCCGCCCCTACGCGCGGTACATGGCCGAGCACACCGCGCCCCCGCAACCCGCCGTCGCCGACGCCTACCGTGCCGCGCCCGCGCCCGCCGCCTCGATACCGCCCTTCTCCGACCTCGTCACCGACCTCGCCCCGAGCGGCTACTCGGCCATCGAAACCGGTTACGGCGCAACCGAATCCGGTGTCGTCTGGGTGGCGGTGCGCACGGAGATGCCGCGCGTGTCCGCGCCCATGTGGGATTGGTGGTTCGGCTGGCATCTCGTCGAGTCCGCGCGCTACAAACTGTGGCATCCGCACGCGCACCTGTACGCCGAGGTGGCCGCCGATCGGGTCGGCGCGCCGCTGCCGGATCGGGCGAAGTACATCGGCAACATCTCCTACGTTGACGAGTACATCGGCCCGAAACTGCAACAGCTCGCCATCGCCTTCCGCGACCCGGTCGCCCACGGCTTCACGGTGCCCGACGAGCACACGGTGATCCTCGGCCGCGTCGGCAGCGCGATCGCACCCGTCGACCTGGGGTGGCTGGCCCATCAGGTACGTCCGGTCGCCGGTGGCTGCGAAATGCGCAGCCGCTTCTACCTCCGCCTCTATGGAACACACGCGCTCGATCCGCTGCACGCCGCGCGGGCCGTGCGACGCGGACCCGCGGCCGACCCCGCGGACCTGTTGCCCGGCCTCGACCTCGCCCGCGACCTCATGCTGCACTGCGGCCAGGAGATGAACCACCTCGCGGGCTTCCTGCCCGAGCTGTACGAGGAGTTCGGCTCCTGAACCGTGCACGTCAGGAGCCGACCGTCGCCGCGTCGGCGATCACCGCCACCCCGGTCCGACCGCCGTCGACGTCGAGGACGGACCCGTGGACGAAGGCCGCGTCGTCGGAGGCGAGGTAGACCGCCGCCGCGGCGATCGCCTCCGGGGCGCCCGCACTCCCCGCGGGGGTGCCGTGCATCAGCGCCTCGACCGAGGGGTGCGCGACGGTCGAATCGGCGGCGAGGATGACGCCCGGCGAAATGGCGTTCACCCGAACGCCTTTCGGGCCGAACTCCGCGGACCAGGATCGGGTGAGGGTCTCCAGCGCCCCCTTGGTCGAGGCGTACAGCGCTCCCACGGGCAGCCCGAGCCGCGTCACCCAGGAACCGAGATTGATGATCACGCCGCCGCCCGCCTCGATCATGTCGGGAAGCACCGCCTGGGTGAGGAAGTACGGGGCCTTCACGTTCACGGCGTAGAGCCGGTCCACGATCTCGTCGTCGTCGGTGAGCGTCGCCGAGGGCGGATAGATCCCGGCGTTGTTGACCAGGATGTCGATGCGACCGCCGAGCCGATCGCGTGCCGCCGACGCGAGGGCCCGGCTCGCCGCGGAACCGCCGTCCAGCTCGGCGCGCACGTAGTCGGCCCGCCCGCCCTCGGCGCGGATCGCGGCGACCACGGCCTCGCCCCGGCCGTCGTCGCGCCCGGAGACGACGACGTGCGCCCCCTCGCGGGCCAGGGCCGTCGCGATCGCGCGGCCGATATTGCTCGTGGATCCCGTGACGAGGGCGGTCTTACCGGAAAATCGTGTCATACCGGCGAAGGTACGAGCGGATTTTTGGACCGGCAAGTCCAAACTCAGGCCCCGCGCAGATACTCGATGAGGGTGTCCATCGTCGTCTCCAGATAGGTCGCGTCACCGGTCGTGCGCAGCATCTGCACCCCGCCCTGGATCCCCGCGAGAAAGGTCGTCGCGACCCGATCGGCCGCGAGTTCCGGGCGGACGAGCCCGGCGGCCTGCATCGCGGCGATCCCGTCCCGGATCCGCGCGTGCCATTGCGCGAGCAGCGTGGTGACGATCGCCGCCGCGCCCGGCGTGGCGGCGGCCTGCTGCAGGAGCGCGCCCAGCGGGCAGTTCCTGCCCTGCGCCCGATAGCGCGCGACCACCGCGTCCCGCCAGCGTTCCCACGCCGCCCACGTGGTCAGCGCGTCGAGATGCGGCCGCTGATCTTCGAGTACGCGCTCGGCCTCGTACCGCGCGACCGCGACGAGGAGTTCCTCCTTGCCGCCCGGGAAGTAGTGGAAGATCTGCCCCTTGCTGGTCCCGGTGATGGCCCGGATGTCGTCCAGCGTCACATTGCCCGGATCGTCGCCGCGCAGATGCAGCGCGGCCCCCTCCACGATGCGCTGCCGGGTGGCCTGCCCCTTGGGGGTGAGTCTCACCCCTCGACGGTACCGCTGTCTGGACCGTGTGGTCCAAGGGTTCGCCGCTTGATCCAGCACATGCCGCGACCGGACTCCGCCGGAGCGCGGCGTGGCCGTGGTTCGACGCGATCGAGTTCGTAGCCGAGCCGTCGGGGGACCGCGGCGCTGCGCAGATTGGCGGCGTCGCAATGGATTTCGACGCGCTCGATGCCGGGCAGCGACAGCGTGATCCGGGTCAGGGCGTCGGCGCAGCGGGTGATCACGCCGCGGCCGGTGTGCCCGGCCCGGCACCAGTAGCCGATCTCCATCGCGGGCGGGCCGAGCCGATCGTGCAGGCTCATCGCGCCGAGCAGGAGACCGTCGGGTGCGAAGACGCCGTAATGGAAGCCGCGGTCGTCACTCGGCCAGCCGTGTCCCCGGGCGCGATCCCATTCGCGTTGCCGATCCAGTGTGGTCGGCTCGGCGAGCCAGTCCATCCACGGATGCAGGTGGTCGAACGAGTCGGCGACGGCCTCGAATCGGGGCACCAGATCCTCCGGCCGCCAAGCGCGAAGCAGCAACTCGCCCACCTCGATTCGGGCGGGCGGCGCGACTCCGGGCGCGAGCGCCGACGGCACCTCGAGGTCCATGATCAGCTCACCGCACCAGCGCCGCGACGGCGTCCCAGTCGGGCGTGTGCACCACCCAGTCCGGGATCTCCTCCTGCGGCCCGAACAGGTAGCGGTGCGGGACGACGTCGCGCAGCGCCCGGTGCACGTCGAGCCGGTCGTCGATCATGTGCGTGATGCCCAGTTCGGCGCAGACGACCGCCTTGTCGGCGCGCTGGCGGCAGAATCGGACGTGGCCGCGCGGCAGGCCGGTGCGGTCGTAGAACGCGTGATGGTCCAGCCAGGCCCGGGTCTTGCGTTCGGTGTTCTCACCGCATTTGGAGATGATCCACGCGCGGCCCTCGAACCGGGCGATCAGATCCGGGAGCACCTCGAATGCCCCCGGCGTGGCGGGTGATTCGACCGCCTCGGCGAGGCTCGCGCCGAGGAAGACGGTGTCGGCCGTGCCGTCGGGGCCGGGCGCCCCCTGGATCACGCGGCCGAAATCGATTCCCAGACATTCCATTCCATCAGGGTGACGGGCGAATTTCCGGTTTGCCACCCAATTTCGCATCCGCGCGGCCGATCTCGGCGTGGCGTTCGCGCGACGGGGTTACCGTCGAGGGATGTTCGGCATCATCCGCCCGTGTCGGCATCGACTGGGCGAGGAGTTGGGCCGCGCGTGGCTGGCCCAGCTGTGTGGGCTGTGTCTGGCTCTGCGCGACGGTCACGGTCAGGCCGCCCGGGTGGCGACCAACTACGACGGGCTGGTGATCTCCGCGCTCGTGGAGGCCCAGTCGCCGGGCACGAGTCGCCGGGCCGCCGGGCCGTGCCCGCTGCGCGGCATGCGGCGCGCGGAGGTGGCCACCGGCGACTGCGTACGGCTCGCGGCGACGGTTTCGCTGGTACTGGCCGCGGCCAAGGTCCGCGATCACGCCGACGACGGCGACGGGTGGGCCGGGACCACCGGATTGCGCCCCGCCGCACGGCGTATCGCGGATCGGTGGGCGCGGCAGGGCACCGAGAGCGGCGCGGCCCTGGGTTTCGACACGGCCGTGCTGTTGCGTGCGGTGGATCGGCAGATCGCCGTCGAGGCCGCCGCCGGGCCGGGCACCGCGTTACTGGAAGTGACCGAACCGACCGAGGCCGCCACCGCCGCGGCGTTCGGGCATACGGCGATCCTCGCCGGACGGCCGCGCAATGTCGACGCGCTCACCGAGGCGGGCCGATTGTTCGGTCGCACGGCGCATCTCCTCGACGCGGTGGAGGACCTGGCCGACGATCACGCCCGGGGCAAATGGAATCCGTTGGCCGCCACCGGTTCCGGCGTGGACGAGGCGCACCGGCTCTGCGCGGACGCCCTGCTCGGTATCGAACTCGCCCTGGCCGAGGCCGAATTCACCGACGACCGTCTCGTGCGCGCCCTGTTGATCCACGAGCTGCGCCACTCCGTCCAGCGCACCTTCGCCCCGCCGAGCGGCCGCTGGCGCCGCCGCCGTCCCCCGCCCGGATACGACTATCCGCCACCGGGTTACGGCTATCCGCCGCCGCCCTACGGGTACGGCTACGGCCGACCGCCCCGGCGCGGCGGATTCTGTATCCCCTTCTGCGAGGGCATGATCTGCTGCGAATGCTGCGACTGCGGCGAGGACTGCTGTTGCTGCTGCGGAGAGGGCTGCTGCGACAACTGACGATCAGCGCCGCAACGCCGTCTCCTGCCGCAGCCGCGACAACTTCTCCGGATTGCGGACCGAGTAGAACCCGGTGATCAACCCCTCCTCCACGCGCAGGGCCAGCACCGTATCGACCTCGCCGTCGCGCCACAGGATCAGCGCCGGATACCCGTTGACCTGCGCGGGCCGCAGCGAGGCGGCATCGATGTGGTGCAGTCCGGGGCTCAGGACGCGAGCGACCGCGTCCGCGCCGACGATCGGGTCGAGCACCGCCTGCGCGATCCCGCCGCCGTCGCCGATCAGGACGACGTCGGGTGCCAGGATGTCCAGAAGTCCTTGCAGCTCACCGGTTTCCACCGCGCGCTGGAAGGCGGCGAGGGCGTGCCGGGTCTCGGCGGGGGAGATCTCGCCGCGGGGGCGGCGCGCGGCCACGTGGGCGCGGGCGCGGTGCGCGATCTGGCGGACCGCGGCCGGTGTCTTGTCGACCGCGTCGGCGATCTCGTCGTAGCCCAGGTCGAAGACCTCGCGCAGCACGAACACCGCGCGTTCGGTCGGTGCGAGGGTCTCCAGGACGAGCAGCATCGCCATCGACACGCTCTCGGCGAGTTCGACGTCCTCGGCGACATCGGGCGCGGTGAGCAACGGTTCGGGCAGCCACGAACCGACATACGACTCCTTGCGCCGCCCCAGCGACCGCACCCGCATCAACGCCTGCCGGGTGACCATGCGCACGAGATAGGCGCGCTGGTCCCGAATCCCGTCCAGGTCGACCGCGGACCAGCGCAACCACGTCTCCTGCAACGCGTCCTCGGCGTCGGCGGCCGAGCCGAGCATCTCGTAGGCGACGGTGAACAGCAGATTGCGATGGGCGACGAAGGCGTCGGTGGCCGGGTCCGGCATGGGAGTCCCCTCGGGGTCGGGCGGTTTCCCATCAGATGCCGCCCGCCCCGATTCCGTGACAACCGCCAGCCGCGTCAGCACTCAGGGGCGTGGACTGGCCGTGAACAGGCTCCACATCCGATCGCGCACATCGGCGCCCCGGGCGCCGCCGGGCCAGAGGTGCCCGCCGTTGTCGTAGAGCCGGTACACCACCTGGGTACCCGCGGCGCAGTCGTAGCGGGTGCCGGTGAGGACCTCCGGACCCGTCTCGGTGTGTGACGTGCCGCAGCTGTCCTTGCGCCGCCACAGGTCGCGGTGTTGTTCGGCGACGACCTGCCAGACGAGCGGATCGTCGTCGGCCAGCATGACGCCGAAGGAGATCGGGCGTGAGGCGGGGCAGTCGTCGTCGGACAGGGTCGGGGCCGGGCCCGCGTACACCGCCGCCGAGGCCACGAGATCGGTTGCGTCACAGGCCATTCGGGAGGTCATCTGGCCGCCGTTGGAGTGGCCGCTGAAATAGATCCGGTGCTGATCCACGCAGTACTGGGCGGAGATCTGCGCCACCATGTCGCGCAGGACGGTGACGTCGCCGGAGTTGTGCGCGAAATCCCAGGACCAGTTCCCGTTGCCGTCGTCCTTGCTGCCTCGCGGGTAGGCCACGATGGCCTTCTTCTGCGCGACGTACGGGGTCCAGCCGGTCACGGATTCGAAGTGGGCCGGATTGTCCTGTCCGCCGTGTACCGCCACGAGCAGCGGCGCCGGATTCGGCAGGCCCGCGGGCACATTCAACAGATACGGGCGGTTGTTGTCCTTCGTGACCGACTGGGGAATCGTGCCGCCGGTCGAGGTCGTGGAACACGCCGCCGGGGCGTCGTCCGCGACCGCCGGGGCCGCGGTCACCAGCGTCACGGCGGCCAGCGCACCGAACGCGGCGGCCGCCCAGCGAGAGATCTTCGACAACGAAGTCACCTGCCTTCCAAATGCTTTCGAGGCGGCCAGAATAACGAACAATAGTGTTCGTCATTATGGTTTCGGCTAAGCTGCCGCGACTATGGCCCTCGGCGCGACCCTGTACACCGTCGGCGTCCACCTCGCCGACGTCGACCGCGGCGTCTACGAGGAGTTGGACGTACGGCTGGCCCGGCATCCCTCGGAGACGGCCGAATTCATGGTCACGCGCCTGCTGGCCTACTGCCTCGAATACGAGCCGGGCATCGCCTTCAGCGACGGCGGCGTCTCCTCGACCGACGAACCCGCCGTGCTGGTCCGCGATCTCACCGGCCGGATCACGGCGTGGATCGAGATCGGCGCGCCCGACGCCGACCGCGTCCACCGCGGCAGCAAGCTCGCCGGACGCGTCGCGATCTACACCCATCGCGACCCGGCGAAGGTCCTGAACCAGCTGTCCGGCAAGCGAATCCACCGCGCCGAGGAGATCCCGCTGTACAGCCTCGACCGTGACGTCGTGGACGCCGCCGCGAACCTGGACCGCCGCAACACCCTCGCGGTCTCGGTCACCGAACGCCAGCTCTACCTGACGCTCAACGGCGTCGACCTGAGCACCCCGATCGAGGAACACCGGCTCGAGTAGCGCCCGGGGTTCGGTCGGATCCGAGGCGCTAATCGACGATCTTGCTCGCCAGCACCAGCACGGCGACGACCCCGGCGACCACCACGAGCCCGTAATGCCCGGCGGACGTGGCGTAGTCGTAGGTCGACACCCCGACGACGATCGCGATGACGAGAAACAGCAGGCGCTTCACCCCGGACCCCCTCGAACTCGTTCTCAGGGTACGGAGAACGGGTTCTCGTGCGCCACAACGGGTTCGGCGAAGGGCAGTGCGGGGGCGACGCTGGGTCAGCGGTCGAACCCGACCACCAGGACGAGTTTGCCGCGCACACGGCTGTTTTCGCCGACCCGATGGGCCTCGGCGATCTCGGCGAGGGGGAAGGTGTGCACGTCGGGCAGGGTGAAGCGGCCCGTCTCGAGCAGTTCGCCGATGTCGTCGAGGGCGTGCAGGGCGCGTCCGGCATCGCCGCGGCTGAAGGTGACGCCGTGCGCGCGGGCCCCGGCGAAATCGGCGAGCGTCACCACGCGGCCCGGGTCGCCGGTGAGGGCGATGAGTTCGGGCAGGACACCGCTGCCTGCGACATCGAGGGCGAGGTCGATGCCGTTGGGCCGCAAGGCCCGAACGCGCTCGACCAGACCCGGACCGTAGGCGACGGGATCGGCCCCGAGGGAGCGCAGATAGTCGTGATTGGCAGGACCGGCCGTGCCGATCACGCGGGCGCCCCGTGCCACCGCGAGTTGCACGGCCGCGCTGCCGACGCTGCCCGAAGCGCCGTTGACGAGCAGCGTGCTGCCGTCGCGGACACCGAGCTGATCGATGGCGCGCGTGGCCGTTTCGAGGGCGGCCGGGAGCGCGGCGGCGTGCGCGAAATCCAGCGACGGCGGGATCGGCGCGTAATGCGCCAGCACGGCCGACTCGGCCTGCGCACCCTCGTGCGCGGTGAACCCGAACACGCGATCCCCCACGGCCACCTCGGTGACCCCCGAACCCACCTCGTCGACGACGCCCGCCGCCTCGTATCCGAGGGCCTGCGGCAGCCCTTGGTCCAGCTCGCCCCGGCGCTTCTTCCAGTCACTGGCATTGATTCCCGCCGCCCGCACCGCGATTCGCACCTCCCTGGGGCCGGGATGCGGTTCGGGCAGATCGACGATCTCGAGGACCTCGGGTCCCCCGAACCGGCTGAAACGAGCTGCTCGCACTGTGCGCTCCTCGATCGGATGAACGGCGTGACGCCGTCGTCTCGGGTTGGCGCCCAGCTTTCCATGGGAACGGTGAGCCGTCGGCGAGGCCGAGTTCCTCGTGTCGGTGCGCGTGGCGGTGACCACTCAATCGGTCAGGCCCGTCGCGGTCAGCGTGAGGTGCCGGGCCAGCGTGGCGGCGGCCGCGTCGGCGTCGCGGGCCAAGGCGAGCTCCTCGAGGCGGCGGTGTTCGGTCGCGCCGTCGCGATCGGGATGGCGCTGGGTGGACCACCGACGCGTCAATTCGCTTGCGGTCCAGAGCCTGTCGAAGGTGTCCAGCAGCGCCGGATTCCCGCACCCCTCGAGCAGGGCGCGATGGAAGACGCGATGGGCCTCGGACCAGGCGGCGGTGTAGTACTCGCCCTCGTCGGGGGCGAAGGCGGGCGTGCGGGCCAGGCGGTGATGGGCCGCGCGCACGCGCGCCTCCCAGTCCAGATCGCCGCGTTCGACGGAGATGCGCAGGATCGCCGGCTCGATCGTGCGACGTGCCTCGGCGATCTGCTGCCAGCGGCGATCGGAGTAGGCGGGCACCGCGAAACCCCGATTGGGCAACCGGTCGGCGAGGCCGTCGCCGACCAGTCGGACCAGCGCCTCGCGCACGACGGCCAGACTCACCCCGTGCGCGCTCGCCAGATCCTGCGGTTTCAGTGGCGCGCCGGGCGCGTGCTCGCCGCGCAGGATGGCCTCCCGCAGCTGGGCGTAGACCTGTTCGGAAAGCATCCGGGCGGCCGGTGCGGTAGGGGAGGACATGTTCGCCATCATAGATCATGCTGTAAATAATCGATTATCGGTGTTATGGTCGATTCGTACCGCTCGAAAGGAAGCCCCGCATGAATCCGCTCGCTCGTCTGCCCGAGGCGGCCTCGTTCACCGTCACCAGCACCACCGTCGCCGACGGCGCCGCGTGGCCGCCCGCGCAGTGGTCCTCCGGCGTCCCCGGCGGCAAAGACGTTTCGCCGCAACTGAGTTGGCGGGACGCGCCGGAGGGCACCAAGAGCTACGCCGTCACCGTCTACGATCCGGACGCCCCGACCGGTTCGGGGTTCTGGCACTGGGCCGTCGCCGACATCCCGGCCACCGTCACCGAACTGCCCGAGGGCGCGGGCGACGACACCGGCTCGGGCCTGCCCGCGGGCGCCTACCAGTTGCCCAATGACGCCCGCATCGCTCGTTTCATCGGCGCGGCCCCGCCCGCCGGGGACGGACCGCACCGCTACTTCGTCGTGGTGTACGCCCTCGACGTCGAAACCCTCGGCGTCCCCGCCGATGCCACGCCCGCCCTGCTCGGCTTCACCATGTCCGGTCACACGCTCGGCCGCGCGGTCCTCATCGCCACCGCCGAGACCCCGCCGCTGCGCGAAAAGGTCGAGCGCACAGAGGTTTCCCGGCTCGTGCCCGCCGCGCCGGAGGACATCTTCGCGATCCTCACCGACCCCGCGGGCCACGTCGACATCGACGCCTCGGGCATGCTGCTCGCCGCCGAGGGGGAGCGGGTGCGCCGACCCGGCGACCGGTTCGTGGTCCATATGGACCGCGAGGCCCTCGGCGATGTGCCCCTCGGCAAATACGACGTCGAGGTCGTCATCCGAACGCTCACCCCGAATCGGGAGATCGCCTGGACGGTCGAGGGCCGCGGCGAGCGCCGACTCCGACTCGAGCACGTCTACGGCTACCGCCTCGAACCCGTCGCGGGCGGCACGCTGGTGACCTCGTACTACGACTGGTCCGGCGTCGAGGAGAAATGGAAGCGGCGCTTCCCCTTCCCCGTGGTGCCCGAGTCGGCGCTCAAGGCCACGCTCGGCATTCTCGAGCGCACGGTCCGCCGCCGCGCCGCGGCCTGACGGTCACCGACTCCGCGCCATATCCCCGAAAAGCCCTGTGCGCCAGAGGATTCGGTTGCGGACCTCGGTGAGCCGCCAGCCCGCCGCGGTCCGCACCGCCGCCGCCGTGATCACCCCGCCCGCCGTGAACGAGCGATCGAGCATGCTCGCGTCGGCCGGTGTGCCCCGCCACAGATGAATGGCCACGATATTCGCCCACACCGCCGCCGCGTCGCCCTCGATCGTCACATCGCGCCCCGTGAGGAGGTGCTGGGTCGCGTCGAACCGAGCGAAACTCCGCGCGTGACTCGCCGCGATGGCGGCCGGTCCCGTGGTGACCGCGTCGTTCGGCCGCACGATCCTCCCCTCGGGTGCGAACAGGGTCGCGAAATGCGCGGCGTCGAAACGCTTCTCGTCCAGTGCCCGGAAGTAACGGTCGAAGACGCGACCGACCTCGAATTCGGTATCCATGAATCCGACCGTGCACCATGACCCGACGTCAGGTTCCAGTCATGCCGATTCGGTGGTGCCCCGACCCTCGAGGTGAGCGCGCACGAAATCGACCACGGCGTCGGAGAACGCGTCGTTGACGTCGCTGGCCGCGGTGTGGGCCGCGCCGGTGATCTCGACATATTCCATGTGCGGCACCAGCTTTCGGAACTCGGCCACGCCCTGCTCGCTCACCACATCGGAGAGTCGGCCGCGCACCAGCAGGACCGGCAGGGTCAGCCGACGGGCGGCGTCCTCGAGCACCTCGGTGTGCAGTTCGATGTCCTCGCCCCGGCCCGACATCATCGCCGGATCCCAATGCCAGTACCAGCGGCCGTCCGCGCGCTGACGGAGATTGCGGCGCAGGCCGTCGGTGCTGCGCGGGCGCTTGCGATGCGGGAGGTATTCGGCCACCGCGTCGGCGGCCTCGTCGAGCGTGGCGAAACCCTCGGGATGGCCGCCGAGGAAGTTCAGGACGCGTTCGACGCCCTTGTGCTCCGGCCGCGGCACGACGTCGACGAGGACCAGCCCGGCGATCAACTCGTGACCCGGCCGCGCGGTCGCCAGCAGACCGGTGAGCCCGCCCATGCTCGCGCCGACCACGATCGCGGGACGGCCGAGCTCGGCGAGGACGGCGAGCAGATCGGCGGTCATGGCCTCGCGGCGGTAGTCGCCGTCGGGCGCCCAGTCGCTCTCGCCGTGCCCGCGCGCGTCCAGCAGCACGGCCCGCATCCCGGCCTTGGCCAGGGCCGCGCCGGATTCCTTCCACGAATGCCGGGTCTGGCCGCCACCGTGCAGGAACACCGCCAGCGGCCCGTCCTCGGGACCCCAGCTCTCGCCCGCGAGGGTGATGCCGCCCAGGCCGGTGAAGCGCAGTCGCCGCGGTTCGGAGAAGTCGGCCTCATTGCTCACCCATCCAGCATGTCACACAGGGATTTACGGTGTACGGGCCACTCGCCGCTCAGTGGAATGCCGGGTATCGGCGCAGGTGGCGGCGCTCACACCGGGTACCCCGCCGTCGGGCGGTCGCGGGCGCGCTGCTAGTCTTCGTGCCCGGAAGACATCCTTTAAAGGACCGTCCTGTGAGGCGGGGAAGGAGGTCGACATGGCCGTGCCCGAGGATCGGGCCGCCAGGTCGAGCGCGGGCGAATACTCGCAACGGCACGACCCGGATTGGGTGGGTGCCGGGCGGGAGCTGTTGTCCGCTCAGGATGTCGGCCGGACCATCGCGCGCATGGCGCACCAGATCATCGAGAAGACCGCGCTGGACTCCCGCGAGCCGGGCTCGCCCCGCGTGGTGCTGATCGGAATCCCCACGCGCGGAACGGGTTTGGCGGCGCGACTCGCCGACCGCATCGAGGAGTTCGCCGGGGTGCGCCCGGCCGTCGGCTCGCTCGACATCACCCTGTACCGCGACGATCTGCGCAACCGCCCGCACCGCCCGCTGGAGCGGACCTCGGTGCCCGAGGGCGGCATCGACGATTCACTGGTGGTCCTGGTCGACGACGTGCTGTTCTCCGGCCGCAGCGTCCGCGCGGCGCTCGACGGCCTGCGCGATCTGGGCCGCCCCCGCGCCGTGCAGCTGGCGGTCCTCATCGACCGCGGCCACCGCGAACTGCCCATCCGCGCCGACTACGTCGGCAAGAACGTGCCCACCGCCCGGACCGAGGACATCTCCGTGCTGTTGACCGAACACGACGGCCGCGACGGCGTCTACCTGCATCAGGGGGACGAGAAGTGAGGCATCTCCTGTCGGTCACCGATCTGGACCGGGCCAGCGCGACCGAATTGCTGGACGACGCCCAGCGTTTTGAGCAGGCGCTGCTCGGGCGCGAGGTGCGCAAGCTGCCGACGCTGCGCGGGCGCACGGTCATGACGGTGTTCTTCGAGAACTCCACCCGCACGCGGGTCTCGTTCGAGGTCGCCGGGAAGTGGATGAGCGCCGACGTCATCAATGTCAGCGCGTCGAGTTCGTCGGTGTCCAAGGGCGAGTCGCTGCGCGACACCGCGCTGACCCTGCACGCCGCCGGGGCGGACGCGCTCATCGTGCGGCATCCGGCCTCCGGCGCGGCCCACCAGATCGCGCGCTGGTTCGGCGAATTCGCCGAGGGCGCGAGCGGATACGCGGGCCCGGGTCCGGCCGTCATCAACGCCGGGGACGGGATGCACGAACATCCGACCCAGGCCCTGCTCGACGCGCTGACGCTGCGGCAACGGCTCGGCGATCTGGACGGCAAACGCGTGGTCATCGTGGGCGACATCCTGCACAGCCGGGTCGCGCGCTCCAACGCGTTCCTGCTGCACATCCTCGGCGCGGAGGTCGTGCTCGTCGCCCCGCGCACGCTGCTGCCGGTCGGGGTCGACGCGTGGCCGGTGCGGATCGCGCATTCGCTCGACGCCGAACTGCCCGGCGCGGACGCGGTCATGATGCTGCGCGTGCAGGCCGAGCGGATGAACGGCGGCTTCTTCCCCTCCGCGCGGGAGTACTCGATCAACTACGGACTCAACGAGCGACGGCTGGCGCTGCTCGACGACCACGCCGTGGTCCTGCACCCCGGGCCCATGCTGCGCGGTATGGAGATCGCGCCCTCGGTCGCGGATTCCCCGAAAGCGGCTGTGCTGCAACAGGTCACCAACGGGGTGCACATGCGCATGGCGGTCCTGTTCCGCCTGCTGATCGGAGCCGAAGAGGTGGTGGCGTGAGCCGGGTGCTGATCGAGAACGTTCGCCCCTACGGCGAGGGCGAGCCGGTCGACGTCCTCGTCGAGGACGGGATCATCCGGGAGATCGTTCCCGCTGAAAAGCGGGCCGGGAACAAAGAGGAGCAGGGCGCCGGGGACGGAGAGGGGCACGACGAAATCATCGACGGCACCGGCCAGATCCTGCTGCCCGGCTTCGTCGACCTGCACACGCACCTGCGCGAACCCGGCCGCGAGGACACCGAGACCATCGAAACCGGTTCCGCCGCAGCGGCATTGGGCGGCTACACGGCCGTGTTCGCCATGGCCAATACCAGCCCGGTGGCGGACAGCGTGGTCGTCACCGACCATGTCTGGCGGCGCGGGCAGGAGGTCGGGCTGGTCGACGTGTACCCGGTCGGCGCGGTGACGGTGGGCCTCGCGGGCAAGCAGCTCGCGGAGATGGGCACCATGGCCGCCGGGGCGGCGGGCGTGCGGATGTTCTCCGACGACGGGCACTGCGTGTACGACCCGCTGATCATGCGCCGCGCGCTCGAGTACTCCAACTCGCTCGGCGTGCTCATCGCCCAGCACGCGGAGGAGCCGCGGCTGACCGTGGGCGCGGTCGCGCACGAGGGCCCCAATGCCGCCCGGCTGGGTTTGCAGGGTTGGCCGCGCGCGGCCGAGGAGTCGATCGTGGCGCGCGACGCGCTGCTGGCCCGCGACGCCGGGGCGCGGGTGCACATCTGCCACGCCTCCACCGCGGGCACCGTCGAGTTGGTGAAATGGGCCAAGGCCCAAGGCATTTCGATCACCGCCGAGGTCACCCCGCACCACCTGCTGCTCGACGACTCGCGGCTCGAGACCTACGACGCGGTCAACAAGGTCAACCCCCCGCTGCGCGAGGCGAGCGACGCGGCGGCGCTGCGCGAGGCCCTGGCCGCCGGCATCATCGACTGCGTCGCCACCGACCACGCCCCGCATGCCGAACAGGACAAGTGCTGCGAATTCGCCGCCGCCCGCCCCGGCATGCTGGGTCTGGAGACCGCGCTGTCGATCATCGTGGCGACCATGGTCGCGCCGGGCCTGCTGGACTGGCGCGGCGTGGCCCGGGTGATGAGCGAAAAGCCCTCGCGCATCGCGGGTTTGGACGATCAGGGGCGGCCGATCGCGGTCGGCGAACCGGCCAATCTGACGCTGGTCGATCCGGACGCGGAGTGGACCGTGCGGGCAACGGAGCTCGCGAGCATATCCACCAACACGCCCTACGAGGCGATGACCCTGCCCGCGCGCGTGACGGCGACGTTGCTGCGCGGGCGGATCACCGCGCGCGACGGCAAGGCGAGAGCGAGACGGTAAATGGAGCGACTGCTGTGGGTGCTCGGGCTGCTGGCACTGTTCGCGCTGTGCCTGTGGCTGATGTACCGGGCCTGGCGGAAGAAGGCGCGCAAGCAGGCCGCCGCGGTCGGTGAACTGCCCACCGTCCCGGCCGAACTGGGTGCGCAACTGCTGGAACCGACCACGGGCCTCTACACCGGAACCACGCTGGCCCCCAGCTGGCAGAACCGGATCGCGGTGGGCGATCTGGGGTTCCGGGCCACGGCGGAACTCACCCGATTCGAGCGGGGCATCCTGCTCGAACGCGACGGCGCCACGCCGCTGTGGATTCCGCAGGAGTCCATCACCGCGGTGCGCACCGAGCGCGGGCACGCGGGCAAGGTAATGACAGCAGATGGGGTGCTGGTAATTCGCTGGAAGCTGCCGACCGGGACCGAGGTGGACACCGGATTCCGCGGGGACGACAAGACGGTGTATCCGGCCTGGACGGGCAGCGCGACCGGCACGACGACGGGAGAACAACCATGAGCGGGAACGCCGCTGTGCTGGTGCTCGAGGACGGCCGCGTGTTCCGCGGCGCGCCCTTCGGCGCCACGGGAGAAACGTTGGGCGAGGCGGTGTTCTGCACCGCGATGACCGGCTATCAGGAGACGCTGACCGACCCCAGCTATCACCGCCAGATCGTGGTGGCCACCGCCCCGCAGATCGGCAACACCGGCTGGAACGAGGAGGACGACGAGTCCCAGAAGATCTGGGTCGCGGGCTACGTGGTGCGCGATCCGGCGCGGCGGGCCTCCAATTGGCGGGCCACCACGACCCTGCAAGAGGAGCTGGAACGCCAGCACGTGGTCGGCATCTCCGGCATCGACACCCGCGCGCTGGTGCGGCATCTGCGGACCCGCGGGTCGATGAAGGCGGGCATCTTCTCCGGCGCCGCCGCCGACGCCTCCGCCGAGGAGCTGCTGGACCGGGTCACCGGTCAGCCCTCGATGCTGGGCGCGGATCTGGCCGAGGAGGTCAGCACCGACGATCTCTACACGATCGAACCCGTTGGGGCGCACCGGTTCACGGTGGTCGCGGTCGATCTCGGCATCAAGACCAACACCCCGCGCATGTTCGCCGAGCGCGGCATCCGGGTGCACGTGGTGCCCTCCGACTCCTCGCTGGACCGGATCAAGGAGCTGAACCCCGACGGGGTGTTCCTGTCCAACGGACCGGGCGACCCGGCCACCCAGGACGCCGCCGTCGCGCTCACCAAAGATGTTCTGGGCGAAGGGATTCCACTGTTCGGGATCTGCTTCGGCAATCAGATCCTGGGCCGCGCGCTGGGCCTGGGCACCTACAAGATGAAGTTCGGGCACCGCGGCATCAACATCCCGGTGATCGACCACGCCACCGGCGCGGTGTCCATCACCGCGCAGAACCACGGATTCGCGCTCGAGGGCGAGGCCGGGCAGCGCTTCGACACGCCCTTCGGCGCCGCCGAGGTCACCCACACCTGCGCCAACGACGGCACCGTGGAGGGGGTGCGGCTGGTCGACGGCCGCGCCTTTTCGGTGCAGTACCACCCCGAAGCCGCCGCGGGACCACACGATGCCGCTTATCTTTTCGACCGCTTCGCCGGTCTCATGGAGGGAGCCTGATGCCACGCCGCGAGGATCTGCGCCACATCCTGGTGATCGGCTCGGGCCCGATCGTGATCGGTCAGGCATGCGAGTTCGACTACTCCGGCACCCAGGCGTGCCGGGTGCTGCGGTCGGAGGGCCTGCGGGTGTCGCTGGTCAATTCCAACCCGGCGACGATCATGACCGATCCGGAGTTCGCGGACTCGACCTACGTCGAGCCGATCACCCCGGAGTTCGTCGAGAAGGTCATCGCCAAGGAACGCCCCGACGCCATCCTGGCGACGCTGGGCGGGCAGACCGCGCTCAACACCGCGGTCGCCCTGCACGAGCGGGGCGTGCTGGAGAAGTACGACGTCGAGCTGATCGGCGCGGACTTCGACGCCATCCAGCGCGGTGAGGACCGGCAGAAGTTCAAGGACATCGTCGCCAAGGTCGGCGGCGAATCGGCCCGCTCCCGGGTGTGCTTCACCATGGACGAGGTCCGCGAAACCGTTGCGGAACTGGGCTTTCCGGTGGTCGTGCGGCCATCGTTCACCATGGGCGGGCTCGGCTCGGGCATGGCCTACAACGAGGCCGACCTCGATCGCATCGCCGGGGGCGGCCTGGCCGCGTCGCCGACGGCCAACGTGCTCATCGAGGAATCCATCCTGGGCTGGAAGGAATACGAACTCGAGCTCATGCGCGACGGCCGCGACAACGTCGTGGTGGTCTGCTCGATCGAGAACGTCGACCCGATGGGCGTGCACACCGGCGACTCGGTGACCGTCGCGCCCGCCATGACGCTCACCGACCGCGAGTACCAGAAGATGCGCGATCTGGGCATCGCCATCCTGCGCGAGGTCGGCGTCGACACCGGCGGCTGCAATATCCAGTTCGCGGTCAACCCCGCCGACGGCCGGTTGATCGTCATCGAGATGAACCCGCGCGTGTCGCGCTCGTCGGCGCTGGCGTCCAAGGCCACCGGCTTCCCGATCGCCAAGATCGCGGCCAAGCTGGCCATCGGCTACACCCTCGACGAGATCGTCAACGACATCACCAAGGAGACCCCCGCCTGTTTCGAGCCGACGCTCGACTACGTGGTGGTCAAGGCGCCGCGCTTCGCGTTCGAGAAGTTCCCCGGCGCCGACCCGACGCTGACCACGACGATGAAGTCGGTCGGCGAGGCGATGAGCCTGGGCCGCAACTTCACCGAGGCCCTCGGCAAGGTGCTGCGCTCGCTGGAGACCAAGGCCACCGGCTTCTGGACCCAGCCCGACGGCGACTGGACCGACGTGCCCGCGATCCTCGAGGATCTGCGCACCCCCACCGAGGGACGGCTCTACCAGGTCGAGCGGGCGCTGCGGCTCGGCGCGACCGTCGAGGAGGTCGCGGCGGCCTCGGGCATCGACCCGTGGTTCGTCGCCGAGATCGCCGGGCTGGTCGATCTGCGGATCGAACTGCTCGCCGCGCCGGTGCTGGACGAGCCGCTGCTGCGTCGCGCCAAGCATCACGGCCTGTCCGATCGCCAGATCGCCGCGCTGCGACCGGAATTGGCGGGCGAGAACGGGGTGCGCGAGCTGCGCCACCGGCTCGGGGTGCGGCCGGTCTACAAGACCGTCGACACCTGCGCCGCCGAATTCGAGGCCAAGACGCCCTACCACTACTCCAGCTACGAACTGGATCCGGGCGCGGAGTCCGAGGTCGCTCCGCAGCTCGAGCGGGACAAGGTGATCATCCTCGGCTCCGGACCCAACCGGATCGGGCAGGGCATCGAGTTCGACTACTCGTGTGTCCATGCGGCGCAGACACTTTCGGCCGCGGGCTACGAGACGGTGATGGTCAACTGCAACCCCGAGACCGTCTCCACCGACTACGACACCGCCGACCGCCTCTACTTCGAGCCGCTCACCTTCGAGGACGTGCTCGAGGTGTATCACGCCGAGCGCGAATCGGGAACGGTCGCGGGCGTCATCGTGCAGTTGGGCGGACAGACCCCGCTGGGTCTGGCGCAGCGGTTGACCGACGCCGGGGTGCCGGTGGTCGGCACCTCCGCGGCCGCCATCGACCTGGCCGAGGACCGCGGCGAATTCGGGCAGGTGCTCGTCGACGCGGGGCTGCCCGCGCCGAAGTACGGCACCGCGACCACGGTCGACCAGGCCAAGAAGATCGCCACGAGCATCGGCTATCCGGTGCTGGTGCGGCCCTCCTACGTGCTGGGCGGGCGCGGTATGGAGATCGTCTACGACGAGACCGCGCTCGAGGGGTACATCTCCCGCGCCACCGAATTGAACCCGGACCATCCGGTGCTGGTGGACCGGTTCCTGGAGGACGCCATCGAGATCGACGTCGACGCGCTGTGCGACGGCACCGAGGTCTTCCTCGGCGGCGTCATGGAGCACATCGAGGAGGCCGGGATCCACTCCGGCGACTCGGCGTGCGCGCTGCCCCCGATCACGCTGGGCCGCAGCGATATCGAGGCCGTGCGCCGCTCGACCGCGGCGCTGGCCAAGGGCATCGGCGTGCGCGGGCTGCTGAACGTGCAGTACGCGCTCAAGGACGATGTGCTCTACGTGCTCGAGGCCAACCCGCGCGCGAGCCGCACCGTGCCGTTCGTCTCCAAGGCGACCGCGGTACCGCTGGCCAAGGCGGCGGCGCGAATCATGTTGGGCGCCACCATCGCCGAGCTGCGCAAGGAGGGCATGCTGCCCGCCGAGGGCGACGGCGGCCACGCCCAGCTCGACGCGCCGGTCGCGGTCAAGGAGGCGGTGCTGCCCTTCCACCGGTTCCGCCGTCCCGACGGCACCGGCATCGACTCGCTGCTCTCCCCGGAGATGAAATCGACCGGTGAGGTGATGGGCATCGACGCGGATTTCGGTACCGCTTTCGCCAAGAGTCAGAGTGCGGCCTATGGTTCGTTGCCTACCGCGGGTACCGTATTCGTGTCGATCGCCAACCGCGACAAGCGAGCCATGGTGTTCCCGGTCAAACGACTCCACGATCTGGGCTTCCGGATCCTGGCCACCGAGGGCACCGCGGAGATGTTGCGGCGCAACGGAATTCCGTGTGAGCGGGTACGCAAGCATTCGGAGCCGTCGCCGACCGACGAGCCGACGGTCGTCGATCGGATCAGGAATGGTGAGATCGACATCGTGTTCAACACCCCTTACGGCAACTCGGGTCCTCGGGTCGACGGCTACGAGATCCGGACCGCCGCGGTGGGTGCGGATATTCCGTGCATCACGACGGTGCAGGGCGCGGCCGCGGCCGTGCAGGGCATCGAGGCGACGATCAATGGCGGTATCGGGGTGCGCTCCCTCCAGGAGTTGCACGCCGTACTGCGCGGCTGAACGACAACCGGAACAGGAGAGGAAATTACGGTGGGAGCCATCGGGCTTGGGGCAGGTGCCCGTCCCGTGGGCGCGGGGCGGGTCAAACCGCGTCGGCGTCGCATGATCGAAACCGGTGAGGTCGTCTTGCCGGGGGGAGGCGACATCAGGGGGATGCGGAAGGTCGGCGGGTATTCCACCGTCGGTTTCCGTGCCACCCCGCCCATCGGCCGCGACCCGCTGCGTTCCGACGACGAGCCGATCGAGGCCGAGCTGGCTACCGCGGGCGCGGACGCGGAGAGCCGTTGACCTCGTTCGGTGAACGGTTGCGCGATGCCTGCGCCCGGCACGGTTCGCTGTGCGTGGGCATCGACCCGCATCCGCCGCTGCTGCGCGCCTGGGAGCTGAGCGAGGACGTCGAGGGGCTCAAACGTTTCGCGGACGCCTGTGTGGAGGCGTTCGCGGGCCGCGTCGCGCTCGTCAAGCCGCAGGTGGCGTTCTTCGAGGCGTACGGGTCGGGCGGGCTGATGGTCCTGGAGGACACCATCGGCGCGCTGCGCGCGGAGGGCACGCTGGTGCTCGCCGACGCCAAACGCGGCGACATCGGTTCCACCATGGCCGCCTACGCCCAGGCGTGGCTCGGCGACGGCGCGCTCGGCAGCGACGCGGTCACGGTCTCGCCCTACCTCGGCTTCGGATCCCTGTCTCCCGCAATCGAATCGGCGACCGCCAACGACCGCGGCGTCTTCGTCCTGGCCGCCACCTCCAACCCCGAGGCCGCGTCCTTACAGCGCGCCACGGCCTCCGACGGCCGCACGATCGCCCAAACCATGGTCGACGAGGCCGCCGCCTGCAACACGGGTTCCCCCTTCGGCTCGATCGGCGTCGTCATCGGCGCCACCCTCACCGAGGCCCCCGACCTGACCCACCTCAACGGCCCCATCCTCATGCCCGGCGTGGGAACCCAAGGCGGCGGCCCGGATTCGATCCGCACCCTCCTCCCCCCCGCCGTCTACCACACAGCCCTCCCCGCCGTCTCCCGCGAACTCCTCTCGGCGGGCCCCTCCACAGCCGCCCTCCGCACCCGCCTCCACCACCTCGCCGACCAGTTCGCCTTCCTCCAAACCTGAACACCCCCAAGGCCCGGCAACCCAGCCGCACCCTTTATTCGAATTCGCACCCCTTTCATGGCCCAGAAAGGGGTGCGTTTGCGAATAAAGGGTGCGGCTGGGGCTGCCGTAGCTATGAGGGAGACCGGTTTGTTTGTCGTGGTGGGGGTTTGGAGGGGGCGGGGAACCGGATGGGGTTGGGGAATTACATGGATGTGTTTCGGCGTGTCAGGGGCGCGTGAGGGGTCGGTACGAGGGGTTGGGGGAGGGGTGGGGTGGGTGGAGTCGGGCGAGGGGGAGGAAGGGGGCGAGACGGGCGACACGCCCTGGCGAGATTTCGCGACACGCCGGGAAATCCAAGAAAATTCCTGGTCGGCGGATAACGGGGCGGTCACGGTGGGGCGGGGGAGGTGGGCTGTACTGCGACAATGCCGGTTGGGGCCGGGAAAGGCGCAGGTCACGGGCCTGGTGGGGGGATCGGCGGTAGGATTCGGAATGTCTGTTCGATGGGGCGTCGGGGGGCGTCCGGGGATGCGATAGCGTGCCCGAATCCCGCGCTGACCTGGGGGGTGGGTTCGCAATCGGCACGCGGCGTGGGTACGGTCGCACAGACCGCCGGGTTACCGGCGGGAGATGATGCAATGAACGATGAGACGGAGGAACCGTGGCCCTTCCCCAGCTGACTGACGAGCAGCGCGCCGCTGCTTTGGAGAAGGCGGCTGCCGCTCGCCGCGCTCGGGCAGAGCTCAAGGAGCGCTTGAAGCGTGGCGGCACCGACCTGAAGACGGTCCTGAAGGATGCCGAGACGGATGAGGTCCTGGGCAAGATGAAGGTGTCGGCGCTGCTCGAGGCCCTGCCGAAGGTGGGCAAGGTCAAGGCCGCCGAGATCATGACCGAGCTCGAGATCGCGCCGACCCGTCGCCTGCGCGGCCTCGGCGATCGTCAGCGCAAGGCGCTGCTGGCGAAGTTCGACCAGGCCTGATCACGAGGGTGGTCGAGCACACGCAGAAGGGTCGACTGGTCGTACTGGTCGGCCCCTCGGCCGTCGGCAAGTCCACGATCGTCCGGTGCGTCCGCGAGCGGCTGCCGGACCTGGTCTTCAGTGTGTCGGCCACCACCCGGGCCCCCCGGCCCGGGGAGGTCGACGGGCAGGACTACCACTTCGTGAGCCGGGCCGAGTTCGACGCCATGATCGCCAGGGGAGACCTGCTCGAGTGGGCCGAGATTCACGGCGGCCTGCAACGTTCGGGAACCCCGGCCGCCCCGGTGCGCGCGGCCCTCGCCGCCGGGAAGAACGTCCTGGTCGAGGTGGACCAGGAAGGGGCCCGCCAGATGAAGCTGGTCATGCCCGAGGCCCGCACGGTCTTCCTCAAGCCGCCCAGCTGGGAGGAACTGGTCGCCCGGCTCACCGGCCGCGGCACCGAACCGCCCGAGGTCATCGAGCGCCGGCTGGAGACCGCGCGAATGGAACTGGCGACCTGTGACCAGTACGACACCGTGATCGTGAACGACGAACTGACGAGCGCCTGTGAGCAGTTGGTATCGTTGTTCGTTAGCACAAATTCTTTCTGAGTGCGGCCGGTACGGCCGAATTCACGTCCACACGACCCGCAGGGAGCCTCACCAGTGAGCGACACCAAGACCGTGCCCGCGTACGACACCCCGGTCGGTCTCACCAACCCGCCGATCGACGAGCTGCTCGAGCGCACGTCGTCGAAGTACGCGCTGGTCATCTACGCGGCCAAGCGGGCGCGCCAGATCAACGACTACTACAACCAGCTCGGCGACGGCATCCTCGAGTACGTCGGCCCGCTGGTCGAGCCGGGCCTGCAGGAGAAGCCGTTGTCGGTGGCGCTGCGCGAGATCCACTCCGATCTGCTCGAGCACTCCGAAGGCGAGTAAGGGGCGCACCCCGCCGCCCACAGCACCCGGACCCGAAGAGGCGTAGTCAGATGCGGATCGTTGTCGGCGTGGGTGGCGGGATCGCCGCCTACAAGGCCTGCTCGCTCGTTCGCAAGTTCACCGAGACCGGGCACGACGTCCGCGTCATCCCCACCGAGTCGGCATTGCAGTTCGTCGGCAGGGCCACCTTCGAGGCGCTGTCCGGAAACCCGGTCCACACCGGCGTTTTCGCCGATGTGCCCGAGGTCCCGCACGTGCGGATCGGGCAGGCCGCCGATCTCGTCGTCATCGCCCCCGCGACCGCCGACCTGATGGCGCGCGCCGCGATGGGCCGCGCCGACGATCTGCTCACCGCGACCCTGCTGACCGCGCGATGTCCCGTGCTGTTCGCCCCGGCCATGCACACCGAGATGTGGCAGCACCCGGCCACGGCGGCGAACGTGCGGACGTTGCGCGCGCACGGCGCGACGGTCATGGAACCGGCCGCGGGCCGCCTCACCGGCGCCGACACCGGACCGGGCCGCCTGCCCGAACCCGAGGAGATCTTCGCGCTGGCCTCGCTGCTGCTCGAACGCGCCGACGCGATCCCGCGCGACCTCGAGGGCCGTCGCATCGTGATCTCCGCGGGCGGCACGCGCGAACCGCTGGATCCGGTGCGATTCCTGGGCAACCGCAGTTCCGGGAAGCAGGGGTACGCGATGGCCCGCGTCGCCGCCCAGCGCGGCGCGCAGGTGACCCTGGTCGCGGGCAACACGGTCGGCCTCGAACCGCCCGCGAGCGTCGAGGTCGTGCCGGTGACCACCGCCGACCAGATGGGCATCGCGGTGGACAAGCACGCCGCCGGGGCCGACGCGGTCATCATGGCCGCCGCGGTCGCCGACTTCCGGCCCGCCAACGTCGCCGCCGCGAAGATCAAAAAGGGTGCGGGAGAACCGGATTCGATCGAACTCACCAAGAACCGCGACATCCTCGCCGGGTTGGTGCAGGCGCGCCGCGACGGCCGCCTGCCCGGGCTCGCGATCGTCGGATTCGCCGCCGAGACCGGCGACGAACACGGCGACGTACTCACCCACGCCCGCGCGAAGCTGAAGCGGAAGGGCTGTGACCTGCTGGTCGTCAACGCGGTCGGCGAGGGCAAGGCCTTCGAGGTGGACAACAACGACGGCTGGCTGCTCGGCGCCGACGGCACCGAGCAGGCCCTCGATCACGGATCGAAGGCCCTGTTGGCCAGCCGTGTGCTGGACGCGCTGGGACCACTGTTGCGCTGACGCGCCCATGGTTCCGGCTTATCCTGCTAAGTGGCACGCGATGCGGGAACGCGTCGCGCGCATCAGCGCACCGGCCGCCGAAACGGAGCCCTGTGGAGGTGTTGTCGCTGGTGGGAACGTCGCAAGCGGCGACGTCATCGCCCACCCCGTCGGTGGTTTGGAATAGTCTGAGTCAAAGGGTTGCGCGGTGACGGGAGGCCGTTAGCGTCGCAGTCCGAGACGAGAAACCCGTTGAGGGAGAGGGATTAACTGTGCGCACGTTCGGTGGTCGGCTTTTCACGAGTGAATCCGTGACCGAGGGGCATCCCGACAAGATCTGTGATGCCATCAGCGATTCCATCCTCGACGCACTGCTCGAGCAGGACCCGCGCAGCCGCGTCGCGGTGGAGACCCTGGTGACCACGGGCCAGGTCCATGTGGCCGGCGAGGTCACCACATCGGCGTACGCCGACATCCCGACGATCGTGCGCGAGAAGGTGCTCGAGATCGGCTACGACTCCTCGGCCAAGGGCTTCGACGGCGCGTCCTGCGGCGTGAACGTCGCCATCGGCGCGCAGTCGCCGGATATCGCTCAGGGCGTGGACACTTCGCACGAGGCGCGCGTCGGCGGTTCCGACGACGAGATCGAGCGTCAGGGCGCGGGCGACCAGGGCCTGATGTTCGGCTACGCCACCCGCGAGACCCCCGAGCTCATGCCGCTGCCGATCGCGTTGGCGCATCGCCTGTCCCGGCGACTGACCGAGGTCCGCAAGTCCGGTGTGCTGCCCTACCTGCGCCCCGACGGCAAGACCCAGGTCACCATCGAATACGACGGCGCGCGGCCGGTGCGGCTGGACACCGTGGTGCTGTCCACCCAGCACGCCGCGGACATCGATCTGGACAATCTGCTCGCCCCCGACATCCGCGAGAAGGTCGTGGATTCGGTGCTCGCCGAGCTGAATCTGCCGGAGCCGCTGGACACTTCGGACATCCGCCTGCTGGTCAACCCGACCGGCAAATTCGTGCTCGGCGGCCCGATGGGCGACGCGGGCCTGACCGGTCGCAAGATCATCGTCGACACCTACGGCGGCATGGCCCGCCACGGCGGCGGCGCGTTCTCGGGCAAGGATCCGTCGAAGGTCGACCGCTCGGCCGCCTACGCCATGCGCTGGGTCGCCAAGAACGTGGTCGCCGCGGAACTGGCCGACCGCGCCGAGGTGCAGGTCGCCTACGCCATCGGCAAGGCCGCGCCCGTCGGCCTGTTCGTCGAGACCTTCGGCACCGAAAAGGTCGATCCCGCAAAGATTTCCGCGGCCCTGACCGAGGTCTTCGATCTGCGTCCCGGCGCGATCATCCGCGACCTGGACCTGCTGCGCCCGATCTACGCCAAGACCGCGGCCTACGGCCACTTCGGCCGCACCGATGTCGACCTCCCCTGGGAGCGCACCGACCGCGCGGACAAGCTGCGCGCGGCCGTCGGGCTGTAATTGGCCGAGCCGGAACCGGAGACGGCGGCGGTCGCGCGCCCCATCGCGCGCGTCCTGCCGCTGCTCGAACCGGCCCACCTCGACCGGGATTTCGATTACCTGGTCCCTCCGAACCTGGACGCCCTCGCCCAACCCGGCGTGCGCGTCCGGGTTCGGTTCTCGGGTCGGCTGATCGACGGATTCGTTCTCGAACGCCTCGAGAAGTCCGACCACACCGGCAAACTCGTGCGCCTCGAGCGCGTCGTCTCCGGCGAGCGGGTTCTGACCCCGGAGATCCTCCGGTTGGTCGAGGCCGTCGCCGCCCGATACGCGGGGACGCGTGCGGATGTGCTGCGGTTGGCCATTCCGCCGCGGCACGCGAAGGCCGAGGCGAAACCGGTTGCGGCCGAATCGGTTTCGAAGGCGGTCGATCGGGCCGAAGGTCCGGAGGCCGCGAATGCGGTTGCTGGTTCGGAAGCTTCGGATGCGTCCTCGGCGTCGGGGGAGCAGGCCGAACCGGGGGAGGCGATCAGCGCGACGGGTGATGGTCCGGTGTCCCCGAAAGTGGCTGCCGCCGCGGCGTTTTCGGAGGCTTCGTCAGGGTCGGGGGAGCACGGCGAGGCGGCGTATTCGGGGCGCGGGGCGGATGCCGAGTCCGTCTCCGACGGGCCTCCCGGCTCCGGAGAGCAGGTCGCGACGGCGGACCTGAACGATACGGCGGGCGCTACTCCCGGGGACTCGGAAGCCGTTGTGCGCATGGCGGTTTCGGAGGGGTCCCCGGAATCGGGGGAGCAGGTGGGCGCGGGTTCGCGCTTCCCCGGATGGGCGAAGTACCGGCATGCCGAATCGTTCCTGACGGCCTTGGGGCAGGGGCGGGGGCCGCGGGCGGCGTGGCAGGCGGTGCCGGGGGAGGAGTGGGCGCGACGGCTGGCCGAGGTGGCGGCGGTGGTGGCCGAGGGCGGGCGCAGCGCGATCGTGGTGGTGCCGGATCAGCGTGATCTGGATCGGGTGCTGGCGGCGTGCGCGGAGGTTGTGGGGGAGGGCGTGGCGGGGCTGGCCGCGGGTTTGGGGCCCTCGGCGCGATACCGGCGTTGGCTGTCGGTGTTGCGCGGGGAGGCGCGGGTCGTCGTCGGCACGCGCAGCGCGGTGTTCGCGCCCGCGCGGGATCTGGGTCTGATCGCGATCTGGGACGACGGCGACGACATGTACGCCGAGCCCCGCTCGCCGTATCCGCACGCCCGTGAGGTCGCCATGCTGCGGGCACACGAGACCGGCGCGGCCTTCCTGGCGGCCGGATTCTCCCGCACGGCCGAGATCCAGGCCGTCGTCGAATCCGGTTGGGCCCACAACCTTCTCGCCGACCGCGCCGTCATCCGCGAGCACATGCCCCGCATCAGCGTCCCCGGCGACACCGATATCGCACTGGAACGCGACCCGGTCGCCCGCGCCGTCCGCATCCCCGGCGTCGCGTTCACCGCCGCCCGCAAGGCCCTCGCGGCAGGCGAACCCGTCCTCGTCCAGGTCCCCCGCCGCGGCTACGTCCCCGCCCTCTCCTGCGCCAAATGCCGCACCCCCGCCCGCTGCCGCCACTGCAACGGCCCCTTGGCCCTCCCCGACAACGCCTCGAAAGCCACTGCGCCACAAAGCCGTTCGCGTGACCGACATGATGGTGCCGCCCGATCCGACAGCGTGCCGCCGCACGAGATCGCGCACAGCCCGAGCTGTCGGTGGTGTGGCAAGACCGAGGCGGCGTTCCGGTGCGGGACGTGCGGCTCCCGGGCGCTGCGGGCCGTCGTGATCGGGGCCGCTCGCACGGCCGAGGAATTGGGCCGGGCGTTTCCCGGCGTGCCGATCCGCGGGTCCGGGGGCTCGGCGGTGTTGGATTCGGTGCCGGAGGGGCCGCAGGTGGTCGTCGCGACGATCGGGGCCGAACCCACCGCGCCCGGCGGTTACGGGGTCGCGCTGCTCCTCGACGGGTGGGCGCTGCTCGGGCGGGCCGATCTGCGGGCCGCCGAGGACGCGCTGCGGCGCTGGATGTCGGCGGCCGCCCTGGTGCGCTCGACGGGGCAGGTGATCGTCATGGCCGATCCGGCCGTTCCGACCGTGCAGGCCCTCGTGCGCTGGGATCCCGTGGGCCACGCGGACTTCGAGCTCGCCGCCCGCACCGAGGTCCGCTTCCCGCCCGCGGTCCGCCTGGCCGCCGTCGACGGCACCGCCGACTCCATCGCCGAATTGCTCGGGGAGGCAACGCTTCCCGCCGAGGTGGAGATCCTCGGTCCCGTCCCGCTGCCGCCGGGTGCCCGAAAACCGTTCTCCTCCGGCGATTCTCCCGCCGAGGTCGAGCGCATGATCCTGCGCGCCCCCCGGTCCGCTGGCAATGCCCTGTCCCGCACCCTCACCGCCGCCCAGGCCGTCCGCAGCACCCACCGCTCCGACGATCCCCTGCGCGTCCAGATCGACCCGATCGATATCGGCTGACCACCGCGTCGGCCTCCCGCACCGAGCCCCGCCCGCAGCGCCGGGTGCGCCCGGTCCGACCACATCCGGGACACCCTCGATATCGTGTCGGTTTCGTCCAAGACGTCGCTGGCTGGGCCCCGTAGGCTTCCGACCACCGACAACGAGGACGAGGAGAGATTCGGTGACACGGGAACTGGTCTGGACGGGCTTCATGACGCTGGACGGCGTGGTCGACTCGCCGGGCGGCAAGGTCGAGGGCCACCGCAGCGGCGGCTGGGTGATGGAGACCGAATTCGTGCCGGAGGCGTTCGCGCTCAAGGGCGAGGAACTCGCCGACACGACCGCACTGCTGTTCGGCCGCCGCAGCTACGAGGCGTTCGCCCCGATCTGGCGCGATTCGGCGGACCACGTCGACTACAAGGACCTGCCCAAGTACGTGGTCTCGACCGGACTCACCGACGACGACCTCGTCGACGGCTGGGGACCGACCACGATCCTGCGCTCGACCGAGGACGTCGCGAAGCTGAAGCAGGGCGACGGCGGCGGCATCTTCATCCACGGCAGCGCCGAACTGGCCCGGCGTCTGGCCGACGCCGACCTGATCGACCGCTACAACCTGCTGGTGTTCCCGGTGCTGCTGGGCGCGGGCAAGAGCGTGTTCAGCCGGGCCGATCGCGACAAACAGCAACTGCGCCTGCGGGATTCGGCGTCCTACGCCAACGGGGTGACCAAACTCGTCTACGAGGTGGCGCGCTGACGTAGATCGAGTGCGATCGCGCCCTCGACTCCCGCGCGGAGTTGCCGCGAGGTACGCCCGACGAATCGCCGCAGCGCCCGCGCGAGATGCGGCGCGTCGTAGTACCCGAGCGTATCGATCACGGTGTCCTCGCCCGCGCCCGAACTCAACAGGGTGGCGGCCGTGCGGGCCCGCTCGATCTGCCGCACCGCGCCGCGGGTGAGTCCCGTCGCGGCGCGGAAGCGGCGCTCGAGGGTTCGCTCGGTGACCGGCGGGCGATGTCCCCGCACCACGTCGGCGACCAGCCCGTCGCGCACCACGACCCCGGACCGGACGAGCCGGGCGACGAGCGCCTCCGCGTCATCGGGACCCGGTGTCTCCCAACGGCTTCCGTCCAACCAGAATTTCCGCTCCGTCACCTCCGGCAGCACGATCCCCGTGTCGACCAGACTCGGCGCGGCCACTCCGCGCAGCGAGGTGCCGACCGCGAACTGGATACCGACGAACGACGCGCCCTCCGGGACGGGTGCGGTCGCGGTACGGCTCTCGGGACCGGTGACGGCCGCGCCCGCCACGCCGTCCTGCTCCCAGAACACCAGCCCCCACGTCTCGGTCGCCACCGAGGTCATCTCCGCCACCCGCTCACTGCGGCACGTCCACACCTCGGCGACCCACGGCGAATCCGACGCCCGCGCCGCCAACAGCAGTCCCACCGCGCCATCCTAAGCGGCCTGTGCCCGCGGCGAGGCCACACGCCGCGACCGAACACTCAGGGGCGACGATCAACGCGCGCAGCGGCGAGGCGACCCACCCTGAGATTCAGCCGGTGATGGCCGCCGCGGCTCGCGCCAGCGACTCCTCGACATGCGCGCGGTCGGCGCCCATGCCGACCAGGATGTCCATCGTGGCGGGTAGCAGCACCTGTGTGACGGCTCGGCCGTCGGCGCCGAGGTTGCCCGACAGCTCCAGCAGCACCACGCCGTGGATGAGGCCCCACAGGCGCGCCGCCACCTCGCGGGCCGAGCCGGTGTGGATATGGCCCTCGGCGATCATGCGCTCGACCACGGCCACCAACTGTTCGAAGGTCTCCGCCCCGACCGCGTCGGTCACCGGGGCCGCGACGAAATCGCAAGGCGCGCCGCCGTTTTCGGATGCGGGCGACAGGCCGAACATGAGGAGATAGCGTTGCGGATTGGCCAGCGCGTACTGCCGATACGCGTATCCCATCACCAGGAAATCGGCCACCGGATCGTCGCTCGGCGGCCGCGCGCCCAGGGCGGCGCCGAAGCGCGCGAAGGCCTCGGCCACGATCGCGCCCAGCAATTCGGTCATGCCGCCGAAATGCGTGTACACCGCCATCGTCGACGCGCCGACCGCCGCGGCCACCCGCCGCGTCTGCAATGCCTGGGGGCCGTCGGACTCCAGCAGGTCGATCCCCGCCTCGATCAACCGTTCACGCATCCCCGCTCCGGATCGGGAACTCACCATTGCCACACCTCCATAACGGCGTTATTCTAGCTCATATAACACCGTTATTCCTCGTCTTGGGGGTCCCCATGGGCAATCGCTATCTCTCGGGCTTGTTCGCTCCGATCGAGCACGAGCACACACTCACCGATCTGAAGGTCACCGGAACCATTCCCGACCACCTCGACGGCCGGTACCTGCGCAACGGCCCCAACCCGGTGGGCGAACTCGATCCGGCCGTGTACCACTGGTTCGTCGGCGACGGCATGGTGCACGGCGTCCGCCTGCGCGACGGCCGCGCCGAGTGGTACCGCAACCGCTGGGTGCGCGGCCCGGTCACCGCCCGCGCGCTCGGCGAGGGGGCCGTGCCCGGGACGGAGGCGGTCGGGGGTCCGGGCGCCAATACCAATGTCATCGGCCACGCCGGGCGCACGTTCGCCCTGATCGAGGCGGGTCAGCCCAACTACGAGCTGTCCGAGGAACTCGACACGATCGGCGTCTGCGATTTCGACGGCACGATCACCGGCGGCTACACCGCCCACCCCAAGCGCGACCCGGAAACCGGTGAGCTGCACGCGGTTTCGTATTCGTTCCAGCGCGGCAACAAGGTGCAGTACTCGGTCATCGGCGCCGACGGCCGCGCCCGGCGCACGGTCGATATCGAGGTCGGCGGCTCGCCGATGATGCACGACTTCTCGCTCACCGAGAACTACGTCGTCTTCTACGATCTGCCGGTCACCTTCGACGCGCGCCAGGCGGTGGCGATGACCGTGCCGCGCGCGCTGCGGCTGCCCGCGCGACTGGTGTTGTCGGCTTTGGTCGGTCGCGTGCCCATCCCGAATCCGCCCGCGGCACGGCAGAATTCGGTCTCGCCCGATCGGCGCATGCCCTATCGCTGGGATCCGAAGTATCCGGCGCGGCTGGGCGTCATGCCGCGGTCGGGCGGCAACGCCGACGTGCGCTGGTTCGACATCGAGCCGTGCTACGTCTTCCACCCCATGAACGCCTACGAGGACGGCGAGACCCTCGTGCTCGACGTGGTCCGCTACCAGACGATGTTCGCCACCGACTTCACCGGCCCCAACGAGGGCTTGCCGACCCTGGACCGCTGGGAGGTCGACCTCGCGGCGGGCAAGGTCCGCCAGGGTGTGCTCGACGATCGGCCGCAGGAGTTCCCGCGCGTCGACGAGCGGCTGACGGGTCGGCGCCATCGCTACGGATACGCGCCCGCGGTGGGGACGGGCGTGGCGAGCGGTCCGCGGCTCTACAAGCACGACTTCGTCGGCGGCGGCGCACTCGTCCGCGAGTTCGGCCCCGGAAAAGCCTTGGGCGAGTTCGTCTTCCAGCCCTCCGCCCCCGACGCGGCCGAGGACGACGGCGTGCTCATGGGCTTCGTCTACGACGCCGCCACCGACACCAGCGATCTGGCCATCCTCGACGCGGCGACCCTCGACGACGTCGCCCGCGTGCACCTGCCGCACCGCGTGCCCGCGGGCTTCCACGGGAACTGGGTGTCCGCCGCCTGAGGCGTCACGGCCAGTCAGCGCCTCGCTGGCCCTGGACGACCCAGCCGGTCGGTTCGTGTCCGGCCTCACACTTGTCGAAGATGCATTGCCGATATATCGTCGATGCTGTCAACGTAAGAACAAGCCTGAGGAGGCTGGCCATGGAAAACATGGAGAACATGAACGCACGCGGCCGCTGGCGTGGCCGCGGACCGGGTCGCGAGCAGTTCGGACCCGAACAGTTCCACCGTCACCCGCGGGGCCCGCGCGGCTTCGGCCCGGGGTTCGGGCCGTTCGGTCCCGACTTCGGACCGGGCTTCGGTCCCGGGGGTGGCCACTTCGGCCGCGGGCGCGGCCGGGGCGGTCGGGGTCGGCGCGGCGACGTCCGCGCGGCGATCCTGCTGCTGCTCCAGGAGCGTCCGATGCACGGCTACGAGCTGATCCAGCGGATCCGCGAGCGCAGCGACGATGTCTGGCGTCCCAGTCCGGGATCGATTTATCCGGCATTGTCACAACTCGAGGACGAAGGGCTGGTGCTCATCGAGAAGGTCTCGGGCCGCAAGACCGCCAAGCTGACCGACGAGGGCGTCACCTACGTGCGCGAGCACGCCGACGAACTCGGCGATCCCTGGCAGGAGGTCCGCGACGGAATCGGTGATCAGGCACTGGATCTGCGCGAACTCGTCGGACAGTTGATGGGCGCGGTCGCTCAGGTGGCCCGCGCGGGCACGCCGGAGCAGGCGGCCAAGGCGGCCGAGGTGCTCACCGAGGCCCGGCGCGCGCTGTACCGGATCCTGGCCGACGACGAGCAAAAGTAACGGTTTCGAAATGGTTTGGCCGAGCACGGAATTCCGCGACCGCGAATGCGGGATGATCGTGAAATGGCACGACCCGGGGGCGGATTCGCTCGAGGTATCTCACAATGGCGGCACGCGGTGGTCGCGGGCGGGGCGGCGTGCGCACTGGTATTCGGTGCCGGTGCGCCCGCTTTCGCCGATGCGGGCGCCGACGTCTCGGTGCCTACCGAGGCGGGTCCGCCGCAGTCGGAGCATCTGACCGCGTCCTGGTATCTCAAGGCCCACCCCGACACCGCGCCCTTGGGCGCTAACGACTTCGGGTGCGCCCCGACCGCCGAGCATCCCTATCCGGTCGTGCTCGCGCACGGCACCGACGCCTCGGCCTATTCCGACTGGTCGGCCGTCTCACCCCAGCTGAAGGACGCCGGATTCTGTGTCTTCGCACCGAATTACGGCGGCAAGCCCGGCGCGACGAGCTACGGCACCCAGGACGTGTGGCAGTCGGCGCGCCAGATCGGCGATTTCGTCGACGAGGTGCTGGCCGCGACGGGTGCGAAGAAGGTCGATCTGGTCGGATTCTCCCAGGGCGCCAACGTCACTCGCTACTACGTCGACAAGCTCGGCGGCGCGGACAAGGTCGACCAGTGGGTCGGCATGGCCTCGCCCTCCTACGGCGGCGTCATGTACGGGCTGGTGCCGGTGGCCGACGCGGTGCCGGGGCTGTGGCCGGTGTTCGAGAAGGTCACCTCGATCGCGGCGGTGCAGCAGGCCCAGGGCGCGCCGTTCATGGTGGCGCTCAACGCCGGTGGCGACACCGTCGCGGGACCGCATTACACCACCATCGGCAGCCGGGTCGACGAGATCATCCAGCCCTTCGGCAATATCGCGCTGCACGGGCCCAACGCGACCAATCTGGTGTTGCAGGATCTGTGCCCCGTCGACCTGACCGGGCACTTCCACATCGTCTACGACCCGTTCGCGCAGCGGCTGATGCTCAATGTCCTCGACCCCGAACACGCCGTCGAACCGGTGTGTCAGGCGGTGCCGCTCGGGACCGGTATTCCGGAGGTCGTGCTGGGCGCGCACTCCTGATCGGGGACGTCCGTAAAATAGGACGTCCGTATCCGATCGCCCGGGGAGTTTCTCGTGACCGTCCAGCCCGTTCGCCTGTTCGGCGATCCCGTCCTGCGCGCCCGTGCCGACGAGGTCACGACCTTCGACAGGGAACTGCGTCAGCTGGTGACCGACCTGACCGATACGATGCACGCCAGCGGAGGCGTCGGCATGGCCGGACCGCAGATCGGCGTCGGACTGCGGGTCTTCGTCTACGACACCGGTGACGCGGCCGGGCATCTGGTCAATCCGAGTTACGAGGTGCTGGGCGCGGAGGAGCAGACCGGTCCGGAGGGCTGCCTGTCGATTCCGGGCCTGCGCTACGACGTCACCCGCGCGCTGCGGGTGCGGGCGCGCGGACTCGACAGTGCCGGGGCCGCAGTCGAATTCGAGGCCGAGGGACTGCTGGCGCGCTGTGTCCAACACGAGACCGATCATCTCGACGGGGTGCTGTACCTGGACCGTCTGAATGCGGCGACACGAAAGGAGGCGATGCGCGCGGTGCGCGAATCGGAGTGGTTCACCACGGGCAAGACGGTGATGCCGGCCGCGGAAGTGGCCGCCACGAAGGCCGCTGCGGCGGAGCGGAGCAGCTGATGCGCCTGGTCTTCGCGGGCACGCCCGAACCGGCGGTGCCCTCGCTGCGGCGGTTGCTGGACTCGTCGCGGCACGAGGTGGTCGCGGTGGTCACCCGGCCCGACGCGGTGGCGGGCCGCGGCCGCAAGGTGACCCGTTCGCCCATCGGGCGACTCGCCGACGAGCGCGGCATCCCGGTCCTCACCCCGCGCAAGCCCTCGGAACCGGACTTCGTCGCCCGGCTGACCGAGCTGGCCCCCGACTGCTGCCCGGTGGTCGCCTACGGCGCGCTGCTGCCCCAGCCGGTGCTCGACATCCCGCGGCACGGCTGGGTGAATCTGCACTTCTCGCTGCTGCCCGCCTGGCGCGGCGCGGCCCCCGTGCAGGCGGCGATCGCGGCCGGGGACGAGATCACCGGCGCCTCCACCTTCCGCATCGAGGCCGGGCTCGACACCGGTCCCGTCTTCGGCGTGGTCACCGAGAAGATCGCGGTCACCGACACCGCCGGAACCCTGCTCGACCGGCTCGCCGAAACCGGTGCGCGCCTGCTGGAATCGACGCTCGACGGCATCGAGGACGGCACCGTGCACGCCGAACCCCAGCCGACCGAGGGCGTCTCCTACGCCCCGAAGGTCGACCCGGCCGCCGGGCACATCCGCTGGGACCAGCCCGCCCTCGCCGTCCATCGCCGCATCCGCGCGGTGACCCCCGCACCGGGGGCGTGGACCCTGGTCGACGGCAAACGCCTCAAGGTCGCCCCGGTCGAACTGGTCGAGGAGACCCTCCCCGAACGCGTCGTCGAGGTCCGCAAATCCGGCGTCTACGTCGGCACCACCACCACCGCCGTCCGCCTCACCGAGGTCCAGCCCGAGGGCAAACGCATGATGCCCGCCCTCGACTGGGCCCGCGGCGCCCGCCTGGAGCCCGGCGCGGTGGTCGAGTGAGCCCCGCCGATCGGGGGCGACGCGACGAATCACAGCCGAGATCGGCTGGCGCGCAGCGGAATTCGGCCGACGGCCGTGGAGTGTCCGGGCGGTCGGCGCGCGTGCGGGGTACCGATCCCGGATCCGCCGCGGATCGCCGTGCCGACGGGCCGCGGGGGGACTCGGGCGCGAATCGGCCCGAAGGGTCGGGTCGAGGCTCGGACTCGGGTCCGAATGGATCGGGCCGGGGTGAGCGTGGTCGATCCGGTGCGGGCCGTCGCGCGGACGGGCCGCGCCGCGAGGGCGGCCGGGGTGAGGGGGCGGGGCCGCGTCGGGGTCGCGGACGGGGCGAGGGTGCCGGGAAGGGGCGGCGGAACGACGCCGATCCGGATCCGGTCCGGGCGGTGGCGCGGGATCTGCTGCGGGTGGTGCGGGAGCGGGATGCCTACGCGAACCTGGTGTTGCCCAAGATGATTCGCGATCGCGGGCTGTCCGGGCGGGATGCGGCGTTCGCCACCGAACTGGGGTACGGGGCCTGTCGGTCGCTCGGGTTCCTGGACGCGGTGATCGAGGCGGGGGCGGGGCGCGCGGTCGAGGAGATCGACGGGCCGTTGCTGGACGTGCTGCGGCTCGGGGCGTATCAGATTCTGCGGACCCGGGTGGGGGCGCACGCCGCCGTGGACACCTCGGTGGCGCTGGCGCGGGCCGAATTCGGCCAGGGGCGGGCGGGATTCGTGAACGCCGTGCTGCGCCGGGTCGCCGAGCGCGGACCGGACGAGTGGGTGGAACGGCTCGCGCCGCCGGATCCCGTGGGGCACTTGGCCTTCGAATACGCCCACCCGACGTGGATCGCGCAGGCGTTCGCCGACGCGCTGGGCGCGCGGGCGGGGGAGCTGCGCGAGCTGCTCGCCGCCGACGACGAGCGCCCGGCCGTGCATCTGGTGGCGCGGCCCGGCGAGATCACCGCCGAGGAGCTGGCCCTGGTGACCGGTGGCGAGGAGGGCCGCTGGTCCCCGTACGCGGTCTACCTCGACGGCGGCGATCCGGGCAAGCTCGAACCCGTGCGCGAGGGCATGGCCGCGGTGCAGGACGAGGGCAGTCAACTGGTCGCGCTGGCGCTGACCCGCGCTCCGCTGCTGGGCCCCGACACGGGCCGCTGGCTCGACCTGTGCGCCGGACCGGGCGGGAAGGCGGCGCTGCTCGGCGCGCTCGCCGATATCGACGGCTACCACCTCGACGCGGTCGAACAGGCCGCGCACCGCGCCGAACTCGTGCGCACCGCCACGCGCGGGCTGCCGGTGACCGTGCACGTCACCGACGGCCGGGCCAGCGGTCTCGCCCCCGGCTACGACCGCATCCTGGTCGACGCCCCCTGCACGGGCCTGGGCGCGCTGCGGCGGCGGCCGGAGGCGCGCTGGCGGCGCACCCCCGCCGACGTCCGCGATCTCACCGTGCTGCAACGCGAATTGCTCGGCGCCGCATGGGGTTTGCTGCGGCCGGGCGGTGTGGTGGTCTACTCGACCTGCTCGCCGCACCTGCCCGAGACGGTCGCGGTGGTGGGCGATCTGGTCCGCCGCGCCGACGCCGAACAGCTCGACGCCCGCGAACTGCTCCCCGGCGTCACCGACGTCGGCGACGGACCGGCCGCCCAGCTGTGGCCGCACCGGCACGGCACGGACGCCATGTTCCTGGCCGCCCTGCGCAAGCCGCGCTGAGGAACCTCGCAGCGCCTCGTAACCTGTTGTCCACTCGGCCCGTGCATGCTCGGGCCTTCCACTCGATCGAAGGTGAGGCAGACAATGGAACTTCTGGACGTGGTCGCGACGATCTTCAGCACGGCCCTGCAAGCGCTGAGCGGCAGCGCGGCCTGACGGCCCTTTCCCTCGGTTCTTCCGTAGCGCGGTGTGCCCCCGGGCGCACCGCGCTTCGCCGTTTCAGGGGCACCCGCTACGCCCGCTCCTCGGCGTGGGCGATGAAGCGGCCCAACAGGTCGTGCAGCTGTTCGCGCTCGGCGGGGGACAGGGGCGCGAGCAGATCGGCGACCACGGCGTCGGCGGTGGCCGTGGCCGCGAGCAGGCGGTCCCGGCCCGCGTCCGTGATGTGGACGGCGTAACTGCGCCGGTCGCGATCGTCGCGGCGGCGTTCGGCCAGACCCTGCTTCTCCAGCTCGTCGATGATGTAAACCATCGACGACTTGTCGAGCTGGAGCTGATCGACCAGGGCGCGCTGACTGAGCGGACCGTTCTCGGCGAGCCGGGTGAGCACGCCCAGATGCCGCAGTTCCACGCCGTGGTCGCGCAGCGCCCGATTGGTCGCCGAACGGGCGTAGCGATGGGCCAGATACAGCTGCCCGCCGATCCGGGCGCCGAGCCGAGCCGAGGAATCGTCCACCGGATTATTATGGCCGAGGACAAATCGTCTTAAAACAGATAATCTGAAGGCGTGAATATTGTTGTCGCCGGAGCCGGTCTCGCGGGCTCCCTGCTGGCCCAGGGATTGAGCCGGGCCGGAATCGATGTCACCGTCTTCGAACGCGAACCGGCCGAGCGCGACGCGCAGGGGTATCGCATCCACATCGACCAGCCGGGCGATCTCGCCCTGCGCGAACTCCTGCCCTCGGAGCTGTACGACCGGGTGCTCGCCACGGCGGGCAGGCGCGGCTCGGGCGTGCGCGTGCTGGATCCGGGCCTGCGCGTCGTTCAGGAGTTCCTGGTTCCGGAGACCGCGGACGAGGCGGTGTCCGGACGGCATCTGACCGTCGACCGTTCGACCCTGCGGCGCATCCTGCTCACCGGGCTGACGGTGCGCTACGCGGCGCCCTTCCAGCGCTACGAGGTGCTCGACACGGGCCGGGTGCGGGCCTGGTTCGGGGACGGTACGGAGATCGACGCCGATCTGCTGGTGGGCGCGGACGGCACCCATTCGCGGGTGCGCGCCCAACTGCTGCCGCACGCCGAGGTGGTGGAGACCGGGCAGACCGAGATCTACGGCCGCACCGCGCTGACCGAGGAGGCGCGCGCCCTCACCCCGCCCGCCGCGCTGGACGGATTCTGCACCGTGGTCGGCGACGACGGGCGCTTCGTGCCGGTGGCCGCCCACGAATTCCTTTCCGGCGGTTCGGATTACGTGATGTGGGTGGTGGTCGCGCCGGCCGAGCGGTTCCCGGCCGGTCTCGAGCGGGCCGACGGGGCCGAGCTGCGCCGGATCGCGGCCGACACCGTGCGCGACTGGCATCCGAATCTCGGCGCGCTCATCCGCCTCGGCGATCCGGACAGCGTCGCCCGCACCACGATCCGCACCGCGAAACCGTTGTCGCCGTGGGAATCCGGGCCCGTAACCGTAATGGGCGACGCGGCGCACACCATGGTGCCCGCCGGGATCAGCGCGGCCGTCGCCCTGCGCGACGCGGCCGAGCTGTGCCGCCGGATTCTCGCCGAACCCGGTGCGCTGGTGGCGGCGGTGCACGACTACGAGGGTGCGATGCTCCGCTACGGATTCGAGGCGGTCGCGGCCTCGCAGCGGCGAACCTGATTACGGCGCAGGGCGTTCCAGCCACGCCAGCAGCGCCGCGGTGACCTCGGCGGGCCGCTGTTCCATCACGTAGTGGTCCGCTCCGGCGACGCGGGTGAGGGTGGCGTCCGGGAGCCGGTGGGCCAGATCCTCGCCGATCGCGAAGGGGCAGGCGGTATCCCGATCGCCCCAGACGACCGCGGCGGGGCAGCGGATGCCGGACAGGTCGGCGAGCTGTGAGCGCGGCCGGACGCTGTAGCCCGCGAAGTAGTCGGCATAGCGCTCGCGTCCGGCCCGGGTATCCAGCCAGCCGATGTAGTCCTCGACCTCGGCGGCGGTGAACGCCCCTTGGCGCACATAGCGTTTCAGCATCCGGCGGTGCGCGCCCCCGAGCGGGAGCGACACCAGCACCCGACGCCGGGCGGGCCGCCGCGCCAGCGCGCTCAGCGCGCCGAACAGCGCGTAGTACGGTGCGGGAAAGGTACGGTGCGCTCGCGAGTTCAGGATCGCCAGGCGGCGTACCCGATTCGGTTGCGCCACCGCGAAACCCAGTGCGAGATAACCGCCGTAGTCGTGGGCCGCGATATCGGCCCGCTCGATGCCGAGCGCGTCGAGCAGCGCGGGCAGCAACGCCACCTCGGAGTCGTACTCGCACGTCGCACCGGGCGGCCGCGCGGACTCACCCCAGCCGAACCAGTCCGGCGCGATCACCCGCCGGGTCGCGGCGAGCGCGTCGATCTGTCGCCGCCAGCACCGGTGATTCTGCGGGTACCCGTGCAGCAGCACCAACGGTTCACCCGTCCCGCGCTCGAGATAACGAAGACGCGCCCCCGCCACGGTCGTACCGCGCAGCCCCGAACCCCGGGTTTCGGTCATGACCCCAGGGTTACCCTACTGTCCGGTTCCGTAACATTCGGGGTGGGCAAATCGTATTGTCTCTGCGACGACGTCGGTGTCCGGTCGATGTTCGGTGTTTCGAGGAGACATGTTGTACCGCCTGAATGACATCGACTGCGTCAGCGCGCGCGGTCATGCCGCCCTGGGGGGAGCGCTGGCGATCCACGCGGTGTGGCGCTACGACCGTGCGGCGAATATCGCGCAATTGGAACAGTTCCACGCGGCATTGCGTCGCGGCCGGCTCCGCCGAGTGGTCGAACCCGCCCGCATTCCCGCGGCCGGTGACACCTGGAGCGGCGCGGGCGAATTCGCGCCCATCGAGATCGCGCCCCGGCCGATCCCGCGCGTCGAACTCGACGCCTGGGTGGCCGAACGGAGCCGCGCCGAATTGCGGACCTACGGCGGCCCGGCGTGGCGGCTGGCCGTGGTCGACCTCGACGACGGCGGCAGCGCGGTATCGCTGCTCGCCTCGCACACCATCGCCGACGGCCGCGGGTTCTGCGACGCCCTGGTGGCCGCCGTCGCCGACGAGGACCACGAATTCGACTGGGCCACAACAGATCAGGGACCGGTGCGTCGTCTGTTCGCCGATCTCGGCGCGACGGCGAGACGGATACGTCCCGTCCTGGCCGCCGTGGTGCTCGGCGCGCGGCTCGCCGCGACCGGCCGCGGCGAACCCCGGCCCGCCCGCGAGGACGGCTTCGAACTGCCGACCGTCGACGCGACGATCCCCGCCGACCTCTGGCACGCCGCCGCCAAGGCGCGGCACGGCACCTCCACCACCCTCGCCGTCGCCGTCATGGCCGCGCTCGCGACCGAGGTCGGCCGCGTCGACGACCAGGGCCACGCGCGAATCATGATGCCGGTCAGCACCCGCACCGCCGACGACGAACGCGCCAACGCCCTCGGCTCGATCGATTTCGCGGTCGAGGGCGTGCCCGACGACCTGGCCCCGCTGCGCGCCCTGATCAAGGAGAAGCTGTCCGCCGAGCAGACCATGCCCCCGCTCATCCCCATCGCGGTGGCGCTGCCGCGCGGCCTGTACGGCGAACTCGCCCGCCGGGCCGCCACCGACCCCACCCGCACGGTCTGCTCGAATCTCGGCACCGTGGACCCGCGCATCCTCGACATCGACGGCAGCGCGGCCTCCTCGATCACCCTCGCGCTGATCAACCAGGGCCTGGACTCCCGCGCGATCGTCACCGCGCGCGGCGGCACCCTCTACGGCGTGTTCTTCGAGATCGACGGCGCGATCACGCTGCGCGTCAACGGTTTCCACCCGCCCGCCCTGGACACCACCGAACAACTCGGTGACCTGGTGCGCCGCGTCCTCGCCCGCTACGACCTCACCCCGGTCCTCCGCTAGCCGGGCGCAGGTTTCGTGACCGGGCGGTCGGGTAGCTCGACCACGTGATCGCCGAGGATCGAATCGCCGAACCCTGGGGTGAGCGCACACCGTACGGGCGGGGGGACGCCTGGCCCGACCGGGTGGACACCCATCTCGCCGACGGGGTCACCCCCGATGCCGTCGAGCGCTGGGTGCCGACCGCGTCGCTGCTGCACTCCAACGGCGACGCCATGGACATCGCGGTGGCCGACGGCCGCATGGTCGGGGTGCGCGGGCGCGCGAGCGATCGGGTGAACCGGGGACGGCTGGGCCCGAAGGATCTGTACGGCTGGCAGGCCAACGCCGCGCCGGACCGGCTGACCGCCCCGCTGATCCGCCGCGACGGCGAACTGGTCGAAACCGATTGGGAGACGGCCATGTCCGTGGTCGCCGAACGCACGCGGACGCTGCTCGACGAACGCGGTCCCGGCTCGATCGGCTTCTACACCACCGGCCAGCTGTTCCTCGAGGAGTACTACACCCTCGCCACCCTCGCCCGCGGCGGCATCGGCACCAACCATCTCGACGGCAACACCCGGCTGTGCACCGCGACGGCCGCCGAGGCGCTCAAGGAGTCCTTCGGCTGCGACGGCCAGCCCGGCAGCTTCGCCGATATCGACCACGCCGACGTCATCGCGCTGTTCGGCCACAATATGGCCGCCACCCAGACGGTGTCCTGGTCGCGCGTCCTGGACCGGCTCGCGGGACCGAATCCGCCCGCGGTCGTCTGCGTCGACCCGCGCACCACCCCCGTGGCCCGCGCCGCGACCGTACATCTCGCGCCCCGGATCGGCACCAATCTCGCGCTGATGAACGGGCTGCTGCACGAGATCATCGAAAACGATTGGGTCGACCATGAATACGTGGCCGCGCACACCGTCGGCTTCGAGCAACTGAGCAAGCTGGTCGTGGACTATCCGCCCGAGCGGGTGGCCGAGATCTGTGACGTCCCCGTCGACGACATCCGCCACGCCGCGCGCCTGCTCGGCACGGCCGACCGCGTGCTGTCGACCGTGCTGCAAGGCTTCTACCAATCCCATCAGGCCACCGCGGCGGCCATACAGGTCAACAACATTCACCTGCTACGCGGCCTGCTCGGCCGCCCCGGCTGCGGCGTGCTCCAGATGAACGGGCAGCCGACCGCCCAGAACACCCGCGAATGCGGCGCGAACGGCGATCTGCCCGGCTTCCGGAACTGGGCCAACGACGAGCACGTGCGCGAACTGGCCGAGATCTGGAACGTCGACCCCGGCCACATCCCGCACTACTCCGCGCCGACCCATCTCATGCAGATCCTGCGCTATGTCGAGGACGGCTCGATCCGGTTCCTGTACGTCACCGGCACCAATCCGCTGGTGTCCCTTCCGGAACTGGAACGGGTACGCCGCATCCTGTCGCAGGATCGGCTGTTCCTCGTGGTCCAGGACATCTTCCTGTCCGAGACCGCGCGCCTGGCCGATGTCGTGCTGCCCGCGGCGACCTGGGGCGAGAAGTCCGGGACCTTCACCAATGCCGATCGGACCGTGCACCTTTCGGAGCAGGCGGTCGAACCGCCCGGCCTGGCCCGCTCCGATCTGGCCATCCTGCTCGACTACGCCGCGCGACTGGACCTGCGCGACAAGGACGGCGGCCCGCTGATCACCTGGCACACCCCCGAGGAGGCGTTCGAGGCGTGGAAGCGGTGCAGCGCCGGGCGGCCCTGCGACTACACCGGCATCACCTACGACGCGCTGCGCGGCGGCGGCATCCAATGGCCGTGCACGCCGGACCGACCCGAGGGCACCGAACGCCTCTACGCCGACGGCAGCTTCTGGGCGACGCCGGAGATGTGCGAGGGGTACGGCCGCGATCTGGTCACCGGCGCGCCCTGGTCCAAGGACGAGTACACCGCGTTCAACCCGGCGGGCAAGGGCATGATCCGGGCCGCGGACTACGCACCGCCGCACGAGACCACCTCGGCCGAGTACCCGTATCAGCTGACGACCGGCCGCACCCTCTACCACTTCCACACCCGCACCAAGACCGGCCGCGTCCCCCAGTTGCGCGCCGCCGCGCCGGAGGTGTGGGTGGAACTGGCCGAGGCCGACGCGCGCTCCCACGGCTGGTCCGAGGGCGATCTGCTGCGCGTCACCACCCCGCGCGGGCGGGTGCGAGCGCGCTTGCGCGTCACCGGAATTCGGCCCGGTACGGTGTTCCTGCCGTTCCACTACGGGTACTGGGACGAACCCGGCGGCTACCGACCCGACGGCGAGGACGGCCGCGCGGCCAACGAACTGACCCTCACCGACTGGGATCCGGTCTCCAAACAGCCGCTGTTCAAGGCCGGTGTGGCCGCGGTCGAGCGGATCGAGGCGGGGGATTCGCGATGAACAAACTCGCGCTCGTCATCCGGGATCTGCATCGCGCCGAGGGCGACCTCGCCGACGAACTGCTGCGCGTCTCCGACCGGCACAAGGCCGACCACGACATCTTCCACCTCGCCCGCGATCTCGCGGACTGGTCCCGGGCGCATCAGCGCGCGCTGACCCGCGCCGCCCGCCCGCGCGGCGTCCGGATATTCATGGAAACCGCACTGCCGCACAAGGTTTCGAGCGCGGTCCGGCAGCGGACCAGTGAACTGCTGGGCCGTCGGCACACGCCCGCGCTGTTGCTGCTGCGGGATCTGCGGACCGTGCACGCCAAGGCGGTGGTGGTGTCGCTGGACTGGGAGATCCTCGCCCAGTCCGCCCAGGCGACCGAGGACGCGGAACTGCTCGAACTCGCCACCCGCTGCCACGGCGAGACCCTGCGCCAGATGCAGTGGTCCAACGCGAAATTGAAGGAGAGCGCCGCGCAGGCGATCGCCACACCGTGAGCGTTCGCGGTGCCATACTCGGTCGGTGAGCGACTCCGCGGGCGTGGGCAGTTTCCGGTTCTGGTTCGCCGATCAGCGGTGGGAGTGGTCCGACGAGGTGGCGCGGATGCACGGCTACGAGCCGGGCACGGTCACCCCGACCACCGCCTTGATCCTCTCGCACAAGCATCCCGACGATCGGCCCGTGGTGGCGGATCTGCTCGCCGAATCGGTCCGGCGCGGCGAACCGTTCTCCAGCCGCCACCGCTTCATCGATACCGCGGGCCGCGAACACCAGGTGATCGTGGTGGCCGACCGGATGCTCGACGACACCGGCGCGGTCGTCGGCACCTCCGGCTACTACCTCGATCTCACCCCGACCCTCACCGAACATCGGCGCACCGTCGTCAACGAGACCCTCCCGGAACTGGTCGCCGCCCGCGCGGTCGTCGAACAGGCCAAGGGCGTGCTCATGCGGATCTACCGCATCCGCGCCGACCAGGCCCTGCGCATCCTGCAATGGCGTGCCGACGAGACCGGGGTCTCGCTGCACGCCCTGGCGGCCCAGTTGATCGCCGAACTCGACACGCTCGAGCCGCCCCCGCCCGGCGTGCAGAACGCCTTCGACCACCTGCTGCTCACCGTGCACCAGACCGGTCCCTAGGGAACGTTGCGCTGCAATTCGTCGAGCCAGGCCGTGGCCACCGCGTCGCTGGGCGCGCGCCAGTCGCCGCGCGGTGACAGCGAACCGCCCGAACCCACCTTCGGCGCGTTCGGAAGCGTCGAGCGCTTGAACTGGCTGGTCTGCACGAACCGCCGCAGGAACTCCGCGAGCCAGTGCTTGATCGTCGGCAGATCGTATTCGTGGTGGTCCTCGGGACGGATGAGATCCGGCCAGCGGCCGCGCGTGCGATCGGACCAGGCGTGCCGGGCCAGATACGCGATCCGGCTGGGCAGGTAACCGAAGCGCAGCAGGTAGTACAGGTGGAAGTCCTGTAACTCGTAGGGCCCGACGGTGGCCTCCGAACTCTGCCCCGGCTGCGCGGAATCGTCGTCGCTGTCGGCGTCCGAGGGCACGAGTTCGGGCGAGATCTCGGTCTCCAGAATCGAAGTCAGCACCTCGTTCGCGGCCTCGCCCAGCTCGCCGGTGTCGACCGCCCACGCGATGAGGTATTTGATCAGGGTCTTGGGCACCGAGGCGTTGACGCTGTAGTGCGCCATGTGGTCACCCACCCCGAAAGTGCACCAGCCCAAGGCCAATTCGCTCAGATCGCCGGTGCCCAGCACGAGCGCGTTGTGCTGGTTGGCCAGCCGGAACAGGTGCGAGGTGCGCTCCCCGGCCTGCACGTTCTCATACGTCACGTCGTACTGCGGAACCCCTTCGGCCGCAGGGTGTTCCAGGTCGCGCAGCATCTGCGTCGCCGACGGCCGGATATCGATCTCGCGGGCGGACACCCCGAGCGCGCGCATGAGCCGATGCGCGTCGTTGAGGGTGCGCTTGCTGGTCGCGAACCCGGGCATGGTGTAGGCCAGCACGTTCTCGCGCGGCAGCCCGAGCCGGTCCATCGTCTTGACCGCCACGATCAGGGCCAGCGTCGAATCCAGGCCGCCGGACACGCCGATCACCACCCGCTGCGCGCCGGTCGCCCCGAGCCGCGTGCTCAGCCCCTCCACCTGGATGTGGTGCACCTCGGCGCAGCGCTCGTTGCGTTTGGCCGGATTCGCGGGAACATAAGGGAACCGGGCGATCTCGCGGCGCAGCTCCACCGCGCCGGACGGCACCGGCAGATCGACCTCGATGCGGCGCAGACAGCTCAGCCGCTCGCGATGATCGTGGACATTGTCGGCGAAACTGGTCATCCGCAGCCGATCCGCCGCCAGGCGCCGCAGATCCAGATCGGCGGTCACCAGCTGCGGATGATCGGCGAACCGCTCACCCTCGGCCAGCAGATCGCCGTTCTCGCAGACCAGCGCCTGCCCGTCCCACGCCAGATCGGTCGTCGACTCCCCGTGTCCCGCGGCCGAATACAGGTAGGCGGCGATGAACTGCGCCGAATGCGCCGAGCACAGCTGCCGCCGATAGTCGGCCTTGCCGACGACGATATTGCTCGCCGACAGGTTCACCAGCACCGTCGCCCCGGCCAGCGCCGCGAAACCGCTGGGCGGCAACGGAACCCAGCCGTCCTCGCAGATCTCCAGATGGAAGACGAAGCCCTCCAGATTGCTCGCCACGAACAGCAGGTCCGCCCCGAACGGCACCCGCTGCCCGGCGATGGTGACGTGATCGTCGAGCACCTCGCGCGCGGCCGCGTACTGCCGCTTCTCGTAGAACTCGCGATAGTTCGGCAGATAGCTCTTGGGCACCGCGCCCAGCACCCGGCCGCGATGAATCACGATGCCGCAGTTGAACAATCGGCCCTGCGCGCGGATCGGCGCGCCGATCGCCAGCACGGTGTCCAGGTCGGCGCTCGCGGCGACGATCCGATCGATCGCGCGGCCCACGGCGTCGTCGAGCGCGTCTTGGTGGAACAGGTCGTCGGCGGTGTAACTGGACAGGCCCAGTTCGGGGAAGACCGTGAGCACCACCCCGTCCCCGGCGGCCCGCTCGGCCAGCCGCAGCGTCTGCTCGGCGTTGTAGTCCGGATCCGCGACCCGCATCGGGGGCACCGCCACCGCCACCCGCGCGAACCCGTGCCGATACAACGAATCGAACGGCAGCTCCTGCGCCACACCGACCCCTTTCCGTCCGGGTGAGGATAATGATCGCCGGGGAATCCGCCGGTGGGCCGGTCCCAGGTGATCATCTACTCGGGAATCTACTCGACCTACTCGCGGGCCGACTGTTCCCGCAGGCGGGCAAGGGTTTTGGCGAGGATGCGAGAGACGTGCATCTGGGAGATGCCCATGCGCTGGGCAATCTGGGTCTGGGTCATGGATTCGAAGAACCGCATGGTGAGGATGCGGCGCTCGCGTTCGGGCAGCCCGGCCAGCAGCGGGCGGATCGCGACGTACTCCTCCACGCGATCGAACTGCGACTCCTCCTCGCCGAGCGTGTCCAGCAGTGACGCCTCCGAATCGCGGCCCACCGAGACCGCGTCGATGGAGCTGGGCTGGTAGGCGTTGCCCGCGATGACGGCCTGGGTCACCTCGTCGGCGGAGATGCCCAACTCGGCGGCGATCTCCTTGGCGGTGGGGGAGCGGCCCAGCGACTGCGACAGCGCGTCGATGGCCGAACCGATCCGCAGGTGAGTCTCCTTGACGCGCCGCGGAACTCGCATAGCCCAGGTGTTGTCGCGGAAGTAGCGGCGAACCTCGCCCATGATCGTCGGCACGGCGAACGACAGGAAGTTCGAGCCGCGCGCGATGTCGAAGCGGTCCACCGCGTGCACGAGGCCGACCCGGGCGACCTGGGTCAGATCGTCGAACGGCTCGCCGCGGCCGCTGAACTTGCGCGCGATGTGATCGGCGAGCGGGATGCAGCGATGGATCAGTTCGGCGCGCAGCTCGGCGCGGCGCGGTTCGTCCTCGCCGACCCGGGCCAGCTGCTCGAAAAGCGCTGTGACGTCGTCGTATCCGGAGACCGATTCGGCGACCTCGTCGACCTCGTCGCTGTCGACGGCCTCGTTGTCGTCGGTGTCCTCGTCCGGCTCGGCGGCGGAGTTGTCCGCGGACTCCTTGCCCGGGGTCTCCTTGTCCGGCTCGGTGGCGCCGTGAGGGGTGGAAGCGGTGTTCTCCTCGGCCACTACGCCTTCCCCCGGACCCGCCGGAATTCCACGATCGTCGGATAGCCGGACACGTTCTCGTCGAAGCCCTCCTGCGTGGCGGCGATCTCGTCGGTGAGCGTGCGCAGCACGTGCCAGCCGAAGGCGTGCTCGTCGGGTAGGCCCTCGCGGGCGGCCACCCCGGCCACGCGGACCAGCAGATCCTTGTCGCCCACCGAGAATCGGCACTGCAACGTACTGTCGGGCGCGGCGATCGCGATCAGCGTGGAGCACGCCTCGTCGACGGCCAGCCGGATGTCGGCGACCTCGTCGAGGGTGAAATCGCTGAGCAGCACCAACGTTTCGGCGAGACCGCGCACGATCGGCAGCTGTGACACGGTCGCGGCGACGCCGATCTCCACCGGGGTGCCGCGCAACCCCTGTTCCGCCGAAGTATTGATCACCTGAAGAAGGCTACCCAAACCCCTGTCGCGTAATCGGGGTATCCCCTGCGATGCCCTGCGCGTGACCGGGCGTCGCTACACTCTGCGCCGTGTCCACCTCCTCGAACGCGCCCTTCCACCGGCCGTCGCCGATGATCGCCCCGTCCATCCTGTCCGCGGACTTCGCGCATCTGGCCGAGGAGGCCGACGCGGTCGCGGGCGCGGACTGGCTGCACGTCGACGTCATGGACAACCACTTCGTGCCGAACCTCACCCTCGGCCTGCCCGTGGTCCAGAGCCTGCTGAAGACCACCGACATCCCGCTGGACTGCCACCTCATGATCGAGGATCCGGGCCGCTGGGCGCCGCCCTACGCCGAGGCCGGGGCCTACAACGTGACCTTCCACGCCGAGGCGACCGACGATCCGGTCGCAGTGGCCCGCGACATCCGCGCGGCCGGGGCCAAGGCCGGACTCTCGGTCAAGCCGAAAACCCCTATCGAGCCGTACCTGCCGATCCTGCGCAATTTCGACACCCTGCTCGTGATGAGCGTCGAGCCCGGTTTCGGCGGGCAGTCGTTCATCGCCGACGTGCTCGACAAGGCGCGCACGGTCCGCCGCCTCGTCGACTCCGGCGAACTGCGCCTGGTCGTGGAGATCGACGGCGGCATCAATATGGACACCATCGAACAGGCCGCCGAGGCGGGCGTGGACTGCTTCGTCGCCGGGTCCGCGGTCTACGGCACCGACGATCCGGCGGCCACGGTCGAGAAGCTGCGCGAGAAGGTCGTCCAGGCGCGGTAGGCCGCGATCGCACCGAAACCCGTTAGCGCGCCGCGCTTTTCGGCGCGCCTACCGCCCGCAGGGCCTCCACGACGGCCTCCAGCGGCGGCACGGCGGCGGTGGTCTCGGGGGCGTGCACCCAGGTGCGGTAGCCGGTGCGCTCGTCGTCGGCCGACGGCAGCACCACCTGACTGCCCGCGCACGCGACGGTGGCGTAGAGGCGGAACAACTCGGCGGACACGGCCGCGGTCACCGCGCCGGGGCGGGCGGGACCGGTGATGAAGGTCCAGCGCCCCGCGCGCGGATGATGGACCACCGGCCCGGCGAGGTCGGCCTGCGTCAGGCGCTGATGTACCCGCTCGCCCAATTCGGCGGGCATGGTCACCGCGCAGTAGCGGGCGCCGATCTCGAGCAGGATGTGCCGGGTCGCGGGATCGATCGACGCGGGGAGGTGGAATTCACGGGAATATTGAACGCAACGAACCTCGAGTGTCGAATCGAGAAGCGTGCTCACGCTTACCCCCATCTGTTCGCCGCAGTTGTTGTTCGGAATCGACTCTATAACGATATTGCGTCTGCGTCTGTCGGAACGCAAGCATCGGGTGTAAACACGCCGTCGAGCGCGTGAACATCGAACGCCGCGAACGTAATTCGGGCAGTTCCTTCCGCGCGCCGCAATTCCCGCTCTACATGTTCCGACTGGTTGGGATCGTCGGATTTTCCGAATTGCCGTCACCGGAAATAGCCGGGTATTTCCTCGATCGCATTTCCTTTCGCCGCGCGATTCCCGACGAGCCGTCCGCTTCCCGCCCCGGTAACCGGAGCGCGGTCTCGAACGCGCCGCCGGGACGGCAGTCTGTCGCCTACGACCGCCCGTCGTTACGCTGAAGGGCACGTCGGCGCGGCGGGGAATAGGCCCGCCGGTTCGGGCTGTTGGCGCAAGCGGGAGCCCGGCGTGCCGGGCACGGTGACAGGAGAAGAGGGCATGTTCACAGGCATCGTCGAGGAGTTGGGGGAGATCGTCGCGCGCGAACCGCTCGCGGACTCGGCCCGGCTGACCATCCGCGGCAAGCTGGCCACCTCCGATGCCAAGCACGGCGACTCCATCGCCGTCAACGGCGTATGCCTGACCGTCGTCGACATCGTCGACGGCGACAGCTTCACCACCGACGTCATGGGCGAGACGCTCGCCCGGTCCAGCATCGGCGGGCTCGACGTCGGCTCCCGGGTCAATCTGGAACGGGCCGCCGCGGTCAACAGCCGCCTCGGCGGGCACATCGTCCAGGGACACGTCGACGGCACCGGCGTCGTCGTCGCGCGCACCCCCGCCGAGAACTGGGAGGTCGTGCGAATCTCGTTGCCGGACAACCTCGCTCGCTATGTCGTCGAGAAGGGCTCGATCACCGTCGACGGCATCTCGCTGACCGTGTCCGGCCTCGGCGCGGACGACGACGGCGACTGGCTCGAGGTCTCGCTCATCCCGACCACGCGCGAACTCACCACCCTCGGCGGCGCCCCGGTCGGCACGACCGTCAATCTCGAGGTGGACATCATCGCCAAGTACGTCGAGCGGCTGACACAACGCGGGTGATTCCCGCCGCGTCGGCGCACAGGCCCACGCCGTAGTGTTGAGGGGCACCGAATTCGAGATGGAGCACAACAGACGTGACCAGGTTCGACACCATCGAGCGCGCCGTCGCCGATATCGCCGCCGGTAAGGCGGTCGTCGTCGTCGACGACGAGGGCCGGGAGAACGAGGGCGACCTCATCTTCGCCGCGGAGAAGGCCACCCCGGAACTCGTGGCCTTCATGATCCGCTACACCTCCGGCTACATCTGTGTGCCCCTCACCGGCGCGGACTGCGATCGCCTCGGCCTGCCGCCGATGTACGCGATCAATCAGGACAAGCACGGCACGGCCTACACCGTCTCGGTCGACGCGCGCGAGGGCGTGAGCACCGGCATCTCCGCCGCCGACCGCGCGACCACCATGCGCCTGCTCGCCGATCCGCTCGCCAAGCCCAGCGACTTCACCCGCCCCGGGCACGTGGTTCCGTTGCGCGCCAAGGACGGTGGCGTGCTGCGCCGCCCGGGCCACACCGAGGCCGCCGTGGACCTGGCCCGCATGGCCGGGCTCGGCCCGGCCGGTGTCATCTGCGAGATCGTCAGCCAGAAGAACGAGGGCGATATGGCGCGCACCGAGGAGCTGCGCGTCTTCGCCGACGAGCACGACCTCGCGCTGATCTCCATCGCCGACATGATCGCCTGGCGGCGCAAGCACGAGAAGCAGGTCGAGCGCATCGCCGAGGCCCGCATCCCCACCCGCGTCGGCGGCTTTCGGGCCGTCGGCTACCGCAGCATCTACGACGACGTCGAACATGTCGCGCTGGTCCTCGGCGACATCGCCGTCGACGGCGGCGAGGACGTGCTCGTGCGCGTGCACTCCGAATGCCTCACCGGCGACGTGTTCGGCTCGCTGCGCTGCGACTGCGGCCCGCAGCTCGAGGCGGCTATGGAGATGGTGGCGGCCGAGGGCCGCGGCGTGGTGCTGTACATGCGCGGGCACGAGGGCCGCGGCATCGGCCTCATGCACAAGTTGCAGGCGTACCAGTTGCAGGACAGCGGCCTGCACGACACCGTCGACGCCAATATCGAACTCGGCCTGCCCGCCGACGCCCGCGACTACGGCACGGGCGCGCAGATCCTCGTCGATCTCGGCATCAAGTCCATGCGGTTGCTGACCAACAACCCGGCCAAGCGGGTCGGCCTGGATGGCTACGGTCTGAGCATCACCGAGCGGGTGCCGATGCCGGTCCGCCCCACGCCGGAGAATCTGCACTACCTGCGTACCAAGCGCGACCGGATGGGCCACGACCTGGTCGGGCTGGACGATCTGGACCTCGACGAGACCGCGCAATAACTATTCGGAAGGCGGACATTCGACAATGAGCGGTGCGGGCGTACCGGATTTCGCACTCGAGGATGCCAGCAGCCTCAAACTCGGCATCGTCGCCTCGCGCTGGCACACCAAGATCTGCGACACGCTCGTGGCCAACGCCGAGCGGGTGGCGCGCGACGCGGGCGTCGAGGAGATCACGGTGGTGCGCTGCGCGGGCGCGATGGAACTGCCGGTGGTCGCGCAGGCGCTGGCCCGCGGCCACGACGCGGTGGTGGCGCTGGGCGTCGTGATCCGCGGGGAGACACCGCATTTCGAGTACGTCTGCGACGCGGTGACGGCCGGGCTGACGCGGGTGTCGCTGGACGAGTCCACCCCGGTCACCAACGGCGTGCTCACCGTGAACACCGAACATCAGGCCCTCGACCGCGCCGGGCTGCCGGATTCGGCGGAGGACAAGGGCGAGCAGGCCGCCGCCGCCGCGCTGGACGCGGCGCTCACCCTGCGGGCGCTGCGACAGGACGCGTGATCGCGTGCCGGTCGTCCGTATCCGCAAGCGCGGACCCGAGCGGGCGGAGCCCGCGCCGGAGTGGGATCTCGAGATCCGTCCCCGGCGTTCGGCGCGCACCGCGCGGATCGTGGCCGCGGTCATCGCGATCGCGTTCACCGTGGCCGGGATCGCGACCCCGCACACCGCGACCGGCGTGAATCTGCGCGTCGCCGACCAGATCGCGCTCATCTGCTTCGGGTGGCTGCTGGCCGGGGCGGTGCTGCTGCTGACCCGCCCCCGGGTGCGCGTCGGGCCGGGTGGGGTCTCGGTCCGGAACGTGTTGGGCGACAACGACTTCCGCTGGCCCGATATCCGCGGCGTGTCGCTGCCGGACAAGAAGGCGTGGGCGCGGCTGGAACTGATCGGCGACGAGTACGTGCCGATGCTGGCGCTGCGGGTCAACGACGGCGAGCACGCCGCGCGGGCCATGGACCGGTTCCGCGAACTGGGCGCGAAATACACCGCGACGCAGGGCGACTGAGCGCCGGTCGACCGTTCGAATGGCCGAAGCGCCCGGGGCGTGATAGCACTTGCTGAATCGGTGATCGATGAGGGGTCGCCGACCGGAGAAGTGAAGGTCCCGCCATGCGTCGTTTGCTGTTGTTGTCGCCGATCCTGATCGCCGTCGGCTGTTCGGTGTCGATCGGTTCCCATGTGGACGACAAGGACGTCCAGGCCGCGATCACCGACCTGTTCCACAAGAACGCGGGCGAGGATCCGGCGAGCTCGTCGTGCGACGGCACGCTCGCGGTGAAGGAGGGCGCGACCGTCAAGTGCAAGGCCGCCGACAAGGCGGGCACCACCTGGCCGGTGACCGCCAAGGCCGCCAAGGTCGACGGCAACGACGTCTCGGTCGAGGCGGCCTTCGACGACCGCGTGGTGGCCGCCGACGACGCCCAGACCAAGATCGAGAACATGTACCGGCAGATCTCCGACGGCGAGGTGGCCGGGGTCGCCTGCACCGGTTTGCAGAAGCTCGAGGCCAACAGCTCCCGCAAGTGCACGGTCACCCAGGTGGACGGCAGGACGGTCCCGGTCACCTTCGTCATCTCCGCGGTCAAGGGCGACCAGTATTCCTATTCGGTCGGCCTCGACCACTAGGGCCTATTTCGCGTCGCCCATCACCGCGCCCTCCCGCCGCGGGTCCGCGCCGCCGATCCAGCCGCCGTTCTCCCGTTTCAGCGCGCTGAGCCCGCTGGACTGCGGGGCGACGCTGACCTGGTGGCCGAGTTCGCGCAGGCGCTGGACGAGTGGATCGTGGTCGCCGTGGTCGGCGGCGTCGATCGCGGGATGCTCGCCGCCGACGTTGGTGCTCGGGGAGTTGGCCGCGCCGAAGGCCACCCCCGACACCGCCTGCTGCGGGTCCAGGCCCCAATCCAGCATGCTCACAAGGGTTTTCACGACGAACTGGATGATCACCGACCCGCCGGGCGAACCGGTGACGAAGGTGAGGTCGCCGCGCGAACCGTCGGCCGCCCTGTCGAACACCAGCGTCGGGCTCATCGAACTGCGCGGCCGCTTGTTCGCCTGGACCCGGTTGGCGAGCGGGGCGCCGTCGGGTCCGGTCGGTTCGGCGTTGAAGTCGGTGAGCTGGTTGTTGAGCACGAAGCCGTCCACCACGTGGAACGAGCCGAACGCCGACTCCACGGTGGTCGTCATCGCGGCCGCGTTGCCGTACTTGTCGACCACCGAGATGTGGCTCGTGCCGTGCTCGGGCGGCTGCGGGCCGTTACCGACCGGGACCGGGCCGAAGTCGCCGGGCTGCGCGGTGCCCATGCTGTGGTTCGGATCGATCAGTCCCGCACGCTGTTTCAGATAGTCCCGGTTCAGCAGCGTGTCCGGTGAATTGCCGGGCAGCGGAATGAAATCGGAGTCGGCGACGTACTTGTCCCGGTCGGCGTAGGCCAGCCGCTCGGCCTCGGAGATCAGGTGCACCGCTTGGGCTTTGGGCTTGCCGCCGTCGCGGTCGAGCGAGTCCGGCGGCAGCGACGCGAGATCGAAATTCGACAGGATGCCCAGCGTCGCGGCGACGGTGATCCCGCCCGAGGACGGATTCGGCATGCCGCAGACCTGATGGGAGCGGTAGTCGGTGCACAGGGCCGTGCGCTTCTTGGCCTGGTAGCCGCTCAGATCGGCGAGCGTGATCTGGCCCGGCGTGCGACCGCCGGACGTGGTCGCGGTCGCGTCGACGATGTCCTGGGCGATGGCGCCGGTGTAGAACGCCGCCGGGCCGTCGGAGGCGATGGCGCCCAACGTCTTCGCGTACGCGGGATTGCTCAGCTGGAAGCCCACCGGCTTGGGCGAACCGTCGGGTTGCAGGAAGTACGCCTTCGCGTTGTCGTCGCGGGCGAGGTCGGGCGCGGATTCGGCGATCTGTCCCGCCAGCCGCGGGCTGATCGAAAAGCCGTGGTCGGCAAGGTTGATCGCGGGATCGAACAGTTCGCGCCACTGTTTGCGGCCGTGCTCGCGCTGCGCGAGCTCCAGCAGCCGCAGCGCCCCGGGCACCCCGATCGAGCGGCCGCTGGCCCGCGCATTGGGTTGCGGCACAGTGCGATCGGTGTCGCTGACCCAGCGCAGATAATTCTCGGTCGCGCTGGCCGGGGCCACCTCGCGGCCGTCGTAGGCGTCGACCGTGCGGGAGGTCGCGTCGTAGTACACGAGGAACGCGCCCCCGCCGATGCCGGACGCCTGCGGTTCGACCAGACCCAGTACCATCTGCGCGGCCACCAGCGCGTCGGCCGCGCTGCCGCCGTCGGCCAGCACCCGGCAGGCCGCCTGTGTCGCAAGGGGATTGGCGGAGGACACCGCGAACGAACCGGTGCGCACCGGCGTCATGTTCTTCCGGTAGCCGGTCGCGATCTCGGGATTGGTGGCGAGGTTGGTACTGGTCGCGGCCGGGCCCGCGGCGGTGCTCGCGACGGCCGTGCCGTTGGGCGCGTCGGCGCACGTCCGGTCGGCGGCGGTGGAATCGTTCGAGGAACAACCGGTGAGTACGGCCGTGGTGAGCACGAGCGCGGCGGCCGCGCCGGTCCAGGTGTGTCGCGTGCGCCTCATGAACGGACTGTATCGCCCGGGTCCGACAGCGGGCGGACATTTCCCGCCGCCGGACCGACGCGCGAGTGCGAGCATCCGAACAGCTATTTCCGCACGGCTGCATCGAATTCGATCCAGCACGTCTTATGGTGTATCGGTGCCGCTGTCCGGGGGCTGATGCGGACAGTGGCTATTGAACAGATAACGTCAGGGCCTCACGGAGTCGACGGAGGAACAACCGGCAGATGACCCAGGTACGAGGCAACAGACATCTCGACGCGGAGGACAGCGGCTACCACAAGAGCCTCCAGCCGCGTCAGCTCAAGATGATCGCGATCGGCGGCGCGATCGGCACCGGCCTGTTCCTCGGCGCGGGCGGCCGTCTCGCCAACGCGGGACCGGGCCTGTTCCTGGTCTACGGGGTGTGCGGCCTGTTCGTGTTCTTCATCCTGCGCGCGATGGGCGAGCTGGTACTGCACCGCCCGTCGTCGGGCTCGTTCGTGTCCTACGCGCGCGAGTTCTTCGGCGAGAAGGCCGCGTTCGTGGCGGGCTGGATGTACTTCCTCAACTGGTCGATGACCGGCATCGTCGACTCCACGGCCATCGCCACCTATCTGCACTACTGGTCGGCGTTCCAGCCGGTGGCCCAGTGGCTGCTGGCGTTGATCGCGCTGTGCGTGGTGTTGAGCGTGAACCTGGTGTCGGTGAAGTGGTTCGGCGAGTTCGAGTTCTGGGCCGCGCTGGTGAAGGTGATCGCGCTGGTGACGTTCCTGATCGTCGGCCTGGTCTTCCTGGTGGGCCGGTTCCCGATCGCCGGCAACAGCACGGGTCTCGGCATGGTCTCCGACGCCGGGGGCTGGCTGCCGCAGGGTGTCCTGCCCCTGGTAACCGTGACCTCCGGCGTCGTATTCGCTTACGCGGCAGTCGAACTGGTCGGCACGGCGGCGGGTGAGACGGCGAATCCGGAGAAGATCATGCCGCGCGCGATCAACTCGGTGATCTTCCGGATCGTGGTGTTCTACATCGGGTCGCTGCTGTTGCTGGCCCTGCTGCTGCCCTACACCGCGTACTCGGCGGGGGAGAGCCCGTTCGTCACGTTCTTCGGCAAGCTCGGGGTCGGCAACGCCGGATCGATCATGAACTTCGTGGTGCTCACCGCCGCCTTCTCCAGTCTGAACGCCGGGCTCTACTCCACCGGACGCATCCTGCGCTCGATGTCGATGAACGGCAGCGCGCCCCGCTTCACCGGCCGCATGAACCGCCGCGGCGTGCCCTACGGCGGCATCCTGCTGACCAGCGTGGTCGCGCTGTTCGGGATCTGGCTCAACTACATCGTCCCGTCGCGGGCGTTCGAGATCGTGCTGAACGTCGCCTCGCTGGGGATCCTCGCGTCCTGGGCCACGATTGTGCTGTGCCAGCTGCGGTTGTGGCAGTTGTGGCGCAGGGGCGAGGCGCGCCGCCCCGCCTTCCGCATGTTCGGCACGCCCTACACGAGCGTCGCCACACTGATCTTCCTGGTGGTCGTGGTGGTGCTCATGGGCTTCGACTACCCGGTGGGCACCTGGACCGTGGCGAGCCTGCTCGTCATCGTGCCCGCCCTGATCGTCGGCTGGTTCGCCGCGCGTCGCCGCGTGCTCGGCATCGCCCGCGAACGCGAGGGCTACACCGGCGAATTCCCGGTGGTCGCGAACCTTCCGCTCGACAAGGACGACAATCCCTAGACCCGCACCCGGTCCGTGCGCACCTGCCACCGGCCCTCGGTCCGGGTGAGCCGGATCGGATGGTCGAAGCACGTGCTCACATGGGCGTCGGTGAGCACCCGGTCGACCGGGCCCTGGGCCACACTGCGGCCCGCCCGCAACAGCATGGCGTGGGTCGTGCCCGGCGGCAGCTCCTCGAGATGATGGGTGACCAGTACCGAGGCGAGCTCGGGCCGGGCGGCCTGGAGCCGATCGATGTTCTCGATGAGCTGTTCGCGCCCGGCCACATCGAGCCCGGTGGCGGGCTCGTCGAGCAGCAGCAGGCGCGGATTCGGCATGAGCGCGCGGGCGATCAGCGCGCGGCCGCGTTCGCCCTGGGACATGGTGGGCCAGCGGGCATCTCGTCGATGCGCGAGCCCGAGCAACTCGATGAGCCGGTCCGCCTCGGCGATCTCGGCCGCGGTCGGATTCCAGCGCTGCTTCAGATCGGCGGTGTTGGTGAGCCCGGTCAGCACCACCTCGTGCGCGGTCAGCGGATACGGCGGCGCGTGCCGCGGGTCGACATGGCCGATGGCCGTGCGCAATTCGCGCATGTCGACCCGGCCCAGCCGGTGCCCGAGCACCTCGACCGCGCCGCGCGTGGGATGTTCGAGGGCGCCCAGCAACTTCAGCAGGGTCGTCTTGCCCGCCCCGTTGGGGCCGAGCAGGGCCCAGTGCTCACCGGGCCGCACCGTCAGCGACACCGCGCTCAGGATCGGGTTGCGGGCGCGGACGAAATCGACCGCGTCGGCCTGGAGAATGGGGGAGTCGGCCATGCCGCCACGGTAGCAAACTCCTCAGACAAGCTGCGGTGTGGGTAATCATGGGACGATTCGGTAGGCTGTTCGGGTGACTGTCGAGGCGGTGCTGTTCGATTACTCGGGGACCCTGTTCCGGCTCGAGGACGACGAGAGCTGGGCCGCGGATCTCATCACCGAGGACGGTCGGCCGATGGACGCGGACGAGTCCGCCGAGATCCTGCGCCGGATGACCCAGCCCGTCGGGCCGGTGCTCGAACTCGACGAGCGCACCCGATTCGCTTGGGAGCGGCGCGATCTCGACCCGGCGCTGCACCGAGCGGCCTATCTGACCGTGCTGCGGCGGTCCGGACTGTCGGGCGACCGGGCCGAGCGGCTGTACGACCGCATGGTCGATCCGCACGCCTGGACGCCCTACCCGGACACCGGCAAGGTGCTGGAAGGGCTTGCCGCCCAAAGGGTTCCGATCGCGATCGTGAGCAATATCGCCTTCGACGTGCGGCCCGCCTTCGCCGCGCGCGGCTGGGACGCGCACATCACGGCGTTCGCACTGTCCTACGAGATCGGCGCGGTCAAACCCGACCCCGCCATCTTCGACTGGGCGCTGGAGCGGGTCGGCACCCGCGATGCCCTCATGGTCGGCGACAGCGTCGAGGCCGACGGCGCGGCCACCGCGGTCGGCTGCCGGTTCGCCCACGTCGAACCGCTGCCCACCCTCGACCGCCGCACCGGGCTGCTCGACGCGCTCGCGCCCTACGGACTGCCCTGACCCACTTCGCCGTGCGGGACCTCACGCCCGCCCGCGATGATGGTCGAGGAGCACCACGAGCTGCGTCTTGGCGTCGAGGAACGGCTGGCTCGACTTCAACGCCCGGCTCTGCACGATCGTGCCCTCGATGACCGACAGCAGCAGACCCGCCAGCGCCCGTGCGGCCGACCGCTCGATGCCCGCGGCGACCATGCCGTCGGCCAGCCGCGCGGTCCACTCGGCGAAGGCCTGACCCGCGGCGGCCTGTACCACCGGATCCAGTTCGTCCAGCGCGGCGGCCATCATGAACGACCCCTTGCGGTAGTCGCTGGACTCGAGCGGCCGCCGCCAGAACGCGAACAGCTCGTCGAGCCAGCGGTCCGCCGAGGGGGTGGTCGCCAGCGCGTCGGCCATCGTGCTCAGATGCTGGTAGACCAGGCGTGACACGATCCGCGCGGCGGTCTCCACGAGCTGACCCTTGCCGGAGGGGAAGTGCTGGTACAGGGAGTTGCGCGAGGCGTTGCTGCGCTTGAGCAGTTCGCTCAGGCCGGCGGCGTGAACCCCGTGCTCCTGGACGATCGTGATGGTATTCGCGAGCAGTCGTGCACGCGGACCCGCCGTCGTCATGTTCGCACCTTCCGACACTTGTGTGAACCGTTCGGTTCATGTTAGATCGTAGACGGTGAACCGATCGGTTCACCCGGAGAGGAAGTCGTCGTGCCCACCCCCATCGCCACCGCCACCCCGGTCGCCCACGCCGCCCTACTCGGGCTCGGTGTGTACCGGCCGCGCCGCATCGTGCCCAATGCCGAGATCGTCGAGCAGATCGACTCCTCCGACGAATGGATCCGCAGCCGGTCCGGCATCGCGGCCCGCCGCTGGGCCGAATCCGACGAGACCATCGTCTCCATGAGCACCGCCGCGGCCCGCGACGCGCTCGCCGCCGCGGGCATCGCCGCCGAGCAGATCGACGCCGTCGTCCTGGCCACCTCCTCGCAGATGGTGCTCGGGCCCTCGGCCGGTGCGGTGGTCGCCACCGAACTCGGCATGCACGACACCGCGGCCTACGACGTCTCCGCCGGGTGCGCCGGATTCTGCTACGCGTTGGGCAACGCCGCCAGCCTGATTCGCGCCGGACAGGCCCGGCACGTGCTGGTGATCGGCGTGGAGCGGCTCTCGGATCTGCTCGATCCCGCCGACCGCACGACCGCCTTCATCTTCGCCGACGGCGCGGGCGCGGTCGTGGTGGGACCGTCGGACGCCGAGGGCGTCGGCCCGGTCGCCTGGGGTTCGGACGGCAGCCAGACCGCGGCCATCAAGCAGGACAAGGACTTCCAGCAGTACTTCGCCGAGGTCGCCGCGGCCGAGGCGAGCGGCGGCAGCACGGTGCGGCCCTACATCCGGATGAACGGCCAGGCCGTATTCCGTTGGGCCGTCACATTTCTGGAGAAGGCGTGCCGCGACGCGCTCGATCTGGCCGGGGTCACCTCCGACCAGCTCGACGCCTTCGTCCCGCACCAGGCCAACATCCGCATCATCGACGCGCTCATCAAGGCGCTGCACATCCCCGATTCCGTCGCCGTCGCCCGCGACATCGTCGAGACCGGCAACACCAGCGCCGCCTCGATCCCGATGGCGATGGAGCAACTGCTCCGCTCCGGCGAGGCCCGGCCCGGCGACACCGCCCTGCTGCTCGGCTTCGGCGCCGGACTGGCCTACGCGGGACAGGTCGTGAACCTGCCCCGAATCGCCTGAGCCCGAACGGGATTCAGCGGGCCAGCGCGCGGCCCGCCGCCCGGCCGGAGAAGATGCAGCCGCCGAGGAAGGTGCCCTCCAGCGCGTTGTAGCCGTGTACCCCGCCGCCGCCGAACCCGGCGACCTCACCCGCGGCGTACAGGCCGGGGAAGGGGGCGCCGTCGGCGCGGATCACCTGCGAGTCGAGGTTGGTCTGTAGACCGCCCAGCGTCTTGCGGGTGAGGACGTTGAGCCGCACGGCGATCAGCGGGCCGTGCGCGGGATCGAGGATGCGGTGCGGGGTGGCGACGCGGGCCAGCTTGTCGCCGAGCGCGCGGCGGGCATTGGCCGTCGCCATGAGCTGAGCGTCCTTGCTGAACTTGTTGGCCAATTCGCGGTCGCGCGCGGCGATCTGGCGTTCCAGGTCGGCGGCGTCGAGGTGCGGTCCCCGCGCGATCTTGTTCATGCCCTCGACGAGTTCGGCCACGGTCGCGCCGACCACGAAATCCACGCCGTGGTCGACGAACGCCTGCACCGGTCCGGGCGCGCCCTTGGCCAGGCGGCTGCGCAGCGCGAATCTCAGGTCCTTGCCGGTGATGTCGGGGTTCTGCTCCGAACCCGACAGCATGAACTCCTTCTCGATGATCGAGCGCGACAGCACGAACCACGAGTAGTCGTAGCCGGTCGACAGGATGGCCTTCATGGTCGAATTGGTGTCGAAACCCGGGAAACACGGTGCGGGCAGGCGCTTTCCGGTCGCGTCGAACCACAGCGAGGACGGGCCGGGGATGATGCGGATGGCGTGATCGGGCCAGATCGGATCCCAGTTGTGCAGGCCCTCGGTGTAGTGCCACATGCGGTCGCGGTTGACGATGCGCCCGCCCGCGCTCTCGGTGATCGCGAGCATCCGCCCGTCCACGTGGGCGGGGACGCCGGAGATCATGGTCTCCGGGCACGGGCCGAGGCGGTCGGCAGGCCAGTTCGCGCGGATGAGTTCGTGGTTGTGGCCGATGCCGCCCGAGGACACCAGCACCGCGGGCGCGCGGAATTCGAACGCGCCCACGCTGTTTCGCGAGGAGGCCCGGCCGCGGTCGAGGTCGGTGGGTTCGAGCACGCTGCCGCGCGCGCCGACCACCGCGTCGTTCTCCACGATCAGCTCGTCCACCCGATGCCGGAAGGCGAACTCCACCAGACCGCGCTGTTCGGCGGCGAGCACGGGTTCGAGGAACACCCGCACCACCTCCGGGCCCGTACCCCAGGTGAGGTGGAAGCGCGGCACCGAGTTGCCGTGCCCGTCGGCGTGCGCGCCGCCGCGTTCGGCCCAGCCCACGAGCGGGGTCACGCGCAGGCCGAGTTCGTGCAGGTAGTCGCGTTTCTCGGTGGCGGCGAACTCGACGTAGGCCCGTGCCCACTGCCGGGCCCAGTGGTCCTCGTCGTCCCGGTCGAATCCGGCCGAGCCCTGCCAGTCCTGCCAGGCCAGCTCGAGGGAGTCCTTGATCCCCATCCGGCGCTGTTCGGGCGTGTCGACGAGGAACAGCCCGCCCAGCGACCAGAACGCCTGGCCGCCCAGATTGTTGCGGTTCTCCTGATCCAGTACGAGGACCCGCCGCCCGGCCCTGGTCAGCTCGTAGGTCGCCACCAGACCGGCCAGCCCTGCCCCGACGACGATCACATCCGGCTGTTGCGCCACGAGTCCTCCGTTCGGACGAAATTGGATACATCAGTGTATCGGTTCGCCGGGTCACGGTAGCAGAACTTGTCGGTGCCACCCGGCATCATCGTGAGCGGTCCGGTGATCGGACCGCAAACTTCCGTTCGGCAGGGCGAGTCGGCATTCTCGGTATTCGCGGGCGGGCTCGGGGGCTTCATTCTCACGGCAACCATTTCGGGGCGGATGCGCGTCCGGCGCATCGGCGCAGAATCGTGGAGGGGCGATGAGCGAGACGGATCGATGGGGCGGGGCGGCCGAGGCGCCCGTCGAGCTACGCATACTGGGTCCGGTGCAGGTGTGGGCCGGGGGACGGCGACTGGCCGTGGATCGCCCGCTGGAACGGGCGGTTCTGGTCCGGCTCGGACTCGCGCGCGGGATGCCGGTGCCGGACGGTCGGCTGGCGGCCGACCTGTGGGGCGAGGGCGAGCTGCGGCGGCCCATTCCCCGTCTGCGCGTGCTGATTTCGCGCCTGCGCGCGGCGCTGGGCGAACACAACGACGCCGTGCGCCGCACCTCGGCGGGCTATCGGGCGCGCGTGGTCGTCACCGATCTGGTCGCGGCCGAGGCCGCCGCCGATCGCATGCACGCGGCCCGGCGCGCCGGACGCCACGAGGATGTGCGGGTCGCGGCCGACGACGCGGTATCGCGTTGGCGCGCACCGGCTCTGGCCGATCTGCTCGCGCTGCCCTTCGCCCAGGCCGAGGCCGCGCGGCTGACGGAGTGGCGGCTCGGGCTCACCGTCACCGGACTCGACGCCGCGGTGCGCGCGGGCGCCGACGCCGACGTGGTCGCCGAACTGGCGGCCCTGGTGGCCGAGCATCCGCTGCACGAACCGCTGGCCCGCCTGCACGCGATCGCGGTGTACCGCAACGGCAGTCCGCCCGACGCGCTGCATCGGCTGCACCGCCTGCGCCGCGCGCTCGCCGACGAGCTGGGCATGGATCCGTCACCGGAGACCGCCGAGCTCGAGGTGCGCATGCTGAATCATGATCCGTCGCTGCGGGTTCCGGCGCGGCCGCCGACGCCGCCGCTGACACCGGCCGGAACCGACGGCGGCCGAGCGCTGTGCGGCCCGGCCGACCTCTTCGTCGGCCGGACCCACAAGCTGTCGCCCTGACCGGCCGAGCCGAGGGCCGGTCCGCACCGTGTTCCTGGGTGAGCGGCTGGCACGTCGCGGATTCGCCCGGCCCGCAACGGGTCCGGCTCAGGCCGTCCGAGTCCGGCTGTCCCCCGGCGCGCCGGTCGCGTCGCCGGACTCCGGCGCGGCGAACGCCCCCTCGTCCGGCCACGGCGTCCCCGCGCGCTCGGTGCGCACGAGCCGGGCCAGATCGGCGGTGATCATGGTGGCGCCGCGGCGCACCGCCTCGGCGAGACCGTGCACCCGGCGCAGGTCGAAGGTGGTGGCCGCCAGCGCGGCCACCACCACCCCGGACGGGGCGTACACCGGCGCGGCCACGCACGCCACCCCGACGTGCCGCATGTCGAGGTCGTAGGCCACGCCCTGCTCGCGGGCCGCGGCGGTCGTGCGCGCCCATTCGCGCGGCGAGCATCCCTCCGGCGCGGTCGCGAAAGGCGTTGTAGGAGCGAGGATCTTGCCCGCCGCCGTGCCGGGCGGCAGCACCACCCCGGCCCGGAGCGGAAACGCCTCGTTCACCTCGCGGCCGATGCCCGCCACCAGCATGGTCTGCCGGCCCGCGGTCACCGACAGGCTGAATCCGCCGCGGTCGACGTTCGCGGCCAGCCTGCCCATCGGCCGGCCCGCCGCCGCGCGCAGCAGCCGCGCCGGGCGCCAGGACTGGCCGAGCCGAAAGGTCTTGGCGCCCAGACCGTATCGCCCGTCCCGGCGCTCGACCGCGCCGAGCGAGACGAGTTGGTCGAGCAGTCGGTGGGCGGTCGCCTTCGGCAGACCGGCCTCGGCCGCGAGCTGGGTCAGCCCGCGATCGATACCGTCCGCGAGGACGTCGAGCAGCGCGAACGCGCCCTCCAATACCCCGCGGCCTCCCGTCGTTCCGTTCTTGGTCGTTGCCCGCACGCTGTTCACCTCGGCCTTCCGCCGCCTCGATCGCCGAGCGATCGGGCCGCTGTCGGTCCGATGTCCGCCCCCCGAGCGGTTGGTCACCGGCTGGCTGAATCAGTGCCTGCCTGATTCTCCTGGTTATCGAGCCGTGGTGCAACTATGTTTCAGCATTTCGAGCGAACCGATCGGCGTGTTTCATGAGACGCGCGTGAGACGCCGATGAGACGCCCGGCCCCGAGACTGGCCGCATACCGATCGAAAGGAAAGACAATGGTGGACAGTCTCTTTGCCGATGTCTCGTATTTCCAGGCCCCGGTCGACGATTCCTATCCGTACGGGATCCTGAGCTTCCGCTCCAACGACGGCACCTTCCGCGATCCGAACTTCGCCGCGAATTACGCGTGGGCCACGGCCGCGGTCGAGGACGGCCGGTTGGCGTGTTTCATCGTCTACTTCTACTGGCGGCCCAACTGGGCCGAGACGGTGGCCACCCATCGCGAGATGGTGGAGCGGTGCGGCGGCCCGCATCCCCGCATGATCACGATGATCGACGTCGAATCGGGCGGCAATCCCGGCGGCGATCAATCCGACGGCATCAACCGCGCGTACTGGCGGCTGGCCGACTGGCTCGGCGATCCGCGGCGGGTCATCGGCTACGCCAACAAGGGCGACCTGTTCGCCATGTGGCCGGACCGTCCCGAGGGGCTGCGCCTGGTCGGCGCGGGCTACGGCCACAATCCGGAGCTGCCCGGCCAGATCGCCCACCAGTACACCGACGGCGCCGGGTTCGGCGGCGGCCTGCCCGAGGGCTGTCCGCCCTTCGGCAGCTGCGATATGAACGCCGCCAACGGCCTGTCACCGGAGGACTTCGCCGCACAGTGCGGCGTGGGAACAGAGGAGGGAATCATGACAGCGTTGACCGAGGCCGAACAGCGCGAGCTGCTGGAGAAGACCCGCGACATCTGGATCCAGCTGCGCGGCCCCGACGGGGCGGGCTGGCCGCAGCTCGGGCGAGATGCCAACGGCGCCAACCGAACTCCCGTCGACGCCCTGGCGGCGGTCGAACAGGCGCTGGCGCCGCCGAAATCCGCGGACAAGATCTCCTGACCGGCGGCCGGGCGGGCGCGCGCGCCGACTTGTCGGTGGCGTCTGGCATGGTGCGACTGTGCGTACCATGACCGCCGCCGCGGCCCGCCGGACCGCGCTCGCCGCCCAGGGATTCGCCACGCCACGGCCGTCGTCCCCACCCAGCCGCCGCACGATCCTGCGGGTGCTGGAGCGGACGCAGCTGCTGCAACTGGATTCGGTGTCGGCGGTGGTGCGGGCGCACTACGCGCCGGTGTTCAGCCGCATCGGCGCGTACGACCGCACCCTGCTCGACGAGGCGGCGTGGAGTCACAGCGGGCGGCGGCCGCGGCGGCTGGTCGAGTACTGGGCGCACGAGGCGGCGCTGCTCCCGGTCGAGGACTGGCCGCTGCTGCGGTGGCGGATGGAGCGGTATCGCCACGGCCGGTGGGGCGGCGCGCGAAACGTGTTGCAGCGCAATCCGAATCTCCCGGGCGACGTGCTCGGGGTGATCGGCGAGTTCGGGGCGAGCACGGCCGGGGAGGTCGAGCGGCATCTGGAACTGGACCGGCCGCGCAGCAAGGACCATTGGGGCTGGAACTACAGCGACACCAAGGTGGTCTGCGAGGTGCTGTTCGCCACCGGTGAGCTCTCGGTCGACAAGCGGGTGGGCTTCCAGCGCCACTACGACCTCACCGAGCGCGTGCTGCCGCCGGAGATCACGGCCCGGCGCGTCGAGGAGCCGGAGGCGGTGCTCGAACTCGTCCGCCGCGCCGCGGTCGCCCTGGGCATCGCCACCGAACCGGATCTGCGCGACTACTACCGCCTGCACCGCAGCCAAACCGAACCCGCCATCGCGGCATTGGTGGACGCGGGGGTGCTGGAGCCGGTACAGGTCGACGGCTGGGACCGGGTGGCCTATCTCCACGCGGCAGCGCGCACGCCGCGGCGGATCGAGGGCGCGGCGCTGCTGTGCCCGTTCGATCCGCTCATCTTCTTCCGGCCCCGCACCGAAAGGATCTTCGACTTCCACTACCGCATCGAGATCTACACCCCGGAACCCAAACGCGTCCACGGCTATTACGTGTTCCCGTTCCTGCTCGACGGCGAGCTGGTGGCCCGGGTCGACCTGCGCGCGGAGCGCGGCACCGGGCGCCTGCTGGTCCCCGGCGCCTTCGCCGAACCGGGCTGGGATTCGCCCTATGTCACAAGCGAACTCGCCCGAGCGCTGCGCGAACTGGCCGCCTGGCTGGAACTGGACACCGTCGAGATCGGGGCGCGCGGCGATCTGGCGGGCCCACTGGGCCGCGTCTTCGCGGCGGCGGCGTAGGCGTCCCGAGACGCTCGGGAATGGAACGGGCTGTGCTCCGGGTTGGCACCGAGCGAGAGACGACGGAGGAGGGCGGGGATGAAGGTCCGATTCGGGGTCGGGTTGGGGATGGACAGCGGACCCGCGGAATTCGCGCGGGTCGTGGATCTGCTCGAGGCGGCGGGTGTGGATTCGCTGTGGCTGTCGGAGGTGATCTACGCCGACGCGGTGGACCCGACGGTCGGGATGGCCTTCGCGTTGTCGCGGACCGAGCGGTTGAAGGTGGGCACCTCGGTGGCGATCCTGCCCGGCCGTCATCCCGTGCTGGTGGCCAAGCAGCTCGCGTCGCTGGCGGCGCTGGCGCCCAAACGGGTGCTGCCGGTGTTCGGGCTGCAACCGGCGCGGCCCGGTGAGCGGGAACTGTTCGAGGTGCCGAAAGGCATGCGGGGCGCGGTCTTCGACGAGTCGCTGCGCCTGCTGCGCGCGGCCTTGGCCGAGGAGAAGCTCACCTTCACCGGGCGGTTCTTCACCGTGCGGGACGCCGCGATCGGGCCGCGCCCGGCCCGGCCGCTGGACATCTGGTTGGGGGGTTCGGCCCCAGCGGCGTTCGAACGCATCGGACGGTTCGGCGACGGGTGGCTGGGCAGCTTCCTGACCCCGGCCGAGGCCCGGACCGCGCGGGCGGCCATCGAGACGGCGGCCGCGGCGGCGGGACGGGAGATCGAACCCGACCACTACGGCGTCAATCTCGTTGTCGCCGAAGGTAATCCACCCGCCGATCTGGTGGCCGCCGTGCGGGCGCGCAGGCCCGACGTCGATCCCGCCGAACTCGTCGCGGCCGACTGGGACGCGGTGCGCCGCCTCGTCGACGGCTACCTCGACGCGGGCATCACCAAATTCGTGGTCCGCTCCGCGGGCACCGAATCGTTCGAGGCGTTCCTGGACCGCTTCACCGACGTGTTGCTGCCCTTGGAGTCGAAGTAGCGCAACCGCGTTCGCGTCGGTGCTACCGTCGGCGCATGTCGTCGAAGCGGACGCGGGGCGCGGCGCTGGCGGCCATCGCCGTTCTGCTCCTGAGCGGCTGTGGCGGTTCGGGCGGGACGCGCACCCGCGAGACGGGATCGTGGCCACCGGCCGGCGGGCGCGGACCCTGTGCGGTCGACAAACAGGAGAACGTCCCCGCCACCATGCGCGACGGCGTCGTGCTGAAGGCGGACGTGTACCGCCCGCGCACCGGGGACGCGGTGCCGGTCGTGCTCATGCGCACCCAGTACGGCAAAACGGCCGCGCAGATCCAGCCCTCCCGCTACCAGACCCCGGACTGGTTCGCCTCGCACTGCTATCTCGTTGTGGTGCAGGACATTCGGGGCCAGGGCGCGTCGGGCGGCACCTTCACCGAATTCGCCGCCGACCGCGCGGACGGCTACGACTCGGTCGAGTGGGCCGCGGGCCTGCCCGGTTCCAACGGCAAGGTCGGCATGTACGGCTCGTCCTATGTCGGGGCGACCCAATGGCTGGCCGCGGTGGAGACCCCGCCGCATCTGACCACGATCGTGCCCGCCAACACCGCCTCGGACTACTACGACGGCTGGACCTACGAGGGCGGCGCGTTCCGGCTGGCCTTCGTCGAACCCTGGGCGATGGAGACCATCGCCACCAGCGCGGCGGTCAATCGCGGGGACACCGGCACCGCGAAACAGTTGCAGGCAGACGGCGCCGACTACACCCATTGGCTGGCCTATCGGCCGTACCAGCAGTTCCCGCCCCTGCATCCGGGCGATCCGACGGTGGCGCCCTGGTTCTTCGACTGGATCCGGCACTCCACCCGCGACGACTACTGGAAGCAGTGGAGCATCCGCGACCGCTATCCGTCGGTGAAGGTGCCCGTGCTCGATATGGAGGGCTGGTACGACGCCTTCCTCGCGGGCGGGGTGGAGAACTTCGCGGGCATGGTCCGCTCCGGCGGCACCGAGGACGCCCGCCGCAACCAACGGCTCGTGATCGGGCCGTGGGACCACGTCGGCTGGGGGCGGCCGGGTTCGCACATCTCCGCGCCCATGCTCGACGGCGGTCCCGGGGGCGACAGTCCCGTCAACGACCTCATGCTGGCCTGGTTCGATCACTTCCTGAAGGGGCGGGACAACAACGTCTCGGGCAAGCCGCGGGTCGACTACTTCCTGATGGGCGCCGACCGCTGGAAGTCCGCCGACGCCTGGCCCCTGCCGAACACCCGCTGGACCACCTACTACTTCTCCGGCAACGGCGACGCCAGCCCCCAGAACCGCAGCGGCGCACTGACTTCCGAACGTCCCACGAGTCCGCAACCGCCGGACCACTACCTCTATGACCCGCTCACCCCGGCCCCCAGCGCGGGCGGGCACTCCTGTTGCGGCGCGAGCACCGGACCGCAGGGACCGTTCGACCAATTCGTGGTCGAACAACGCACCGACGTCCTCACCTACACCAGCGCCCCGCTCACCGCCGACACCGAACTCACCGGCCCGACGACGGTCGACCTGTGGGCCACCTCCACCGCCCCCGACACCGACTTCACCGCCAAACTCGTGGTGGTCGCGCCCGACGGCTCGTCACGCAATCTGAACAACGGCATCCTGCGCGCGGCCTTCCGCGACTCGCTCGAGAATCCGACACCCATCGTGCCCGGCCAGCCCTACCGGTACAGCATCAAGATCTGGCCGACCAGCTATCTGGTGCCCGCGGGCTCGCGCCTCCGGATCGAGATCTCCTCCAGCGACTATCCGCAGTACGCCCCCAATCCGAACACCGGCGAGCCGTTCGGCCTCGGCACCGCCACGCAGAGCGCGACCCAGACGATCCTGCACGACCCCGACCACCCGTCGTCGGTGACGCTGCCGATCATCCCCGCCGGGGACGGTGGAAGCACCGAATTCCCTTCGGGCCGTTAGCCGTTCACGCGACCGCGCCCGCCCGCTCCGGGACGCTGCGGGCGTCCGCGGCCCGTCCCCATCGACCCGCGAGCGCGGCGCAGGTGAACAACTGGATCTGATGAAAGATCATCAGCGGCAACACGATCAACCCCACCGCGTGCCCGCCGAACAGCACCGTGGCCATCGGCAGCCCACTCGCCAGACTCTTCTTCGACCCGCAGAAGATCAACACGATCCGATCACCCCGCCCGAACCCGGCGACCCGCCCCAGCGCCGAGGTCGTGGCGAGCACCAGCGCCAGCAGCCCCGCGCACACCGCGACCACCGCCGCGAGCGCCCACCCCGAGATCCCGCGCCAGACGTGTTCCACCATCCCGGCGCTGAAGGCCGCGTACACGACCAGATACACCGACCCCCGATCCACCACCCGCGTCAGCGCCGCGTGCCGCAGCACCGGACGCAACCGGGACCGCAGCACCTGCCCGGCCAGGAACGGCAGCAGCAACTGCGACACGATCGCCAGCACCGCGCCCGCCGACACCGTCGCCCCGCCCGGGGTGCGCAGCAGCAGCACGACCAGCAGCGGCGTCACGAACACGCCGAGCAGATTCGACAGCGACGCGCTCACCACCGCCCCCGCCACGTTGCCCCGGGCGATCGCGGTGAACGCGATCGACGACTGCACCGTCGAGGGCAGCAGCGTCAGGAACAGCACCCCTGTGTACAACTCGTCGCTCAGCACACCGGTCACCAGCGGCCGCAACGCCAGCCCGAGCAGCGGGAACACCAGATAGGTGACCGCGAGGACCGTCGAGTGCAGCCGCCAATGCCGCAGTCCCGCAAGGGCTTCGCGCGGTTCCAGGCGCGCGCCGTAGAGCAGGAACAGCGCGCCGATGGCGACCGTGGTGACCCGGTCCAGCACGGCGGCCGCATCGCCGCGCGCGGGTAGGACCACGGCCACCAGCACACTGACCAGCAGGCCGAGCATGAAGGCGTCGATGCGTAGCTTGGCGAAGAACCTCACCCTCGCACGGTAGAACCCGGCGCACCGATCGCGACAGGCGGTGAAAGCGATAACTCCGAACGAGTATCGTGATCAATGTGTTCGATCCCGACCTGCTGCGGACCTTCCTGGCGGTCGAGCGGGCCGGGGGCTTCACCGCCGCGGGCCGCCTGCTCGGGCTGCGACAGTCGACGGTCAGCGGCCACATCGCCCGGCTCGAACAGGCGACCGGCCGCGCCCTGTTCCGCCGCGACACCCGCAATCTCGCCCTGACCGCCGACGGCGCGGCCATGGTCGGATTCGCGCGCGACATCCTCGACGCCCAGGCCCGAGCCGAACGCCACTTCGCCGAATCGCATCTGACCGGACTGATCCGGCTCGGCGCCTCCGACGACGTCATGGCCCGCGAACTGCCCGAGGTGCTGCTCGAATTCCAGCGCAGCCATCCGGGCGTCGATCTGGAGCTGACCGTCGGGCTCAGCGAGAACCTCGAGCACCGGCTCGCGGCGGGCGAACTGGACCTCATGGTCGGCAAGCGGCTGCCCGGCGAGCGGCACGGCGAACCGCTCTGGCGCGACCGCACGGTGTGGGCCGGACCCTCGGGCGCAACGGGTTTCGCCGATCCGATCCCGCTCGTGACCTATCCGCCGCCGAGCATCACCCGCCGCGTCGCGTTGCGCGCCCTGGAACGCCACGGCCGGACCTGGCGCATCGCCTGCGTCAGCGACAGCCAGCTCGGCTTGCGCGCGGCCGTGCTGGCCGGTCTCGGGCTGACCGTGCACGCCGAAAGTCTGCTTCCGCCAGGGCTTTTCGCGGTGCACGACGACCGGCTGCCCGATCTGGGCGAGCTGGAGTTCGTGCTGTTGCGCCGCCGGGAGCGGCCCTCGGAACCCGAACGCGCGCTGTACGAGGCCATCGCGGCGTCGGCGCGGCGGCTGCGCTCGGCCACCGTCGGTTCACCTGTCGGTCCAGGTCGTTAACCTGGTTGCCGTGGCAGATCCCGCGACCTACCGACCCGCCCCGGGCACCATCCCCGTCGAACCCGGCGTCTACAAATTCCGGGACGCGCACGGGCGGGTCATCTACGTCGGTAAGGCCAAGAGCCTGCGGAGCCGGTTGAACTCCTACTTCGCCGACATCACCTCGCTGCATCCGCGCACCCGGCAGATGGTCACCTCGGCGGCCGCGGTGGAGTGGACGGTCGTCACCACCGAGGTGGAAGCCCTTCAGCTGGAATACAACTGGATCAAGGAATTCGATCCGCGCTTCAACGTCCGCTACCGCGACGACAAGACCTACCCGATGCTCGCGGTCAGCATGAACGAGGAGTATCCGCGGGTGTTCGTCTACCGCGGCGCGCGCAAGAAGGGGGTGCGCTACTTCGGCCCCTACGCGCACGCCTGGGCCATCCGCGAGACGGTCGATCTGCTGCTGCGCGTGTTCCCGGTGCGCACCTGCTCCAACGGCGTGTTCCGGCGGCATCAGCAGATCGGGCGGCCGTGCCTGCTCGGCTACATCGACAAATGCTCGGCCCCCTGCGTCGGCCGCGTCGACGCCGCCGAGCACCGCCGCATCGCCGAGGACTTCTGCGACTTCCTCTCCGGCCGGACCGACCGGATGGTGCGCGAACTCAAACGCGAAATGCACACGGCCGCGGCCGAATTGGACTTCGAGGCCGCGGCCCGGTTGCGCGACGACGTGCAGGCGCTCGAACGCGCGCTGGAGAAGCAGGCCGTCGTGCTCGGCACCGGCACCGACGCCGACGTGATCGCCTTCGCCACCGACGAACTCGAGGCGGCGGTGCAGATCTTCCACGTCCGCGACGGACGCGTGCGCGGCCAGCGCGGCTGGGTGGTCGACAAATCCGGCGACGCTGCCGACCTGGGCTGGTCAGGCCCGGAGGAGGCAGCCCGCGTAACCACGGAGGGCCCCGGCACAGGTCGAGACGATGAGCGCGACGTCGAATCCGGCGGTGAGCTGGCCGCGCTGGTCGAGCAGTTCCTCACCCAGTTCTACGGCGAACAGGCCGCCTTCGCCGAGAACACCGACACCGAGACCCCGGCGACCGTGGTCCCGCGCGAGGTGCTCGTGCCCACCCTGCCGTTGGACATCGACCAGATCCAGGGCTGGCTCTCGGAGTTGCGCGGCGCGGCCGTGCAGGTGCGGGTGCCGCAGCGCGGCGACAAGAAGGCGCTGATGGAGACCGTCCAGCGCAATGCCGCCGAGGCGCTGGCCCAGCACAAACTCAAGCGCGCGGGCGATCTGACCGCGAGATCGGCCGCGCTGCAAGGCATTCAGGACGCGCTGGAACTCGACTCGGCCCCGTTGCGCATCGAATGCGTCGACATCAGCCACGTGCAGGGCACCGATGTGGTGGCCTCGCTGGTGGTGTTCGAGGACGGGCTGCCGCGCAAATCGGAGTACCGGCACTACACGATCAAGGAGGCCGCGGGGGAGGGCCGCTCCGACGACGTGGCCAGCATCGCCGAGGTCACCCGGCGGCGGTTCTACCGGCTGCGCAAGGATCTCGAGGCCCTCGCCGAGGAGCCCGACAACGCCACGCCCGGCATCGACCCGAAAACCGGTAAGCCGCGCCGATTCTCGTATCCGCCGAACCTGTACGTCGTCGACGGCGGTGCGCCGCAGGTGAACGCGGCCGCCGAGGTGCTCGACGAACTCGGCATCACCGATGTCGCGGTGATCGGGCTGGCCAAACGGCTCGAGGAGGTGTGGGTGCCGAACGAGCCCGACCCGGTGATCATGCCGCGCAACAGCGAATCGCTGTATCTGCTGCAACGGGTGCGCGACGAGGCGCACCGATTCGCCATCACCTTCCACCGCTCCAAACGCTCCCGCCGCATGACCGCCTCCGCGCTCGACGCGGTGCGCGGGCTCGGCGAATCCCGGCGTACCGCCCTCGTCACCCACTTCGGCTCGGTCGCGCGGCTGAAGGAGGCTACGGTGGAGGAGATCACGGAGGTGCCGGGCATCGGAGTCGCCACGGCCAAGGCGGTGCTCGCGGCCCTCAACGATGACTGAGTCGCGAACCGGACTGGTCACGTCTGGGTTTCGTCCCTGGCGTGTGCTCGCCGTCTCGAGCCGATGCGAGGCAGGATGATCGAATGACAGCCCAGAGACGGATCCGATAGGACATGACCAGCGTCGAATCGAACAACAACGCGGCGGACGGCCACGCCGCCGTGACGTCCCTGCGACCCGAGCCCGGCAACGCGGGCGTCGAGGTTGTCATCGTCACCGGACTGTCCGGTGCCGGGCGCGGCACGGCGGCGCGCGTCCTCGAGGACCTCGGCTGGTACGTGGCCGACAACCTGCCGCCCGAAATGATCGCGCGCCTGGTCGAATTGGGCGCCGCGGCCGATCCGCCGATCCGCAAACTGGCCTTGGTCATGGATGTGCGCAGCCGGTTCTTCACCGGCGACCTGTCCGGGGTGACCGAGCAGCTGCGCGCCGCGAACGTGCGCACCCGCGTGCTGTTCCTCGAGGCGTCCGACGACGTGCTGATCCGCCGGTTCGGCTTCGCCCGCCGACGCCACCCGCTCCAGAGCGAGAGCGCCGACGGTACGCTGTCGGCCGGCATCACCGCCGAGCGGCAGCGCTTGGCCACGGTGAAGGCCGCCGCCGATCTGGTCATCGACACCACCGCGCTGTCGGTGCATCAATTGCATCGCAAGCTGGAGGAGGCCTACGGTGGCGGCGCGCCGACCGCGTTGCAGGTGACAATCCAATCGTTCGGTTTCAAGTACGGAGTTCCGCTGGATGCCGACATGGTGTTTGATTTGCGTTTCCTGCCCAATCCGCATTGGGTGCCGGAGTTACGCGAATACACCGGACAGGACGCGGTGGTCAGCGAGTACGTGCTGTCCCAGCCGGGCGCCGACGACTACCTGCGGACCTGTCACCACCTGATCGATCTGACGACCAACGGGTACCGCCAAGAGGGGAAGCGTTACATGACCGTGGCAGTGGGCTGCACCGGCGGTAAGCACCGCAGTGTGGCGATGGCGGAGGCCCTGGGCGAAGCGCTGGGGGCGTCCGATCACGATGTCGTGCGTGTGGTTCACCGAGACCTGGGGCGGGAATGAGCGCAACCGACGAAACGCCCGCGATCGTCGCGCTGGGCGGTGGTCACGGCCTGTACGCGACCCTGTCGGCGGCGCGCCGGCTGACCGAGCGGATCACCGCGGTGGTCACCGTCGCCGACGACGGTGGCTCGTCGGGGCGACTACGCGCCGAACTGGGCATGTTGCCGCCGGGCGATCTGCGGATGGCGCTGGCCGCGCTGTCCGAGGACACCGAGGGACTGTGGGCGCGCACGGTGCAGCACCGCTTCGGCGGCACCGGCGCGCTGGCCGGGCATTCGGTGGGCAACCTCGTGCTCGCGGGCCTGACCGAGGTGCTCGGCGATCCGGTCGCGGCGCTCGACGAGATGGGCCGGGTGCTCGGCATTCGCGGCCGGGTGCTGCCGATGTCGCCGACCGCGTTGATCATCGAGGCCGACGTGTCCGGGCTCGAGGCCGACCCGCGGGTGAGCCGGTGCATCCGGGGGCAGGTCGCGGTGGCGACCACGCCCGGCAAGGTGCGCCGCGTGCGGCTCATTCCGCAGGATCCGCCCGCGAGTCCGGAGGCGACCGCGGCGATCGAACACGCCGATCTGGTGGTGCTGGGTCCGGGTTCGTGGTTCACCAGTGTCATTCCGCACGTACTCGTTCCGGGCCTGCACGAGGCGCTCGTGCACACGCGTGCCCGAAAAGTGCTGGTGCTCAACCTCGCCGCGGAGCCGGGTGAGACGGCCGGATTCTCCGCCGAGCGGCACCTGCATGTATTGTCCCAGCACGCACCGGATTTCGCGGTCGATCATGTGCTGGTGGATTCCGGGTCCGTACCCGAGGGTAGCGAGCGCGAACATGTGGCAAGAGCTGCCGAACAGCTGCGCGCGCGAGTAACCTTCGCTGATGTCGCCGAGGCGGGGACGGACCGGCACCACCCTGGAAAACTAGCCGCCGCACTGGATCAGGTGATCCGGCTACCTCGGCCGGAAATGACAGGGCTTCGAGTCGAAGGACGGCACCGTGGCCAGCAGGTGCGGTCCGCGTTGGGTGGAAAGGAGCGGGTCTCGTGGCGATGACAGCCGAGGTGAAGGACGAGCTGAGCCGTCTCTCCGTCTCGCAGGTGAGTTCACGCAAGGCGGAGTTGTCGGCGCTACTCCGGTTCGCCGGCGGCTTGCACATCGTCGGTGGGCGGGTGATCGTCGAGGCGGAGGTCGACATGGGGTCGATCGCGCGACGGCTACGCCGCGAGATCTTCGAGCTGTACGGCTACGGCTCCGACGTGCACGTCCTCGGCGCGGGCGGGTTGCGCAAGACCTCCCGGTACGTGGTGCGGGTGTCGAAGGAGGGTGAGGCCCTCGCCCGGCAGACCGGTCTGCTGGATGTGCGCGGGCGTCCCGTGCGCGGCCTGCCCGCGCAGGTGGTCGGCGGCAGCATCGCCGACGCCGAAGCCGCTTGGCGCGGAGCGTTTCTCGCGCACGGCTCGCTGACCGAACCCGGTCGCTCCTCGGCCCTCGAGGTGAGCTGCCCCGGCCCCGAGGCCGCGCTGGCCCTGGTCGGCGCGGCCCGCCGGATGGGCATCTCGGCCAAGGCGCGCGAGGTGCGCGGCACCGATCGGGTGGTGGTCCGCGACGGCGAGGCCATCGGCGCGCTGCTCACCCGAATGGGCGCGCAGGACACGCGCCTGACCTGGGAGGAGCGCCGCATGCGCCGCGAGGTGCGCGCGACGGCCAACCGGCTGGCCAATTTCGACGACGCCAACCTGCGCCGGTCCGCCCGCGCCGCCGTCGCCGCCGCCGCCCGGGTCGAGCGTGCCCTGGAAATACTGGGCGACGACGTCCCCGACCATCTCGCCGCCGCGGGCCGCCTGCGCGTCCAGCACCGCCAGGCGTCCCTCGAGGAACTGGGCCAACTGGCCGAACCCCCCATGACGAAAGACGCGGTGGCGGGCCGCATTCGGCGCCTGCTCTCCATGGCCGACCGCCGCGCCAAGGAATTGGGCGTCCCCGACACGGAATCCGCCGTCACCGCCGAACTCCTCGAAGACGCCTGAGTCTTCCCTCCGAGAACCGCCGCCGCACGAATCCCCTTGTGCGACGGCGGTTTTCATAGATTCATCCACAGCCCGAAAGTTATCCCCAGAACACGTTCCACCACTCCCACCCACCCCACCGGTGCGGTAGCTTCGAGGTGCCGGGTTAGGGGTGACCGAAGCGTAAGGGGGCCAGACGATGACGACATTGGTTCAGCTGGAGGCGAGAGTGGCGGCACTGGAGGCGAACCGAGCCGAGGACCACGCCACCTCCGGCGCGGTGCAGGCCGTCAGCGCCAAGGTGGACGCGCTGAGCGCCAAGGTGGACGCCAACGACGAACGGTACGAGGCGCGCTTCGACTCGATCGAGGCGACCCAGACGGCCCTCGTCGAGGGACAGGCGTCCCTGGTGGCGGGGCAGATCGCTTTGGAGGGCCGCCAGACCAGACTCGAGGAGGGTCAGACCCGGCTGGAAGCGGGGCAGTCATCTCTGGAGCGCAAGGCCGAGATTCAGCGGAAGATGACGAACGCGCTCGGGGAGCGGCTGGCCGAGTTCCAGATCGAGACGCGAAATCGATTCGATCAGTTGGAGACTCGGATGGACCGGTACTTCGACCAGGCGAACGGACGGTTCCGGTCGCTCGAGGAGGGGCTCGCCGAGCTGAAAGACCTTGTGGTGCTGGCGTTGAACGGGCGCGCGGGCCAGTGAAGGGCGGGCTTCGCTAGGTGGTTAACGGGCCGTCGGGGCGTCGGCGGCGGTCCGGCCGGATCGCGGGAACTCCCGCAGTTCGGTGTGAGTAGGGGCATGTCTGTGCCCTCGCGGCGTGGGCATTAGTGTGGACTTTGCAACGGAACGAAATCCGCTTGAAAGCTGAGGAGCGATAACGTGACTGTCCGGGTAGGCATCAACGGCTTCGGCCGCATCGGTCGTAACTTCTTCAGGGCGGTGGAGGCGCAGAAGGCGCTGGGTACCACGGATATCGAGATCGTCGCGGTCAACGACCTCACCGACAACGCCACCCTGGCGACGCTGCTCAAGTACGACTCCATCCTCGGCCGCCTGCCGCAGGATGTCTCGCTCGACGGTGAGGACACCATCGTCGTGGGCGACCAGCGGATCACGGCGCTCGCCATCAAGGAGGGCCCCTCGGCCCTGCCCTGGGGCGATCTGGGTGTCGACGTGGTGGTCGAGTCGACCGGTATCTTCACCGACGCCGCCAAGGCCAAGGGCCACCTGGCCGCCGGGGCCAAGAAGGTGATCATCTCCGCGCCCGCCAAGGACGAGGACATCACCCTGGTCATGGGCGTCAACGACGACAAGTACGACGGCAGCCAGAACATCATCTCCAACGCGTCCTGCACCACCAACTGCCTGGGCCCGCTGGCCAAGGTCCTCAACGACGCGTTCGGCATCGAACGCGGCCTGATGACCACCGTGCACGCCTACACCCAGGACCAGAACCTGCAGGACGGCCCGCACAAGGATCTGCGTCGCGCCCGCGCCGCGGCCCTGAACATCGTGCCCACCTCCACCGGCGCGGCCAAGGCCATCGGCCTGGTGCTGCCGGAGCTGGTCGGCAAGCTGGACGGCTACGCGCTGCGCGTGCCGGTCCCGACGGGCTCGCTCACCGACCTGACCGTCACCCTGAGCAAGGCCGTCCCGGTCGACGAGATCAACGCCGCCTACCAGGCCGCCGCCGAGGGTCCGCTCAAGGGCATCCTGAAGTACAACACCGACCCGATCGTCTCCAGCGACATCGTCACCGACCCGCACTCCTGCATCTACGACGCGCCGCTGACCAAGGTCATCGACGGTCAGGTGAAGGTCAACGGCTGGTACGACAACGAGTGGGGCTACTCCAACCGCCTGGCCGACCTCGTGGGCCTCGTCGGCAAGTCGCTGTAGACCCATGGGAGTCAAGACACTTCAGGACCTGTTGGCCGAGGGTGTCGACGGTCGGGGCGTGCTGGTGCGCTCCGACCTGAACGTCCCCCTCGACGACAACGGCGCGATCACCGATCCCGGCCGCATCCTCGCCTCGGTCCCGACGCTGAAGGCGCTGGTCGAGGCGGGCGCCAAGGTCGTCGTCACCGCGCATCTGGGCCGTCCCAAGGGTGAGCCCGACCCGAAGCTCTCGCTCGCCCCCGTGGCGGCGAAGCTGGCCGAGGAGCTGGGCCGCAACGTCCAGCTCGCCGGTGACGTCGTCGGGCAGGACGCCCTCGCCCGCTCGGAGGGCCTGACCGACGGCGATGTGCTCCTGCTGGAGAACATCCGCTTCGATCCGCGCGAGACCAGCAAGGACGACGCCGAACGCGGCAAACTGGCCCGGGCCCTGGTCGAATTGGTCGGCGACGACGGCGCGTTCGTCTCCGACGGATTCGGGGTGGTGCACCGCAAGCAGGCGTCGGTCTACGACGTGGCGAAGCTGCTGCCGCACTACGCGGGCGGCCTGGTCGCCACCGAGGTCGAGGTGCTGCGCAAGCTCACCACCGAACCGGAACGCCCCTACGCCGTCGTGCTCGGCGGCTCGAAGGTCTCCGACAAGCTCGCGGTCATCGAGGCGCTCGCCCCCAAGGTCGACACCCTCGTCATCGGCGGCGGCATGTGCTTCACCTTCCTTGCCGCGCAAGGGCTTTCGGTCGGTTCCTCGCTGTTGCAGGAGGAGATGGTCGACACCTGCCGCAAGCTGCTCGACACCTACGCCGACGTGATCCACCTGCCCCGCGATATCGTGGTGGCCGACAAGTTCGCCGCCGACGCGGAGTCGAAAGTCGTTGCGGCACACGAGATTCCGGAAGGCTGGATGGGTCTGGACATCGGCCCGGAGTCGGCGCGGCGGTTCGGCGCGCTGCTGACCGAGGCGCGCACGGTGTTCTGGAACGGGCCGATGGGCGTGTTCGAGTTCGAGAAGTTCGCCGCGGGCACCCGGGGCGTGGCCGAGGCGATCGTCAAGGCCACCGAGAAGGGCGCGTTCACGGTGGTCGGCGGCGGCGATTCGGCCGCGGCCGTGCGCTCGCTCGGCCTGCCCGAGGACGGTTTCTCGCACATCTCCACCGGCGGCGGCGCGTCGCTGGAATACCTGGAGGGCAAGGAACTTCCGGGCATCGCGGTGTTGGAGGACTGAGTCGTGGCGCGTAAACCCCTGATCGCGGGCAACTGGAAGATGAACCTCAACCACCTCGAGGCCATCGCCCTGGTGCAGAAGATCGCCTTCGCCCTGCCGGACAAGTACTTCGACAAGGTCGATGTCACGGTGCTCCCGCCGTTCACCGACCTCCGCAGCGTGCAGACCCTGATCGAGGGCGACCGCCTGCTGATCACCTATGGCGCACAGGATGTCTCGGTGCACGACGCGGGCGCCTACACCGGCGAGATCAGCGCCCCCATGCTGGCGAAGCTGGGCTGCTCGTTCGTCGTGGTCGGCCACTCCGAGCGGCGGCAGTACCACAACGAGGACGACGCCATCGTGCTGGCGAAGACCAAGCAGGTGTTGAAGAACGGGATGACCCCGATCGTCTGCATCGGCGAGAACCTCAACATCCGCGAGGCGCAGACGCACGTGGCCTACAACCTCGAGCAGCTGCGCGGTTCGCTGAAAGGTCTGACGGCCGAGGAGATCTCGAAGGTCGTCATCGCCTACGAACCGGTGTGGGCCATCGGCACCGGCCGCGTCGCCACCCCCTCCGACGCGCAGGAGGTGTGCGGCGCGATCCGCACCGAACTCGCCGAGCTGGCGGGTCAGCAGGTCGCCGCGTCGGTTAGGGTGCTCTACGGCGGCTCGGTCAACGCCAAGAACGTCGGCGAGCTGACCTCGCAGACCGATATCGACGGTGCCCTGGTGGGCGGCGCGTCGCTCAAGGGCGACGAATTCGCCACCCTCTCGGCCATCGCCGCGGGCGGCCCGCTGCCCTGATCGGCCGCGATCGAACCCAACGGCCCGGTATCGCTCGTCGATACCGGGCCGTTGTCCGTCGAAAAGCCGTGCGCCGCTAGGGAATTCGCGCGACCGCTCCCAGCATCGACACCGCCTCCGGCCGCGGATGCGCCCGCCACCCCTCCGGCCGCCAGGACATGATCGACCCGATTCCGGGCGGCTCGATCTCCAGCCCCTCGAAGAACGGCTCGAACTCGGCGGTGGACCGGAGCCGGAACGGGATGCCGCTGCGCTTGTTGGCCTCCTCGCTCTCGGCGATGTCCTCGGGGGTGAGGTGGTCGCTGGTGGCGTGACTCATGACCAGATAGCTGCCCGACGGGAGCGCCGAGGTGAGCCGGCGCACCAGCTCGTAGGGCTTCTCCTCGTCGACGATGAAATGCATGACCGCCACCAGCATGAGCGCCACCGGCCGGGTGAAGTCGAGGGTGGCGAGCACGTCGGGGTGACCGAGAATGCGCTCGGGGTCGCGGACATCGGCCTCGAGGAAGGCGGTCCGGCCCTCGGGCGTGCTGTTGAGCAGCGTGCGGGCGTGCACCGCGACGATCGGGTCGTAGTCGACGTAGACGATGCGCGACTCGGGCGCGATGTCCTGCGCGATCTCGTGCACATTGCCCGCGGTCGGCAGGCCCGCGCCGATGTCGAGATACTGCCGGATCCCGGCCTCCGCGGACAGGAAGGTGACCACGCGGCGCAGGAAGGCGCGGTTCTCGAGCGCCGAGAACTGGACGCTGGGGAACGCCTCGGCCACCAGCTCGGCCGATTTGCGGTCGGCCTCGAAGTTGTCCTTACCGCCGAGCCAGTAGTCGTACCGGCGGGCGGGGTGGGGTTTGGACACATCGATGCCGGGGGGTGGAGTTGCCCATTCGGAGTCCACGTACGCCCTCTTTCCTCTCGACTACTGTGATCCTGTCAGCTCCGATCCGCGAATCCGGTAGCGACACCGCCGCGCGCATGGAAGGCTCGGTCAATGCAATTGCAGTACAGCCCTTACGATTTCGCTGTTCACGACGACCCGTACCCCTATTACGCCCGGCTGCGCGCCGAGGCGCCGGTGTTCCGCAACGAGGTCGACGACTTCTGGGCCCTGTCGCGCCACGCCGACGTGCTGGCCGCGTTCCGGGATTCGGAGCGCTTCTCCAGCGCCAACGGGCTGCGGATGGAACCGGCGTTCTGGGGTCCGCAGGCCGAGCAGTTCTTCTCGTTCGTGGCCATGGATCCGCCGAAGCACACCCGCCTGCGCGGGCTGGTGACCAAGGCGTTCACCCAGCGACGGGTGTCGGGACTGGAGCCGCGGATCCGGGAGATCGCGCGCGGGTTGCTGACGCCGCTGCTCGAGCGGGGCTCGTTCGACCTGATGGCCGACTTCGCGGGGCCGTTCCCCACACATGTGATCTCCGAACTGGTCGGGGTGCCGGAGCGGGACCGGGAGCTGGTCCTCGAGCTCGGCAAGGAGATCATGTACACCGACGAGGAGTCTACCGATCTGCGGCCCGAGGCCATGGAGGCAATCGGGAAACTGGTCGGCTACTACACCGAATTGACGATCGAGCGGAGCCAGCGGCGCGGAGACGATCTGCTGTCCGCCCTGCTCGACGCCGCCGACGGGGACGACCGGTTGACACCGCAGGAGATCGTCGGCGTGCTCATCCTGCTGGTCGGCGCGGGCATCGAGACGGCGATGCTGTCGCTGGGCAATCTCTGGTACACGGGCTGGCGGCATCCCGATCAGCGCCGCCGCGGCTTCGACGGCCGCGTGGACGATTTCATCGCCGAGGGCCTGCGTTTCGATCCGCCCACCCAGAACAATCTGCGCACGACCACCGAGGAGATCGAACTGCACGGCGTGCACATCCCCAAGGGCGCGCGCATGCTGCTGATCACGGGTTCCGCCAACCGCGACCCCGAGGTGTTCACCGATCCCGACACCTTCGACCTCGATCGCGACACCGGCCCGTCGCTGGTGTTCGGCAGCGGCCGCCATCATTGCCTGGGCGCCGCTCTCGGCCAGCTCGAACTGCGAATCGCGTTGGGGGAGTTGGCATCTCACGTCGCCGACTACGAGATCGACCCCGCGGGCCTGCGCCGGATCCACGCCTCCAACAACCGAGGTTTCGCCGCTCTCCCCACCACGATCACCGCCCGCTGAACCCCACGACCCCCTAGCGCCGTGTATCGGACGTGTCCGCCGAGGATTCGACGAGTTTCACCGCGGCCTCCTCGATCGCCTCCTCGTCCAGCAGTACACGGGCCGCGGCCGGGCCGAGCGGAACGAAGCTGTCGGCGCTGGTGACCCGCGCGATCGGCCCGCCGAACCCGGCGTCCAGCAGGGCGGCGCAGACCGATTCGGAAACCCCGCCGCTGCGGCGGGTCTCGTCGGCGACGAGGACGCGGCCGGTCGCGCGGGCGTGGTGGAGGAGGTCGTCGAGCGGCAGCGGCGCGAGCCAGCGCAGATCGAGGACGCGGGCGCCGATATCGCGGTCCGCGAGGCGGCGGGCCACGCGCAGGCTCATGGGGACGCCGTTGGCGAAGGTGACGATGGTGAGGGCGGCGCCGTCGCCGTACGCGCGGGCGCGGCCGATGTCGACCGGATCGCCGTTGGCGGCGGCGAGCCAGCCGTCGTCACCGGATTCGTGCAGGTCACGCGTGTGATAAAGGGCGATCGGCTCGAGGTAGAGGCAGACCCGGCCGTCGACGCGGGCCGCCGCGACGCAGGTGCGCAGCATCGCGGCCGCGTCGTCGGCGCGGGCGGGGGAGGCGACCACCACGCCGGGGATGTCGCGCAGGGCGGCGACGGAGTCGTCATTGTGGAAGTGACCCCCGAAGCCCTTCTGGTATCCGTATCCGGGGATGCGCACGACCATCGGATTGCGATACTGCCCGGCCGAGAAGAACTTCAGCGTCGCGGCCTCGCCCCGAATCTGGTCCAGCGCGTTGTGCACATAGGCCAGGTACTGGATCTCGGGTATCGGCACGAATCCGGCGAGCCCCGCGCCGAGCGCGGACCCGAGCACGCTCTGCTCGTCGAGCAGGGTGTCGAAGACCCGGCGGGCGCCGAAGGTCTTCTGCAAACCCTTGGTCACCCCGTACACCCCGCCCTTGCGGCCGACGTCCTCGCCGAATACCAGAATGTCGTCGTCGCGTTCCAGCAGCGCCGCGAGCGTGCGATTCACGGCCTGCGCCAACGTCATCGGCCCGTCGGCCCGCTCGCGTCCGCCCGGTGCGGGCTCCTCCCGATCGGAGACGACCACCACGGAGTCGCCGGGGTCGACGGCGGTGCTGCCCGCCGCGGTCGCGTCCCGCAGTTCCGCCGCCGGGTTCTCGCCGGGCGACGCGGCGTCCCCGGCCGCCGCTACCGAGCGCCCGGTCCGCAGGGCGGGCAGGCCGAAACCATTGCCCGACAACGGCTTTCCCGGCGAGTCGGGAGCGCTCTCCCGCCGGTCCGACACCAGGGGTTCGGTCCGCGCCGCGTCCGCGCGAACCGCCACCGGATCGCTCGCCACCAGCGGGGCGATGACCTCCGCCCGGCTCCGCAACGGCGGCTCCTCGACGACCCGGGCGGCGATCTCGGTGACCCGCGCCCCGATCGAGTCGTACCGTTCGAGCACGTGCTCGGCGGTGGCGATGCCCGAGGTGACCAGCAGCCGGGCCGTCGCCGCCACCGGATCGCGGTCGAGGTCGGCGGCGATATCGCTCGCCCGCCGATACGCCGACTCCACATCCGAACCCGCGTGCCCCAGCAGCCGCACGGTCCGCAACCGCAGGAACGCCGGGCGGCGGTGCTCGCGCACCCAGCGGAACGCCTCGGCCGAAACATCCAGCGCCGCAAGCAGATCCGCTCCGTCGGCGGTGAAGTACCGCAGTCCCGGCCGCGACCCGTACGCGTGCTCGATCCAGTCCGGCGGGGTCGGCACGCTGATGCCCAGCCCGTTGTCCTCGCACACGAACAGCACCGGCAGCGGAACCCCTTGGTGCGCGGTGTGAATCGCGGTATTGACGGCGCCGGCGGCGGTGGAGTGGTTGGCCGAGGCGTCACCGAACGTGCACAACACCACCGCGTCCGGCGGCCACTCGGTGCGCCTGCCCAGCCGCGTCGCCCGGTCCAGGGCGAAACCCAGCCCGACCGCGCGCGGCAGGTGGGAGGCGATGGTCGAGGTCTGCGGGATCACCGCGGCGGGCCGGGAACCGTAAACCTTGTGCCGCCCACCGGAAATCGGGTCCGCCGCGGCGGCGACCACCCCCAGCAGCACGTCCCGGATCGGGTCGAGGCCGGGCACCTGACGGCAGCGATGCACGAAGAACGCGCCCGCGCGATAGTGCGACAGCACCGGATCCGTCGGCCGCGACGTGGCCGCCAGCACCACATTCCCCTCGTGCCCGGACGAGCCGATGCTGTAGTAGCCGCGACCCGACGCGGTGAGCCGCCGGGCGGCGAGATCGAGATGGCGGCTCGTGGCCTGCGCGTCGAACAGGTCGAGACAGGTGACACCCGTGTACGCGCTCCCGGTCCGGACGGGATCGGTGGCCGCCCGGGGCGTCCCCGGCTCCGCCGCGCGCACCGCCTCCCGCAACCGGCGATCCAGGTCTGCTTCGCGTTCGCTGCTCACCTCTCCAATGATGTTGTCTCGCAGCGCCCGGCGGGCCGGAATCCCGCCGTCGCCGCCGATCAGTGATCGGCGGTCAGCACGAGACCGGTGCCGTTGCCGTCGTTGCGCAGGGTGAGCGTGTCGCCGTCGACGGTGGCCGTGGTCTTACCGTCCAGGGCCTCGAGCACCTGTCGTTCGACGTCCATCACCTCGGGTTCGCACAGCATGCGGGTGGTGGCGAGCCGGAAGGTGATCTCCCGGTCGCCCGCCGCGATCTCGGCCGTTCCGCTCAGGTGGTTGCAGCCCGCGCTGCCCGCGACCCGATTGTCGGTGCCGATGGTCAGGGTGGGTTTCGCGTGTTCGAGGGCCTGCGAGGTGACCTGTCCCTCGGGACGCAGCAGCGTGGTGACGGTCCATTCGGTCTCGGTCAGCGGCCGGTTGGGCCGGGCGACCCGCTTGTCGAGGAGGGCGACCGTGCTGCCGTTACCGGTCAGGGTGAGCGTGTCGCCGTTCAGTTTCCAGGTCGGCGCGGATTCCAGCAGGCCCGTCTGCCAGCCGTCGGCTCCCGCGCGGTCGCCGAGGCACGCCATCATGGTCGTCGCGAGGCCGGAGATCCGCAGGACGTCACCGTCGAAGGACACCGGCCCGCCGCTGGTGTTGCAGCCGGAGCGCGCGGAGACGCGGCCGTCGGTGAAGGTGAGTTCGAGCGGACCGCCGCCGGGGATGGGCGTGCCGTCGACCTCGGTGGAGACGTAGGCGTGGCCCATCGGCGTCGGACCGGTCGAATCGTGCGAGCCCGAGTCCGTGGAACAGCCCACCACCGCCGTCGCCAGCGTCAGGACGAGCACCCAGCGCAGCAGCGTTGCCGACATGTTGCCATCGTAGCGGCGATTGGCCCGGATCCCGGCTGGCTAGGCTCCCGATATGGCCGCACCCCCGATCGCTCCCGCCTCCACCTGGGCGCCCTTGGCGTCGCGCGTGTTTCGCGCGCTGTGGATCGCCCAGCTGGTGTCCAATCTCGGGACCTGGATGCAGACGGTCGGCGCGCAGTGGTTGCTGGTCGAGGAGCCGAACGCCGCGACGCTGGTCTCGCTGGTGCAGACCGCGACGACCCTGCCGGTGATGCTGCTGTCGATTCCGTCGGGAGTGCTCGCCGATCTGCTCGACCGGCGGCGGCTGCTGATCGGCGCGCAATCGGCGATGGCGGTCTGCGCGTTGGTGCTCGCCGGGGTGACGGCCGTCGGGCGGATCACCCCGGCGCTGCTGCTGACGCTGCTGTTCCTGCTCGGCATCGGGCAGGCCATGACCGCGCCCGCGTGGCAGGCGGTGCAGCCGGAGTTGGTGCCGCGCAACGAGATTCCGGCCGCGGCGGCGCTGGGCAGTATGAGCAACAATATCGGCCGCGCGGTCGGGCCCGCGATCGCGGGCGTGCTGGTGTCGCTGGTCGGGCCGACGCTGGTGTTCGCGGTGAACGCCGCCTCGTTCGTTGGGGTGGTGGCCGTGCTGGTCCGGTGGCGGCGGCCGGCGGCCGATCAGGATCTGCCCGCGGAACGCCCGTTCGCGGCCTTGCAGACGGGATTGCGGTTCATTCGCGCGGCGCCCGCGATCCGGCGGGTGCTGCTGCGGTCGATCCTGTTCATCGGCCCGGCGAGCGCGTTGTGGGCGTTGCTGCCGGTGGTCGCACACGCGCGCCTCGGGTTGTCGTCGTCGGGGTACGGTCTGCTGCTCGGCGCGCTGGGCGTGGGCGCGGTGGCCGGGGCGACCCAATTGACCTGGCTGCGAAGGACATTGAGCCCGACCCGGCTGCTGGCGTTGGCGGCGGTGCTGTTCGCGGTGGCGACGCTCGCGGCGGCCAGCGTGCCCGTCGCGGGAATCGTGTTGGTGGCGTTGGTGTTCGGTGGGTTCTCCTGGTTGACCGCGTTGTCGACGCTGAACTCGACGATGCAGTTGCTGTTGCCGGGGTGGGTGCGGGCGCGGGGGCTGTCGGTGTATCAGCTGGTGTTCATGGGCGGGCAGGCCGTCGGTTCGCTGGTGTGGGGTGTGGTGGCGGGGTCGTTCGGGGTGACGGTCGCGCTGTGGTGCGCGACCGGCCTGCTGGCCTTGTGCGCGCTGACCACGGTGTGGCTGCCGGTGCGGGTCACCTCTCTGGACACCACGCCCGCCGCCTACTGGCCCGAACCGGTGCTGGAGTTCGAACCCGAACCCGAGGACGGCCCGGTGCTGGTGCTGGTGACCTATCACGTACCCGCCGCGGCGGCGGCCGATTTCACCTCGGCCATGGCGCGGGTGGGCCGGTCCCGGCAGCGCACGGGCGCGATGGAATGGCGTCTGTACCGGGACGTGGGCGTGGCCGACCGCTATATCGAGGCGTTCGTGGTGCGTTCGTGGGACGAGCACATGCGTCAGCATCAGGTCCGGCTCACCGCCAACGACCGGCTGGCCGAACAACGCGTCGGGGAGTACACGACGGGGGAGAGTCACACCCTGCATCTGGTCGCGGTGCGACCGGTGCAGCCGGTGCGGACCTGGCGGCGCGGATGATTGCCATGGCTGCTGCGGAACCGGCGCGGGCGGGGACCTAAACTGTCGGGCATGCGCATGTTCCTGGATATCCTCCTGATCATCACCAGCGTGCTGCTGGTGCTGCTGGTCCTGTTGCACCGGGCCAAGGGCGGAGGGCTGTCCAGCCTGTTCGGCGGCGGCGTGCAGGCGAGCCTGTCCGGATCCACCGTCGTGGAGAAGAACCTCGACCGCATCACGATCTTCATCGGCCTGATCTGGATCATCTCCATCCTCGGCATCGGCTTCGAGATCAAGTTCTCCTGATCGTCAGCGCCACGCCGGTCGCCGCCGCGAGCACGACGGCGGCGATGGCGAAGGCCGCGGTGTAGCTCGTGCCCAGGACAGGCGTCACCACCAGCGGCCCCAGCACCTGACCCAGCCCGTATCCGGCGGTCAGCGTCGCGGCCGCCCCCGCACCCGCGAGGTCGTCGCCGATCTCGATCGCGAGCATCGTGATGCCCATGAACGTGGCCCCGAACAGCGCCGCGGACACGAGCGCCGGGACCGCGCCGGGCGACAGCGCGGGCAGCAACGCCGAGAAGAACTGCAAGACGAGCGCGAAGACCATGGCGCGCAACGGCGTTCGTCGCCGGGCCAGCACACCCCACAGCACCGTCGCCGGGGCCGCGGCCACGCCGACGACGACCCACAGGGTCGTGCCGAGGGTCGCGTCACCGACGGCGGCCACGAGGAATGTGCCGATCACGATGTAGCCCAGGCCCTCCAGGAAGTAGGCGAGCAGCAGCGCCCGCCACGCCCGGACCGAACGGGTGGTGCCGGCCCGCGCCCGGCGACCCGGCACGATATCGAGCGCCAGCGCCGGTGCCAGCAGCGCGGCGGTCAGCACGGCCGACCCCAGCCACAGTGCCTGCCATGACACGAGCGGCCCGAATACCAGTGCCAGCGCTCCGGTCAGCGCGATCCCGCAGCCGACGCCCGCGAAGGTGATCCCGGCCGCGCGCCGCCGATTCTCGTGCCGCGCCGCTATTCCCGCACACCCGATGAACACCACCGCGCTCGCGACACCCGCGACCAGCCGCAGCATCGCGGGCACGAGCGGCGGCGCGGGCCAGGCCATCAGCGCCTCGCTCAGCACGAGCGCGACGGCGGCGACCCGAAAGGTGTTGCGGCCGTGCCATTCCGGACGACGAGCCAGAACGACCGCCCCGATCAAGTAGCCCGCGTAGTTGGCCGCCGCGATGAGCGCGCCCGCCCGCGCGTCGATCCGACCGGCGTGAATCATGACCGGCAGCAGCGGCGTGAAGGCGAACCGCCCGATCCCCATGGCGGCCGCCAGCCCCGCCGAGGCACGGAACGCGGGGGCGAGCGAATCCGGGCGGGTCGGCACAATCGTCACACCACTCGACGGTAGGGATCCGCGACGGCCGAGAGAAATGCTTTCCGGGCACCGTGTATACGCTGAACGCATGGATCTGGAGTTGCGGCACCTGCGCGCCTACCTGGCCGTGACGCGCGAACGCAACTACACCCGCGCCGCCGAGCGCCTGCACATCACCCAGCCGTCGCTGACCCGGACCATCCAGCAGCTCGAGCGAATCCTGGACTGCCGCTTGATCGAACGCACCTCGCGCCGCTTCACCCTCACCGCCGAGGGCGAACACTTCCGCGCGGTCGCCCAACGCCTGCTCGCCGACCTCGACACGGCCGTCGCGGACCTGCACCTGCGTTCCGCGGTCTCGATCGGCTTCTCCTGGCTCCTGCCCGACACCTGGTTCGCCGCCGCCCGCACCCGCTTCGAGGCCCTCGGCGGCCACGTCGAGATCCGCCGCGTCGACGACCCGATCGCCGCCCTCCAGTCCGGCGCGGTCGACATCGCGCTCCACCGCCGCGACTCCCGGCTGCCCGCCCAACTCGCGAGCCGCGTGATCGGCGTGGAGCGACGCCTGCTGGCGGTGTCGATCCGCTCACCCCTCGCCCGCCGCCCCGACCTGCGCTGGTCCGACGCCGCCCACTACCCCCTCGTGGCCAACACCATCACCGGCACCACCGACGAAACCTCCTGGCCCACAGCACCTCCCGGCCGCACCGTCGTGCACTGCACCAACTTCGACGAATGGATCGAGCTGATCGCCGCCGACCGCGGCATCGGCGGCGTCCCCGAACTGGCCCGCACCCGAGCCCCCCACCCGGGCGTCGTCTACCTGGACGTCCCCGACGCCCCACCCTCCCGCGTCCGCCTGGTCTGGCGCGTCAAGCCCGCCCCTGCCCGTTCGGTGCGGCGCTTCCTGGATGTGGCCTGAGTTCCTCGGGTTCGGCGAGGGGCATCCGGCCGTCGATGTCGGTGAAGCCGTACTCGGCCGCCAGATGGGCGACACGCCAGGGCTTTCCGGTGCGGGTGCGGCGGTCGGGGGCGGTGGCGAGGGCGACGACCGCGCGGCCGGGGAAGTGGGGGGTTTCGGCGTCGGCGAGGTCGAAGGTGCCCTCGCCGGGGAGGGTGATCAGGCGGCGGCCGTCGGGGCCGGGCGGAACCATCTGCAGCAGTTCGGTATTCACGATGCCGGGCCAGAGGGAGACGACCGTGACGTCGGTGGAGGCGAGGTCGTGGGCGAGGTCGGCGGTGAGACGGTCGACGGCGGCCTTGGCGACGCCGTAGACGGCGTTGTGGGTGTAGTGCTCCGCGCCGGGGGAGGAGATGTTGACGATCAGGCCGCCCGATTCGATCAGCAGCGGGGCGGCGTGGAAGGCGGCGACGTAGTGGGAGCGGACGCCGATGTCGAAGCTCTCGTCCCACGCCCGCGGCGGCACCTCCCAGAACGGCTTGCCGAGCCAGCGGGCCGAGGCGGGGGAGTTGTAGACATTGTTGACCAGGATGTCGAGACGGCCGTGATCGCGGCGGATCGTGGCGAACAGCTCCGCCACCGCCGCGTCGTGCCGGTGATCGCAGACATACGGGATCCCGACGCCGCCGAGTTCGGTTGCGCGCGCGGCGGTTTCGGCGACCGTGCCCGGCAACCGGCCCGGCGCGTCCGTGCGGCCGGTGACGTACACGGTCGCGCCCGCGGCCCCCAATTCCAGGGCGATGCCCTTGCCGATGCCGCGGCTGGCTCCGGTGACGACCGCGACCCGGTCGGCGAGTATTCCGTTCACGACTCCGGGACACTACCGTGAAATGAGAACACGTTCTAGTACTCGGGAGGCGGAGTGGAGCCGACACAGCGGTTCGTGGACACGGGCGAGGCGCGGATGCGCGTCGTCGAACAGGGCCGGGGCTTCCCGGTGATCCTCTGTCACGGCTTCCCGCACGGCTGGTACGTCTGGCATCGGCAACTGCCCGCGCTGGCGGCCGCGGGCTACCGGGCCATCGCCCCGGATCTGCGCGGCTACGGTCGCACCGAGGCTCCCGAAGGGGTGGAGGCGCACACCAATCGCGCGGTGATCGGCGATCTGCTCGCGCTACTCGACGACCTCGGGGCCGAGCGCGCGGCGTTCGTCGGCCTGGACTTCGGCGCGCAACTGGTGTGGGAGCTGGCGTTGCGCGCCCCGGAGCGGGTGGCCGGGATCTTCGTGCTGAACAATCCCTACGCCCCGCGCCCGCCCAAGCCGCCGTCGGCGTTCTGGGTGAAGGCGTCCCAGCGGCACTTCCTGCATCTGGCCTACTTCCAGACCCCCGGCGTCGCCGACGCCGAATTGGCCGCGCGCCCAAAGGAATTCCTGGCCCGCGTGTTCTACTCCCTCAGCGGCGACTACCACTACCTCGACACCTGGAAGAACCCGCCCGGCCTCGGCTACCTCGACGTCCTCCCGCAGGCCCCGGCCTTCCCCTGGCCGTGGCTCGACGAGACCGAACTCGACACGCTCGCAACCGAATTCGAGCGCACCGGCTTCACCGGCCCGCTGAGCTGGTACCGCGCCCTGGACCGCAACTGGGAACTCACCGCCGACCTCCCCACCACCGTCGAGGTCCCCACCCACTTCCTCTACGGCGAGCACGACCCGGATATGGAGGGTTTCAGCGGCCGCGACCCGCTGACCACCATGCGCGCCCACGTCCCGGATCTCCGCGCGGTCGAAAAGGTCTCCGGCGCGGGTCATCTCGTGCAATGGGAACGCACCGAGGCGGTGAACGCCTTCCTCACCACGCACCTGGCGGCGCTGAACCTGCCGCAGGTCACGGAAGCCAGGTGAGCAGCTCCGCGACCGGCAGCCGTCCGACGGGAATCGCCGTGGGGGAGCCGCGGTTCTCGTCGTCGGTGTAGCCGAGGGCGATGGCGTGGCGGGGCAGCCAGCCCGGTGGCGCCTGGAGCAATTCGGCGGCCGCGCGGACGTTCTCGTCGGGATGGAAGCTGGTGACGCAACTGCCCAGGCCGCGTTCGTGCGCGGCGAGGCACAGGGATTGCGCCATGCGCCCGAGATCGAATTCGGTGTCGGTGTGGCCGTTGTCCTCCGACAGCAGCACCAGCACCAGCGGGGCGCGGCCGAGCAACATGGCGTAGTCGCCGAGCCGGGACAGCGCCGCGCGTTGCCGGGGATCGGTGACCGCGACGAACCGCCACGGCTGCCGATTGCGGGCCGATCCCGTCCACCGCGCCGCCTCGATGACCTCCTCGACGGTCACGCGCGGAACGGGATTGGGCCGGAAGTGCCGCACCGAGCGCAGCGTCGCGATGGCCGCCCGCACCGACCCGGCGTCCGCGAATTCGCTCGGCGCGCTCAACGGGCCGGTAGGTCCGACGCGGCCGCCTCGTCCAGCACCCAGGTCGTCGACTCGCCGCCGCGCGCGCCCGCCGACGGGACGTCCAGCGGCGACGCGCCCCCGATCGCCGCCGCCACGGCCGCGGCCTTGCCCGCGCCGCCGACGATCAGCACGACGTGCCGGGCCCTGTGCACGGCGGGCAGGGTGAGGGTGATCCGGACCGGCGGCGGCTTGGGCGAATTCGTCACGGCCACAACGAGTTCGTGCTCCTCGCGCACCGCGTCGGTGTGCGGGAACAGCGAATTGACGTGCCCCTCACCGCCCATGCCGAGCAGATGCAGATCGAAGGCGCCGTACGCGGCCAGATGGGCGTGCACGGTCGCCGAGTACTCCGCCGCCGCCTCCACCGGATCGGGATACTCACCGTCGGAGGTGGCGACCGGGTGCACCCGCGCCGGATCGACCGGCACATGATCGAGCAGCGCCTCGCGGGCCTGCCGGTCGTTGCGTTCGGCGTCGCCCGCGGGCACGAAACGTTCGTCGCCCCAGAAGATCTCGACCCGAGACCAGTCGATATCGCCCCCGAGTTTGCGGACCTGTTCGAGGGTGGCGATACCGGATCCGCCACCGGTCAGCACGACCGAGGCGACACCCCGATCGCGCTGGGCGGCGGTGACGACCTCCACGAACCGCCGCGCGGCGGCGACGGCCAGCGCGTCGGCGTCGGCGACGACCTCGATCCCGGGCTCACTCATAGACGACCCTTTCGATCCCGGCCAGCGCCTCGGCGTACACCTCGTCGGCGTCCAGCCGCCGCAGCTCCTCGGCGAGGCAGTCCTTGGTCTCCCTGCGCGCCAACGCGAATCGCTGATCGGGTTCGCCGGTGCGGGACAGGGTGGCGGTGCGCCCGGTCTGCGGCCGCGCGATGGCGATCGAGACCGTCGGGCGGTGCAGCTCCACCTTCAGCTCGCCGGTGCGCCGCCGCACCGGGCAGCCCAGCCGCGCGGCGAGCCAGCCCGCGAGCACGTCCAGCGCCGGTTCCTCCGCCAGCCCCGACACCGTCACCGATTCCACGGGTTCGAACGGCGGTTCGTCGAGCGCGGCGGCGAGCAGCGCGCGCCAATAGGTGATCCGGCTCCACGCCAGATCCGTATTGCCCGGCGCGTAGGAGTCCAGCCGCTTGCGGATCGTGCCCTGCGGATCGGCCGCGAAGGTGGCGTCGGTGATGCGGCGAATCGCCAAGCGCCCCACCGAATCCTTGGACGGGAACTCCGGCGCGCCGCGCGGCCACCACGCCACCACCGGTGTGTCGGGCAGCAGGAACGGGATGACCACACTGCTCTCGTGATTGACCAGATCGCCCTGCAACCGCAGCACGATCACCTCCGCCGCGCCCGCGTCGCCGCCCACGCGGATCTGGGCGTCGAGTTTGGTCTCGGCGAACCGGTCGCCGCGCGCGAGCACGATCACCCGGCAGGGATGTTCGCGGCTGGCGTCGTTGGCGGCGTCGATCGCCTCCTCGGCCTCGGAGGAGTCCAGCGTGCACACCACCAGCGTCAGCACCCGGCCCATGGCGATCACGCCGTTGCTCTCGCGCAGTTTGAGCAGGCGCTTGGCGACGTCCTGGGTGTTGGTGTCGGGCATGTCGACGATCACGGGCGCCGCCATTCCCGCCCGGTGCGGGCGAGCATCTCGTCCGCGGAGATCGGACCCCACGTGCCCGCCTCGTACGGTTCGGGCTTGCCGTCGGCCGCCCAGTGCTCGATCACGGGATCGAGGATGCGCCAGGACAATTCGACCTCCTCGTTGACCGGGAACAGCGACGGCACCCCGAGCAGCACGTCCAGGATGAGCCGCTCGTAGGCCTCGGGGGAGACCTCGGTGAACGACTCGCCGTAGCTGAAGTCCATGTTCACGTCGCGGACCTCCATGCTGGAGCCGGGCACCTTCGACCCGAACCGCATGGTGATGCCCTCGTCCGGCTGCACCCGGATGACCAGGGCGTTCTGCCCCAGCTCCTCGGTCATCTCGTGGTCGAACGGCAGATGCGGGGCGCGCTTGAACACGATCGCGATCTCGGTCACTCTGCGGCCCAGGCGTTTTCCGGTGCGCAGGTAGAACGGGACGCCCGCCCAGCGCCGGGTGTCGACGTTGAGGGTGATGGCGGCGTAGGTCTCGGTGCGGGAGTTGGGGTCGAAACCCTCCTCCTGCAACAGGCCCACGACCTTCTCGCTGCCCTGCCAGCCCTCGGTGTACTGCCCGCGCGCGGTCGTCTCGTCCAGCGGTTCGACCAGTTTCGTCGCCGAGAGCACCTTGATCTTCTCGATCTGCAACTGCCGCGGCTGGAAGCTGACCGGATCCTCCATCGCGGTCAGCGCCAGCAGTTGCAGCAGATGGTTCTGGATGACGTCGCGGGCCGCGCCGATGCCGTCGTAATAGCCCGCGCGCCCGCCCAATCCGATGTCCTCGGCCATGGTGATCTGGACGTGGTCGACGAAATTGGAGTTCCACACCGGCTCGAACAGCTCGTTGGCGAACCGCAGCGCCAACAGGTTCTGCACGGTCTCCTTGCCGAGGTAGTGGTCGATGCGGAAGACCGTTTCCTCGGGGAAGACCCGGTTGACGAGCGCGTTGAGCTCCTTGGCGCTGGCCAGGTCGTGCCCGAACGGTTTCTCGATCACCACCCGCCGCCACGGGGTGACCTTGCCCGGGGTGGGCGATTGCTGCTGGGCCAGGCCGGTACGCGAAAGCTGTTGCAGCACAGTCGGAAACGCGTTCGGCGGGATCGAGAGGTAGAACGCGTGATTGCCGCCGGTGCCGCGCTCCTGATCCAGTTGCTTCAGCGTGTCGGCCAGTTGGGTGAAGGCCGCGTCGTCCTCGAAGGTGCCCTGCACGAAGCGCAGCCCCTCCGCGAGCTGATCCCACACCTCCTGCCGAAACGGCGTGCGCGCGTGCTGTTTCACCGCCTCGAGCACGACCTCGGAGAAGTTCTCGTCGGCCCAGTCCCGGCGCGCGAACCCGACCAGGGCGAACGAGGGCGGGAGCAGCCCCCGGTTCGCCAGATCGTAGATGGCGGGCATCAGCTTCTTGCGCGACAGGTCACCGGTGACACCGAAGATCACCATGCTGCACGGGCTCGCGATCCGGGGAAGCCGCTTGTCCCGCTCCTCGCGAAGCGGATTCGCCGGTGCTGCCGATTCCTGGGGACCGGCCACGGGTCAGTTGCTCCCGGTGGTCTCGAGCTCGGACTTGGTCGCCGTGAGCAACTCGTCCCACGACTTCTCGAACTTCTCCACGCCCTCGCGCTCGAGGACCCGGAACACGTCGGGGATGTCGATGCCGACCGCGCTGAGCTTGTCGAATACCTCCTGGGCCTCGGCCGCGGTGCCGCTGACCGTATCCCCGCGCAGCTCACCGTGATCCGCGAACGCTTCCAGGGTCTTCTCCGGCAGCGTGTTCACCGTGTTGGGCGCGACCAGTTCGGTGATGTACATGGTGTCGGAGTAGTCCGGGTTCTTCACCCCGGTCGAAGCCCACAGCGGCCGTTGGCGATTCCCGCCCGCCGACGCCAGATGCTGGTAGGTCGAGGTGTGCGCGCCGCCGTCGAACACGTCCTGATAGGCCGCGTAGGCCAAGCGCGCGTTGGCGATTCCCGCCTTGCCGCGCAGCTCCAGGGCCTCGGGCGTGCCGATCTGCTCGAGTCGCTTGTCGACCTCGGTGTCCACCCGGGAGACGAAGAACGACGCCACCGAGTGGATGCGGGCCAGATCGTGCCCGGCGATGCGGGCGTTGCGCAGGCCGTCGAGGTAGGCGCCCATCACGCTGCGGTACCGCTCGACCGAGAAGATCAGCGTGACGTTCACGCTGATGCCCTCCGCGATCACCTTGGTGATGGCGGGCAGGCCCTCCTCGGTGGCGGGGATCTTGATGAACAGGTTGGGCCGGTCCACGATCTTCCACAGCTCGACCGCCTGGGCGACGGTCTTGTCGGTGTCGAAGGCCAGGCGCGGATCGACCTCGATGGAGACGCGGCCGTCGACGCCGTTGCTAGCGTCGAACGCGTCGGCCAGCACGTCACAGGCGGCGCGCACGTCGTCGGTGGTGATCGTGCGGATGGCCGCGTCCACGTCGGCGCCGCGGGCGGCCAGTTCCTTGATCTGATCGTCGTAGGCGTGGCCCTTGCTGAGCGCGCCCTGGAAGATCGTCGGGTTGGTGGTCACGCCGACCACGCTGCGGGTCGCGATGAGTTCGGCGAGGTTGCCGGACCGGATGCGGTCCCGCGACAGATCGTCGAGCCACACCGACACCCCCGCCGCGGACAGTGCGGCGAGATTCTCGTTCTGTGCCATGTCGCTTATCCCTTCACCTTGTCGAGTGAACGCCGGGCGGCCTCGATCGCGGCGTCGGTGGTGATGCCGAACTCACGGAACAGGGTCTGGTAGTCGGCCGAGGCACCGAAGTGCTCGATCGACACGTGCTCACCCGCGTCCCCGGTCAACCGGTACCACGGCATCGCGATCCCGGCCTCGATGGAGACCCGGGCGCGGACCGCGGGCGGCAGCACCTCGTCGCGGTAGGTCTGGTCCTGCGCGTCGAACCATTCCACGCACGGCATCGAGACCACCCGGGTTCCGATGCCCTGCTCCTCCAGCCTAGTGCGGGTCTCCACGGCGATCTGCAACTCCGAGCCGGTAGCGATCAGGATCACCTGCGGTGTGTCCGTGGACGATTCGGCCAGGATGTAGCCGCCCTTGCGGACGCCCTCGTAGCTGGTGCCCTCGAGCACCGGCAGGTTCTGGCGGGTCAGCGCCAGCGCGGAGGGGCCGTCGATGTGCGGGCCCTGCTTCGGGGTGAAGTGCGAGGCGCGCTCGGCGCTCTCCAGTTCGAGGATGGCCCGCCAGGCGTGCACGGTCTCGTTGGCGTCGCCGGGACGGACCACGTTCAGGCCGGGGATCGCGCGCAGGGCGGCCAGATGCTCGATCGGCTGATGGGTCGGGCCGTCCTCGCCGAGGCCGATCGAGTCGTGGGTCCACACGTAGATGGCCGGCACCCGCATGAGCGCGGCCAGCCGGACCGCGGGCCGCATGTAGTCGGAGAACACCAGGAAGGTGCCGCCGTACGGGCGCGTCGGGCCGTGCAGGGCGATGCCGTTGAGGATCGCGCCCATGGCGTGTTCGCGGACGCCGAAGTGCAGGGTGCGGCCGTACGGGTTGGCCTTCCACATGCCGGTCGAGATCGACTCCGGGCCGAAGCTCGGTTCGCCGGGCATGGTGGTGTTGTTGGATTCGGCGAGATCGGCCGAGCCACCCCACAATTCGGGCAGCACCGGGGCGAGCGCGGCGAGCACGTTGCCCGACGCCTTGCGGGTGGCCAGGCCCTTGGCGTCCGGCTCCCAGGACGGCAGGCCGTCGGCCCAGCCCTCGGGCAGCTTGCGCTCGTAGAGGCGGTCGAACAGCGCCTTGTTGTCCGGGTTGGCCTGCGCCCACGCCTCGAACCGGGCCTGCCAGGCCGCGCGCAGCGTCTTGCCGCGCTCGGCGGCGTTGCCGCGGGTGTGGGCGATGACGGCCTCGTCGACCTCGAAGGTCTTGTCCGGATCGAAGCCGAGGATCTTCTTGGTGGCGGCCACCTCGTCGGCGCCCAGCGCGGCGCCGTGCGCGGAACCGGTGTTCATCTTGTTCGGGGCGGGATAGCCGATGATGGTGCGCAGCAGGATGAACGACGGCTTGTCGGTGACGGCCTGCGCGTCGGCGATGGCCTTCTCGATCGCGACGACGTCCTCGCCGCCCTCCACGACCTGCACGTGCCAGCCGTAGGCGCGGTAGCGGGCGGCGGTGTCCTCGCTCAGCGCGATGGTGGTGTCGTCCTCGATGGAGATGCGGTTGTCGTCGTAGAAGACGATGAGGTTGCCCAGCTGCTGGGTGCCCGCGAGCGAGGACGCCTCGGAGGTGACGCCCTCCTCGATGTCGCCGTCGGAGGCGATGACGTAGACGAAGTGGTCGAACGGGCTGTGGCCCTGTTCGGCGTTCGGATCGAACAGGCCGCGTTCGCGCCGGGCGGCCATCGCCATGCCGACCGCGGAGGCCAGGCCCTGCCCGAGCGGGCCGGTGGTGATCTCCACGCCCGGGGTGTGCCGGTACTCGGGGTGGCCCGGGGTGAGCGAGTTCCACTTGCGCAGATTCTTCAGGTCGTCGAGTTCCAGGCCCACGCCCGCCAGATACAGCTGGATGTACTGGGTGAGGCTGGAGTGACCCGCCGACAGGACGAACCGGTCGCGCCCGGTCCAGTTCGGCTCGGTCGGGTCGAAGCGCAACACGCGCTGGTAGAGGGTGTAGGCCAGGGGCGCGAGGCTCATCGCCGTGCCGGGGTGACCGTTGCCCGCCTGCTGCACGGCGTCGGCGGCGAGAACGCGGACCGTGTCGACGGCTCGCGTATCCAGATCTGTCCAGTCTTCCGGGTGGTTCGGCTGGGTGAGGGCACGGATGTCGTCTGTGACTGACACGACCGGGATTCTCCTGACCTTCTCGTCATCGGTGGGCGGCGGCTCGAGATTACCCACCACCCTAGAGGTGAGCGTCACGCCGCGATACGGGAACCCGCCCGTACCCCGAGCCGTGTCGCCCCTTCGTTACGGTGAATGATTACCGCGCTGAACGCGCACCATGCCTGCGGCACGGGCGGATTCGCGGCGGGTGGGTCCGGGGCCCGGCCCGCCGGGGTCTACCATCGTGCGTAGTAGTTCCCATCGGATCGAGTGCACCACCTGCGAGGAGAGACAGTGCGGATTGGGCAACAGCCGGGTGGTGCGCATGGCTCCTCCGCGACGGTGCTGGCCGACCGTGTCACCGGCACGGGTCCGGTCGCGGCGCTGACGCGGCGGGTGCTGGCCTACATCGCGCTGACCAAACCGCGCGTCATCGAGCTGCTGCTGGTGGCGACGATCCCGACGATGCTGCTGGCCGACCGCGGGCACATCGATATCCGGCTCATCCTCGCGACGCTGTTCGGCGGCTGGATGGGCGCGGCGAGCGCCAACACGCTCAACTGCGTGGCCGACGCCGATATCGACAAGGTGATGAAGCGGACCTCGAAGCGGCCCTTGGCCCGCGAGGCGGTGCCGACGCGCAACGCGTTCGTGTTCGGGGTGCTGCTCGGGGCGGGGTCGTTCGCGTGGCTGTGGTGGCAGGCCAATCTGCTGTCCGGCGCGCTGGTGGTGGCGACGATCCTGTTCTACGTCTTCGTCTACACGCTGGGCCTCAAGCGCCGCACCTCGCAGAACGTCGTCTGGGGCGGCGCGGCCGGATGTATGCCGGTCCTGGTCGGCTGGTCCGCGGTCACCGGAACCATCGGCTGGCCCGCCCTCGTGCTGTTCCTGGTCATCTTCTTCTGGACGCCCCCGCACACCTGGGCCCTGGCGATGCGCTACAAGGAGGACTACCGCGCCGCGGGCGTCCCCATGCTCCCCGTCGTCGCCACCGAGCAGACGGTCACCAAACAGATCGTCATCTACACCTGGCTCACCGTCGCCGCCACCGTAGCCCTCATCCCCGCCACGGGCGTCGTCTACGCCGCCGTCACCATCGCCGCCGGAGCCTGGTTCCTCCTCATGGCCCACCAGCTCTACTCCGGCGTCCGCCGAGGCGAATCCGTCAAACCCCTCCGCCTCTTCCTCCAATCCAACAACTACCTCGCGGTCGTCTTCTGCGGCCTCGCCGTCGACTCGGTCCTCGGCTGGCACACCATAGGCCACACCCTCCTCCACTGACCCCAGGTCCACGAACACAGCCGCACCCTTTATTCGAATCCGCACCCCTTGTAGAGCTATGGAAGGGGTGCGGATCCGAATAAGGGGTGCGGCTGGGTTCGTGGACCTTTGAGGGACGGGCGGTTTGGAGGGTCAGCTGGGGCAGGGTTGGAGGGGGTAGCAGGCGGGGCCGGGGGTTTGGGTGGGGATGGTGCGTTCGGGGGCGGGGGTGAAGGTGGTGGGGGCGGGGTGGCCGGAGGTGGGGGAGGAGGGGGGTGGGGTGGTGTGTTTGGTGTTGCCGCCGGTGCAGAAGGCGGCGAGGGCGAGGATCAGGACCAGGAGGACGAGGATGATCAAGGGGGTGATGCCTCGGCCTCGGGGGCGGGGTTCCTTCGGGGGGCGGGGGTCGAAGGGGACCGAATAGGGTTGGGGGGTGGGGGCGAATTGGGGGCCTGGGGTGGAAGATGGTGGGCCCGAGGGGAATTCGCGGGTGGCGGTTCGGGGGGTGGCGCCGGGGGAGCCCGGGGGGATGGGGGCGCCTTGCGGGTTTGTCGAAGTGGCTTGTGCCGCAAGGGGTGTGCCCGGGGCGGGGATCGGTGCGCCTCGGTGCGGGATGGGTGCGCCTTGGCCTGGGATGGGTGCGCTTTGGCCGCCCATCGGTACGTTTTGTCCGGGGATGGGTGCGCCCTGGCCGCCTATCGGTGAGGCTTGTCCTGGGATGGGTGCCCCTTGGCCCCCCATCGGCGCACCTTGCCCCGGGATGGGTGCGCCTTGGCCGCCCACCGATGCGCTTTGTCCGGGGATGGGTGCCCCTTGGCCCCCCATCGGCGCACCTTGTCCCGGGATCGGCGCACCTTGTCCACTCATCGGCGCGCCCTGCTGCCCGGAAAACGCCGCGCCAGACGGCGAATACGCGCCCCCGGGCTGCGGAATCGGCACACCTTGCTGACCCTGCCCCGAAAAGCCCGCCCCGGGTTGCGGAATCGGCGCGCCAGGCGGAACGGAAGCTCCCTCCGCACGATCCGCGGGCCGGGACGGTGTCCGATCCGCCCGCGGCGCGGGAAAGCCCTCCGCCGTCAGATCCGAATACGTTGCGGCGGCGGCGAATCCGAGCGCGCCCAGCGCCTGACCCACCTGCGCCGCGTTCCACGAATCCGGCGCGCCCTCGGTGATCCGCGCGACGTAGGACCGCAGCGAGGACGGCCCGTCGCCGACCACCACATCGATCCCCTCCGGCAACTCGCCCTTGTCCAGCGAGATGCGGGTGCCCAGTTGCGGAATCACCAGCACCACACCGATGACCCCCACGCCCTCCCGGCCGGGCGCGGCCCGCAGCAACTGCTGGATCTCCGCGGTCCGCTCCCGAATCTCCCCCATCGCCTCGGTCCCGGACTGCGCCCCCTCGAGCGGTGCGACGCGCCCATCGATCGTCCACGGCTCGTGCGCCGAGACGGCCAGCGTCCCGTTCACCCGCTCGGTGAATCCCTTGACCGTCATGACGACACAGATCTTGGGCGTCCACACGATCGCGTCGGTGCCGCCCGCCTTGATCACCGCGATGCCGGGTAACGCGTGCGCGCCGGTCCACGACTTGAGCCAGTTCACCACCGTCCGCTCGGTGGCGGACAGCCGTGACGGGTCGTCGTTGCGGACCTTCACCAACATCGTGATCAACCCCTGTCGAGCCCTCATCCGGTGACCGCCCGAGCGGCCGTTCGACCACGGTACGACTGTTTCGGCGAACCGGGCGAATCGGCTTGTGCGGCAGCACAGATCATCCAGCATCCGCGCCGCCGCGTCACCCCGGGGTCACCCCTCCCGACGCCAGGCCAGATAACCGTCCGGCCGCACCAGGATTCGCGTCCCGGGCGTCGCGTCATAAGCGGCGAAGGCATGCCCGTCGACGGCCGCCAATTCCGCACCCACCGGCGCGCATTCGGGCCCGACGATCGAGAACGCCCTGGTGTGCGCGTCGGTCTCGCCGACGGGCGCGTCGAATGCCAGCAGCGTGGCATGCGGCCCCCGGAACAGATCGAACAACCGCACCGACCCGCCGTCGGCCCGCCGCAGCACCGAATCCGGCGCCCGATCCCCCGCGACCAACCGCCCGGTCTCCTCCCCGGTCCGATAGCTGACGTCCAACTGCATCGTCGTCTCGTCCCGCTCGAGCGCGGCCTCGTCCCCGGCCTTGTGCCGATCCAGCAGGTCGGTGCTCACCCCCAGCACCCGCGCGGCCACCGCGCGCCGCTCGGATTCGTAGGTGTCGAGCACGTCCGCGCGCCCGTCCAGCGCGGCCGCGAGCTTCCACCCGAGGTTGTAGCCGTCCTGCACGCCGGTGTTCATGCCCTGCCCGCCGGTCGGCGGATGCACGTGCGCCGCGTCGCCCGCCAGGAACACCCGTCCCACCCGGAACCGTTGCGCCAGACGGATATTCGGCCGCCACGCCGAGGCCCACACCGGTTCGCCGATCGTGATGTCGGTGCGCCCCGAGTACCGGTCCAGCACGCGCTGCATCACCTCGCGGGTCGGTTCGGACTCCGCGAGCGGCGCGATGAACTGGAACAGCCGATCCTCGGGCAGCGGCGTCAGCGCCACGCCCTCCATCGGCGCGGCGGCCCTCGCGAACCAGTACCCGTACGAATGGTCGAGGGCGTCCGCGCGCACATCCCCGATCAACATGCGGAACTCCTCGTCGGTGGTCCCTTCGAACGCGATCCCCAACGTCCGGCGCACCGTACTGGCCCCGCCGTCCGCGCCGACGAGATGGTCCGCCCGCACGGTCTCGACCCCGCCGGGACCCGCCAGCGAGACCGTGACCCCGTCCTCGTCCTGCGTGAAATCCGTGACGGCCGTGGACAATTCGACCTTCACCCCGAACTCACCCAGCCGCTCCCGCAGAATCCCCTCCACCTGCGACTGCCCGAGCACCCACGCGTTCGGGTACGGCACCGCCGCCGTCGGCTCCCGCAACTCCGCGCGTCGCCGCTCGCCGACGAACTCGCCATCGAGATGAATCCGCATCGCGGGCGCGTCCTCGCCCGCCGCGAGCACCGCCCCGATCACGCCGAGATCGTCGAACACCTCGAGCGTGCGCGGCTGGATCCCGTCCCCGCGCGACCCGACGAAGAACTCCGCCGCCTTGTCCACGATCCGCACCGCCATACCGCGCCGCGCCAGATCGATGCCGAGCGTGAGCCCCGTCGGACCCGCTCCGGCTATGAGTACCTGCGTAGACATGGTTCCCTCCAATACTGAATTCAAATTCACTGAATCTGAATTCACTATCCTGGTTGGTAGGGTCCGCTGTCAAGGAGGTGAGGGATGGCCCGCCGCAAGGAGCAGTCGGCCGAGACCGAACAGGCGTTGAAGGACGCCGCGCGCCGGTTGTTCGCCGAGCGCGGCTATCTGAACACCAAGATCACCGACATCACCGCCGCCGCGGGGCGCTCGGCGGGCTCGTTCTACAACCACTTCGCCGGCAAGGAGGAACTGCTCCAGGCGTTGTTGCGCGACTTCGGCGAGGAGGGCGACATCGCCGCCGACGCCGCGGAGCACAGCCCGGACTTCACCGATCCGGCTGCGGTGCGCTATCACGTCCGCAACTACTGGAACTTCGCGCGCGCCCACTGGCCGGTGCTGCGCGCGGTCGGCCAGGCGGCCCTCGTCAACGACGAATTCGCCCATGTCGCGGCGCGATTCGCCGCCGAGGAACGCGCCGAACTGGCCGATCACCTCGACGGCTTCGACGCCGCCGGGCTGACCCTGCCCAGCACGCCCGACGCGAGCCTCGCGATGGCCTTCCTGATGGTGCAGGCCCTGCTCGAGGCCGTCGAGGAGGGCGCGCTCGCGCTGACCGACGCGCAGGCGATCGACGGCCTGACCCGATTCATCTACCGCGGCCTGACCGGGCGCGACTACTGAATCGCAACGGCCGCAACACCATTCGGGGCCGCGGTGAAACGCCTACGGCAGCAACACGATCGACCCCGTCGTGCGCCGGGACTCCAGATCCCGGTGCGCGCGTTCGGCTTCCGCGAGCGGATAGGTCGCGCCCACCCGCAACCGCAGCGTCCCCGCCGCGAGGGCGTCGAAGACATCGCCCGCGCGCCACCGCAATTCGTCCTGGGTGCGGGTGTAGTGCGCCAGCGTCGGGCGGGTGACGAACAGCGACCCCGCGGGATTGAGCCGTTGCAGATCGAACGGCGGCACCGGCCCGCTCGCCGCCCCGAACAACGCCAGTGTGCCGCGAATCCGCAACGCCGCCAGACTCGCCTCGAAGGTGTCCTTGCCGACGCCGTCGTACACCGCCGCCACGCCCTCGCCGCCGGTCAGCTCCCGCACCCGCGCGGCCAGATCGTCGCCGTAGCGCAGCACCTCGCTCGCGCCCGCCCGCCGGGACAGCGCCTCCTTCTCGTCGGTGGAGACGGTCGTGATCACGCGAATGCCCTTGACCGCCGCCAACTGGGTCAGCAGCAGGCCCACCCCACCGGCCCCGGCGTGCACGAGCACGGTCTCGCCGGGCTCGGGCTTGTACACCGATTCGATCAGATAGTGCGCGGTCATCCCCTGCAACAGCGCCGACGCCGCCACCGCGGGCTCGACCCCCGGCGGCACCGGAATGGCGACCCGCGCGGGCACGACGACCCGCTCCGCGTAACTGCCCGGGGCGTCGGCCCACGCCACCCGGTCCCCGACCCGGAACTCCTCGACATCGGGACCGACGGCCGCCACCACGCCCGAACCCTCGGCCCCGGGAATGTAGGGGACCTCGCGCGGATAGCGGCCGGTGCGAATGTAGGTATCGATGAAATTGACGCCGATCGCCTCGACGTCGACCAGCAGCTGCCCCGGGCCGGGCTGCGGATCGGGCACCTCCGCGGGCTTCAGGACCTCGGGACCACCGTGCTCGGAAACCTGGATGGCGCGCATGGAATCCAGTTCTACACCCGTGCTTACCCGTCGGTAAACTGATCTCCATGACCGACACCGCCACCGCGACCAAGCCGTCGTCCGCCGTCATCGACTCGGTGCGCAAGTTCGCCGCCGCCCACGGCGGTTCGGCCACCGCCGTCCTGCAGCCCATCGGCCGGATCGGCGTGCGCATCACCCTGGTCGGCGCAGACGGCGTGCTCGGCGACCGGGTCGTCGACGACCTGCCCACCGCCAAGGCCGTGGTCGCGGCCGTCGACGGGGTCACCGAGACCGAGCACTGGGACCGCGACCTGAGTGCCGCCGCCACCCCGGCCAAGGGGCATTGGGCCAAGATGGCGGGCTGGGTCGCGCGGCAGAGCCGCTACCCCAAGGCGCGCAACGAGCGCTGATTCCCCGCGGCCCGACCATAATGGGCGGGCATGACGGAGAAGAAGGCGAGCTGGACCGCCGTCCTGGTGTGCCAGGGTCGCGCGGTGGCCGACGGACGGCTCGCGGTGGGCCGCTTCGCGGACCCGGTGGCCGTGCGGCTGCTGCGTCCCGACGAGCGGGCCGCGGTGGACCGGGCCCGCGCCGGGGAGCAACCCCGTGGCTGGCGGGAACGGATGGAGTACGAACTGCTCGGCGGCACCGCGGGTGTCCTGGCGGTCCGCACCGTCGTCATCGACGACGCCGTTCGCGCACAAGGCAATTCGCAGCTCGTGCTGCTCGGCGCCGGACTGGACGCCCGGGCCTGGCGGATGAGCGAACTGGCCGAGGTCGACGTGTTCGAGGTCGATCATCCCGCCTCCCAGGCCGACAAGCGCGACCGCGTCGACGGCCTGACGCCGGTCGCGCGATCGCTCACCCACGTCGCGGTCGAATTCGGCCGGGACGCACTGGATTCCGCGCTGCGGTCCGCCGGATTCCGGGATGCGCTGCCCACCACCTGGATCTGGGAGGGCGTGCTGCCGTACCTGACCGACGCCCAGGTCGCCGCGACGCTCACGGTCGTCGCCGACCTCTCCGCCCCGGGCAGCCGCCTCATCGCGACCTATCCCACCCGCAATCGCCTCGCGGGCCTGGGCCGCCACGCGCTGCGGCTGTTCACCCGCCTCACCGGCGGCGGCGACCCCCTCCGCCACGAACCGCACCTGTCGACCTGGTCCCCGCAGGAGATGCGCGCGCTGCTGAACGACCACGGCCTCACCGTCACCGACGACCGCGAATTATTCGGCGCGGCAACCGAATTGGGGATACCGGTGCCGCAGTCCCGCGCCTACGGGCTGGGCCGGGCGGTGATCGCGGACAAGTCGTAGTCCTCGCCCTCGCCGTCGAGCGCGCGATCGAGGGTGAGGGCGGCATCGATGAGCGCCAGATGGGTGAACGCCTGCGGGAAGTTGCCGAGTTGTTCGCCGGTGACCGCGATCTCCTCGGCGAACAGGCCCAGGTGATTGGCGTAGGTGAGCATCTTCTCGAACACCATCCGGCCCTGGGTGACCTTGCCCGCGCGGGCCAGCGCGCTCGCGTAGTTGAACGTGCACAGCGAGAAGGTGCCCTCCGCGCCCGCCAGCCCGTCGGGCGAGGCGGCCGGATCGTAGCGATGCATCAGGCTGTCGGTCACCAGCTCGTGCCGCATCGCGGCCAGGGTCGACAGCCACTGCGGATCGCCGGGCGCGACGAATCCGACCTGCACCATGCGCAGCAGCGACGAATCCAGCACCTCGCCGTCGTAGCGTTGCACGAAGGCGCGCCGGCGCGGACTCCAGCCCGACTCCCAGATCTGGGTGTGGATCAGCGCGCGCTGCCGCCGCCAGGATTCCACCCGCCCGGGCAGGCCGTGCCGGTCGGCCAGCCGGATCGCCCGATCGAACGCCACCCAGCTCATCAGCCGCCCGTAGGTGAAATCCGCGCGCCCGCCGCGGGTTTCCCAGATGCCCTCCTCGGCGCTGTCCCAGTGCGTGGTCAGCCAGTCCAGCAGCGCGGTGAGGTCCTGCCAGCCCGCGTGCCCGATGCGCAATCCGGCGCGGTCGGCCTGGAACAGGGCGTCGAGCAGTTCCCCGTAGATGTCGAGTTGCCGCTGTCCGGCCGCGTCGTTGCCGATGCGCACCGGCCGCGAACCCCGATAGCCCGCCCAGTGGTCGAGGATCTCCTCGCGGAGGTCGGTCGACCCGTCCACCCGGTACATGACCTCGAGCGGATCGCCCTGCGCGCGATAGCGATTGCGCAGCCAGCGCGCGAAATCCGCTGCCTCCTCGGTGAATCCGAGCGACAGCAGCGAGGTGATGGTGAAGGAGGCGTCCCGGATCCAGGTGTAGCGGTAGTCCCAGTTCCGTTCCCCGCCGAGCTCCTCGGGCAGGCCCGCGGTGGCCGCCGCGATCGGCGCCCCGGTGGGCGCGTAGGTCAGCAGCCGCAGGGTGATCGCGGAGCGGTGCACGACCTCGCGCCACCGCCCGCGATAGGTCGATTTCGCCAGCCAGCCGTGCCAGAACCGGACCGTCTCGTCGAACAGCTCTTCGACCTCGGCCACCCGAATCGCGGTGGGTGCCTGGCGGATTCCGGTGTCGAGCACGAAGCCGCGGACCTGTCCCGCCGACAGCGGCAACAACCCCTGCAACGCCCCCTGTTCGGTGATCTGTAGCTGCGCCAGCCGCGCGTCGCCGGGCTCGCGCACGCCGTGCAGGGTGAGGCCGAGGTCGCCGCCGTCGAAGACCGCGCCGTCCACAGTGGTCCGCACGGTGTGCGGGCGGCGGCCGTAGTCGAAGGCGGGCAGAATGTCCAGTTCGAAGGTGATCCGGCCGCGCACGCACCGCAGCAGGCGCACGATCCGGTGGGTGCCGGTGCTGTCCTTACCGGTGGGCGGCATGAAATCGACGATCTCGCCGGTGCCCGCGTCGGTCGCGAACCGGGTGATGAGCACGGCCGTGTCGGGGAAATACATCTGCCGCGCGCGATAGGGCCGCTGCGCGGGCCGAATTCGGCAGTGCCCGCCGCGGCGGTCGTCCAGCAACGCGCCGAAAACGCTCGGCGAATCGAAACGGGGACTACAGAACCAGTCGATATCCCCGTCGATACTCACCAGGGCGGCGGTCTGCTGATCGCCGATCACACCGTGGTCGGCGATGGACGGATGAGCGGTCACGGCATCTCCTTTCCGGTAGCGTGGGCACCGATGTCGCGAAATCGCGTTCTCTGGTGGAATCTCGTGTTACGCCCGGCGCTCACGCTCGCGGTGTTGGTTTCGGCGTATTTCCTGCTGCCCTTCACCCGACTCGCGCGGGTGCCGGAACTGCTGGTCACTATCGCGGGCATCGTGGCGGTTGTGCTGGTGTGCGCGTGGGAGATTCGCCGGATAATGCGCGTCGATCGTCCCGTCGCCCAGGCCGTGGAGGCCCTGGTGGTCACGGTCGGACTGCATCTGCTGACCTTCGCGACCGTCTATTACCTGCTCGCCACCGAAATGTCGGGCGCCTTCGATACGCCGCTCACCCGGCTCGACGCGTTGTATTTCTGCGTCACCGTTTTCGCGACCGTCGGATTCGGCGATATCGTTCCCGTCGCGCAGGCCACCCGGGCCGTGGTGACCGTGCAGATGCTCGCGAACATCGTGCTGATCGGATTGGCGCTGCGGCTGGTGACGGTCTCGGTGCGCATCCGCCGTGACCGGCGGGACGCGCCCGGCCCGTTCAGCGGATGATCCGCCGCTTGATGTCCTCGAACTCCGCCGAGTCGATCGTGCCCTGATCGAGCAGCAGCTGCGCGTCGCGCAGCCGGGCCGCCTTGTCCTCGTTGGCGATTCGGCGGATGTGGTCGTCCTCGGCGCGCTCGTGCTCGGCCACCGCCAGCGCCGTGCGCTCCGCCATCGCGCGCCCGTGCACGACGATGTAGATCAGCGCGGTGACGAACGGGAACACGATCAGGCACACCACCCACAGCGCCTTGATCCAGCCGGAGGTCCCCGGGGTGCGGAAGAGGTCCCTGATGATCGAGAACAACAGCATGAGATACGCGAAGATCAGGAATGTCAGGATCATGAACCAGACGATCTCCCAGAACGCCATATCGCTCACCTCTCCGTGCGGGCCGCGCTCGCGGCGTGATCGGGTCGTGTCCTCGACCCTGCCGCGGCGGTGTCCGCGAAACCTCATGCGCGCCGGGTGAATCCGGCGCACCGCGAAGTCATCCGTTGCGGGCGAGGCGATTTCCCGGCGAGAGGCGCACGTTCGAAGACGTTCACCCGCTCGCGACGAAAGGAACGGACCGTGACGCACGCGTCGGAAATCGAGTACCCGGAACGCCGATCCCGGGTGAGCGGTGGTGCGCTCGCCGCCGCGATTCTGCTGTTCACCGTCGGCGCCCTCGATATCCTGCAAGGGATTTCGGCGGTCGGTGCCGATCAGTTGTACGTCGTAGGCGTCGACTACGTCTACAGATTCGACACCACGGCGTGGGGCTGGATCCACATCGTGGTCGGAATGGTGTTGGTGCTGTGCGGCATCGGGCTCACCAGCGGCACGACCTGGGGTCGCGTGGCGGCGATGACGGTCGCCGCGCTGTCGATCGTGGGCAACTTCATGTCGCTGCCCTACTATCCCGCCTGGTCGATCCTGGTGATCGTGCTGGACGTGGTCGTGATCTGGGCGGTGGCGGCGTCCTGGCCGGTCGCCCGGTCCTGATCGCCGGGGCGGGGGCGCTCACAGCAGGCCGCTGCGCCGGGCCAGCTCCAGCGCCCCCGCCCGTGAGCTCGTGCCGAGTTTGCCGTAGATGCCGCGCAGATGCGTCTTCACCGTATTGATCGACACGCCGAGCACCTCCGCGATCTGCTGCGCGGTCCGCCCGGACGGCAGCTGCGCCAGGACGGTCAGCTCGGTCGCGGTGAGGCTGGGCCGCGCGGTGTCGCGGCGCATCCCGGGGTGGCGGCGCATGTGCTCGACGAACGCGTCGTCCCGGCCGAAGGTCCCGACATGGATGTCGAGCAGCGTCCCCGCACCCGGCACGTCGAGGAACGGGCGGACGATCCGATCGGCGGCCGCGGCGCGCACCGCGCGCACGATCGCCGACCGCGCCCCCGCCGAATTGCCCAGCGCCGCAACGGATACCGCCGTCACCACCCAGCCCGTCACCAGATCGAGCGTGGGCAGCGTCTCGGTGTCGACCAGCAGCGGCTCGACCAGCGTGCGCGCGGTCTGCGGGCGGCCCGCGACGGCGAGCAGGGCGCGGGCGAGGACCACATCGGTGGTCTCGCCGAGCACGCCCGTCGCGTGCTCGATCAGCAGCCGGGCCGAGTGCACGGCATCCACGGTCACCAGGGCCCGGACCACGTGCGGCAGGAACCGCCCGGCGGCCAGCGATGTCGACGGCGGCTCCCGCAGCAGCAGTACCATCGCCCGGCGCAGCGCCTCCGCGGCGTCGTACCGATCGTCACCGGCGGCGAAGGCGAGCAGCCGGGTCACCACCTCCGTCCGGCGATCGACCGGCGCGCCGGTCGAATCCGGCAGCGGCGCAAGCGGTTCCGACACCCGGACGTGTCCGCGCAGGTAGTCCGCGAAGGCCCGCATCGCCCGCGCCTGGGCGGCGTCCGCGCAGTCGCCGATCCCGTGACTCGCGGCGGTCCGGACCGCGGTGTCGGCGTGGTGCCGCATCGCGTCCACGGAATCGCCGACCGCCGCGACCACGGCCAGCCGCGCCCCGGCCCGCACCGCCAGCCGCGCGTTGCCCGCGCAGTCGGCCAGGGCGAGGCCGCGGCGCAAATGCCGTGTGCCCGAGCCGATGTCGCCGCGCGCGGCCAGCACGGTGCCGAGCTGGACGGCGAGGTAACCGTCGATATCGGCGTGACCGGTCGGCTCCGGCGGTGCGAGCCGGAAATCGGCCGATCCGGTGCCGGTGGCCAGCGCGATCCCGGCGGTGACCGCGAGCGTCGAGGCGACGAGGAAACCCTCGGGCGCGATCGGGTCCGCGTCGGCCCGCCTGCGCAGGGCCGGATCCAGATGCGCGATCGCCGCCGCGACATCGCCGTGCTCCAACGCGTGCACCGCCCGCAGGACCGCGAGAAACGGGCCGTCCGGCACCGGTTCGAGGTGCGCGAACAACGCCGGACCGGCACCGCCGAGCACGATGCGCAGGGCCCGCTCGCGCAGAAAGGCGTGCAGCGGAGCCGGATCCGGCGCCCGGACCAGATGGGGGAGCGCGAGCAGGGGCAGATCCGCCGTCACGAACCATTGCGCGGCGCGCGAACCCAGCTCGGCGAGATCCGGATCGCCGCGGCGCCGCCGCTCGGCGAGCAGCCGCGCCCGCAGCGCCGGGTGATAGCTGAACCAGAGTTCGGCCCCGCGCGCCCGCGTGTTCAGCGGGACCCCGCGGGCGCGGAGTTCGTCCAGCGCGGGGGCGGCGGGCGCGCCGGTGAGATGTTCGGCCAGCGCCGCGGGGAAGGCGGCGGGCACGCTGGTGATCGAGGCGAACTCGCGTACCCATTCGGGCAGCGGCGCGAGCACCGCCTCGGTGAGGAACGCCGCGACCTCGGGGGTTCCCTCGGCCCATTCCGCCAGTGCCGCGGCGCGATCGGGCCGGGTCGCGAAATGCGTCGCGGCCATCCGCACCAACACCGCCCAGCCCTGGGTCGAGGTCATCACCGCGGCCAGCTCGGCCTCGGTGAGCCCGCACCCGGATCGGCGGAACAACTGCGCGGCACGCACCTCCGTGAAGGCCAGCTCCCGGGCCGAGATCCGGGTCAACCGGCCGCGTAACTCCAGGTCGTGCCAGGGGATCGGTGGATCGTGGCGTCCGGCGAGCACGGTTACGAGCCGGTCCGGAGCCGCGCACAGCAGCCGGTGCAGTTCGGCCGCCGCCTCCGCCTCGCGCATGCGGTGCGCGTCGTCCAGCACGAGCACCACCGGACCGCCGGGATCTGGTGAAAACGCCTCGCGCACAAGGCTTATCGCGTCGTGGCCGTCCTCGACACGCACCCACCGGATGCGCGCGTCCGGACACGAGCGGCGCAGATGGCCGCCGAGCCAGTCGGCGACCAGGGTCGTCTTGCCGGTGCCCGCCGGGGCGGAGAGCAGGACCACCTGCCCGTTCGCGGCCGCCAGCGCGGCATCGAAACGGACGTAGAGTTCGGGACGGCGTAGCGGTGTACGAGCGGAATTCACCATCGGACCTCCCTCGATCAGTTTTTCTGTCGCAGGCCCTCAGACAATGCCGGGCAGGGGAACGAAAGGTGCGTAATCACGAACGTGGCCGTCATTCCATTCCCACGTCGTCATCGTGTCCACGGCGACGCCGCGTTGCAGGCACAGCCGCCACCCCTCCGGGGATTTCTGCCAGATGTCGCCGTCGCGGTCCCGGTACAGGCCGGGCCGGGTCGGTTCCCCCGCGCGGGGGTCGATCGCGGCCGTCGCCGCGCCGCGGACCAGCAGGAACCCGGCCAGCGCGACCGCGCGTTCGGCGAGGCCGAGCAGGCCGGTGAGGACCGTGGCGGAATCGGTGGTCCGGAACGCCGATGAGTTCATTCGGTTCTACTCCTGAGGTTGTCGCTACCCTTTCCCGGAGAGTGTGGCGCGCCGCGCTTCCGGTGCGCTTATCCATTGCTTCCTTTCGACTTCCGGCTCAATTCGATGCCATTCCGTAATTGACGTGGGTGACGACAAGGAATGGCTTCGAGAATAGAGTGGCGCTGTTTTCCGACGATCTCGAGCTCGAGGAAGGACGGCGTGTGAACTGGCGTAGCAGCGCGGCCTGCCGGTATGCGGCACCGGGGATCTTCCATCCGCCCCCGCCGCCGAAGGGGGACCCGCGGCAGGCTCTCGCCCTGTGCCGTGACTGTCCGGTGGTGAAAGAGTGTGCGGCACATGCCCTCACGGTCGGATTGACCCGATGCGTCGCCGCCGGGGTATGGCTCGCGGGCGATTCCGACGCGCACGCGGCCCTGCGCCGGATCGCCGCCGGGCGTACCCGATTACCCCGCTGCGTCCGGTGCTGGCGGTTGGTCAACCGACCATCACAAAGCGGTTCCTGCGCGCACTGCGGATTCGCCGAGATACCGGCGTGATACGCGGAACGATTGTCCGACAACGGGTTTGCTGGCCTGTCGCCGATCTTGTCGGTTTGTGAATGGCGCAGGTCGGCGGTAATTTACCGGACGATCTCGAGAGTTTTTATTTGCGATGGATAGCTCGGCGATCAGAGGGGCATCATGTGATGACGGAACCACAGGTTCAGGTGTTCGGTCCGTTGCAGGTTTCGCTCGACGGACGCGCGGCGCGCATCGGGGCACGACGGCAACGGGCCGTACTGGGACGCTTGGTCGTGGCCGGGGGTAAGACTCTCGGAATCGACAAACTCGTCGACGATGTGTGGGAAGGAGCCCCACCGCCGAACGCCCCGGCGGTGTTGCAGGTACAGATTCACAATCTCCGGCGCGTGCTGGAACCGACCCGAAGACCCCGGACGCCCGCGCGGATTCTGGTGTCCGAGGGGAGTGGTTATGCGCTGCGGCTGGATTCGGGAAATGTGGACGCGTGGCGGTTCGAGGCGGTACTGCGCCGATACGAGCAGCGCGTCCACGATCCCCGGGACCGGCCGGATCCGGCCGAGCGGTACCGGATATTGGACGAGGCGCTCAATTGCTGGCACGGCGCGGCCTTCGAATCCTTCGCCGACGCCTCGTGGGCCGCCGCGGAGGTCGCCCGCCTCACCGATTTACGGGCCACCGCGATCGAAATGCGCGCCCACGCCGCCCTCGAACTCGATCGCGTCGGTGAGGTGGTGGCCGTGCTGCGGCGGCAGGTCGAGGAATTTCCGGGACGGGAGGAGAGCGCGCGCCTGCTCGCGGTGGCGCAGTATCGGCTCGGCCAACAGGTCGAGGCATTGGCCACGGTGCGGCGGACGCGCGAATATCTGCGCACCGAATACGGTATCGATCCCGGCCCGCGATTGGACGAACTGGAATCGGCCATTCTCAATCACGGGGTAGCCGAGCTGATGCCGCCCACGGAACCGGCCGGTCTCCCCGTCGTGGCCAGGGCGGCTCCGGCCGATTCCGCGGGCCGCCCGGAACGGCCTGGGCGGCACTGGGATTCGACCTTCTATCCGAGTCAGCGCGCGGCCTTGCTGGCCGCCGCGGCCGAGGCCCGCTCGGCGGGTCTGCGCCTGGCCTGGGTGGTCGGTGAGGTCGGCACCGGTAAGACGACGCTGGTGTCGGGGCTGCGCGAGCAGCTCGCCGCGCAGGGCTGGGCCACCGCCTACGCCTGCGTGCCCGAGGTCGACGGCGCCCCGCCCGCGTGGGCCTGGACGGAGATCCTCGCCGGTCTGGGCGGTGAGCCCATGCGGGCGGATCCGTTCACCCTCGCCCGGGCGGTGGCGCAGCGGTGCCGGGAAGCGGTGCGCGACAATGCCGTCGCCATCGTCGTGGAGGATCTGCATCGCGCCGACGCCGCCACCCTCCAGGTGTTGCGGCAGCTGGTGAACTGGCTGGACCGCGAGCCGGTTCTGATCGCGGTGACCGCCCGCGGCCCGGAACTGCCCGCGCTGCTGCGCGCGACCGAGGCGGCCCTGGCCGATCGCGTGACCGAACGGGTGGAACTGCATGGGGTCGACGTCGAGGGCACCCGCCGGATCGCCCAGGGCGCCGGGCTGGTGGCGATCGAACCCGAGATGCTGCGCACCCTGCACCGGCGCACCGGCGGCAATCCGCTGTTCGTGCGCGAACTGACCAAACTCATGGTGACACAGGGGGATTCGGTCGCCCTACCGGAGACCATCCGATCGGTGCTCACCGAGCGCATCGAACAGCTGCCCGAGGGCGTGCTCACCCTGTTGCAGTACGTGGCCATCTGGGGCCGCCCGCTGGATCCGGAGCTGCTGGCCGAACTGTCGGGTGTCGGCGAGGAGGAACTCGTCGACCGCGTCGACGCGGCCGCGGTGGCCGGGCTCATCGTCCTCGACGACCGCGGCCGCATCGCGCTCGCCCACGCCCTGGTCCAGGACACCGTCTACGACCGCATCTCCCCGCTGCGCCGGAGCCGAATGCATTGGGGCGCACTGGAACTGCTGGAGCGTCGCGGCGCCGAGCCCGCGGTCGAGGGCCTCGACGCCGGGCTGCGCGGATTGCACGCCGCGCGCGGCGCCACCCGCGCCACCGCCGCGCACGCGCTCACCCACGTCATCGTCGCGGCGCACCGATCCGACCAGCGCGGCCAACGCGCGGACGCGGCGATGCTGTGGCAGGCGGCCGCACGATTGCACGAATCCGCCGGGCACGCACGGCAATCCGCCGCGCGCTCCGACCGGCTCGCCCTGGTGCGGGCGCTGTGCGCGCTGACCGACGCCCTGGCCTACGACGGCCAGTTCGCGGCCGCCCGCGCCGCCCGCCGCCGCGCCTTCGATCTGGCCGTCGACCTCGGGGACGAGGCGTTGTTCCCGGTGCTCACCTGCTGGCGGACGCCGGTGATCTGGGGGATGCGGCCGTGCGGCGGATCGGACCGCCGGCTGCGGGAGGCGATGGAATCGGCGCTGGCACGGGCGAATTCGCCGGTGACGCGGGCGCGGCTGCTGATCGCGTCGGTCTACGAGGCGGGCGTCGAGGAGATCGCCGATCCGCGCACCCACGAGCGGGCGTGCCACGCGGTGGACGTGGCCCGCCGCTGCGACGATCCCGACCTGATCTGCGCGGCGCTGGTCGCCGTCGCGTATGTGATCACCGGACCGGCCGCCCGGGACGGCTGGCAGCCGCTCGCCGACGAGCTGCTCCGCGCCGCGCGGACCGCGCGGCTCACCCACTACGAGGCGGTCGGGCACTATCTGCGGTTCCGCGCGGCCTGCCGCACCGGCGATCTGCGCGCCGCCGCCCGGCACTGGAATCGGGCGCTGGACCGCGCCTCGGCGAGCAGGCTGCGGCCCGTGGTCGACATCCTGTCCGCGTTCCCGGCGGTGGTGGCGCTGCTGCGGGGCGCGGCGGACGAGGCGAAGGACAAATATCGCCAATTCGATTCGCGCCTGCGCAAATCGACGGCCGCGAGCGACAGCGAGATCGTATTGTTCGGCGACCTCACCGTCGCGTGGGCGCAGGGCGATCTGTCCGGGCTGGTGGACCGGCTGGGCGCGCTGTACGCGGTCCGGCCCGATCCGGTCGCGCAGGTGTACGCCCTGGCGCTGCTGCACGCCGGGGAACCCGAGCGGGCGCGCATCGTGTTCGCCGAGCACCCGAATCCGCGCCCGGACTTCTATCGGATCATCTCGGCGGCGTTCCGGGCGCGCACGGCGGTCGCGGTACGGGACCACGCGGTCGCGGCCGAACTGCTCGACGCGCTGCGGCCCTGTTCGGGCACGCTCATCGGGCTCGACACCGGCGCGGTGGTGTTCGGGGTCATGGACGAACTGCTCGCCGAACTTGCCGAGATGGGCGGCGACGCCGCCGCGGCCGCGGAGTTCCGGCGTCGGGCCGTCACCACCGCGGCGCGGGTGAGCCGGGATCTGGCGGCCCTGCCCTGACGGGTCAGCCGCAGCAGCCGCCCCCGCAACAGCCGCCGCCCGCCGCGGGCGCGGGAGCCGGGGCCGGGGCGCCCGCCGCGCCGGTGAGGGCGATGGTGGTCAGCAGTTTGACGGTGTCGGCGTGCCCGCCGGGACACGGTGCGGCGGCGCCGGATTCGCGCATCGGCCGGACGAGTTCGAAGGTCTCGTCGCATTCGCGGCAACGGTAGGCGTAGGTCGGCATGACGGAATTATCGCCCGGCCCCCGCGTTGCGCGCAGCATCCGGTACGGTCATCGCTTCGCCGGTGGTCTCCGCGATCGCGGAAGCCGGTGCGGCCGAGACGGTTTCGCGGGTGCGCAGGGCGGCCCACAGGGCGGCGGTGGCGGCGGTGCACGCGGCCGCGCCGCCGACGTGCACGGCGACCAGCGCGGCGGGCACATGCGTGAAGTACTGCACCACCCCGACCAGACCCTGCGCGCACACCAGCGCGATCAACACGAACAACCGCACCCGGATCGCGCGGGTCATCCCGACCGCGGCCAAGCCGAAGCCCAGTCCGACCAGCAGGGCCAGATAGGCGACCAGGAACTGGGCGTGTGCGTGCACCAGCGTGACGATCTCGACCTCGAGCCGGGCCACCGGCTTGTCGACGCTCTTGTCGCCCGCGTGCGGACCGGCGCCGGTGACCAGCGTGCCCGCGATCAGCGTGGCGCACAGGGCGAGTGCGCTGAGGACGGTCAGCCAGCGCAGTGGCGCGGGCACCTGCGCGACCGGCACGCCGTCGTCGGGCTCGCCGATTTTGGCGAACAGCAGCACCGCCAGCCACACCATCAGCATCGAGGCCAGTAGATGCACGGCCACGGTCCACCACAGCAGTCCGGTGAGTACGGTGAAGCCGCCGATCACGGCCTGCAGGACGGTGCCGCCCGGCATGAGCCACGCGTAGACCAGCACCTCGCGCCGACGCCGCGCCCGCAGCACGGCCAGCACCACCAGCGCCGCGCACAGCGTGACCGCGAAAGTCAGCATGCGGTTGGAGAATTCGATGGCCTGATGCAGCACCGGCACCTCGGCGTGCGCGACCGGGGTGAAGCTGCCGGGGAAGCAGCGCGGCCAGGTGGGGCAGCCGAGTCCGGAGGAGGTGACGCGCACGACCGCGCCCGTCACCGAGATCCCGGCCTGCGAGGCGATCACGAGGAACGCGATGATCCGCTGCGCCCGCACCGAGGGCAGCGGCAGCAGATCGACCAGTCGCAGGAAGGCGCGAGTCAGCACGGCCCCGATGGTAGTCGGCGCGGTCCGGGCCGGATCGACCGGGCTACTACAAGACGTCGTTGTGTGGGTCCGGCACACTGGTCGGGTGCCGCGCTCCGCCTCGACCTCCCGTCCCACTCCCGCCGATCTGGCCGCCGCGCGGGACGTGACCATTCCCGATCTCATCGCCCCCGGCCTGCGGGTGCTGTTCTGCGGCATCAACCCCGGTCTCTGGTCCGGCGCGACCGGCTACCACTTCGCCCGCCCCGGCAACCGCTTCTGGCCCGCCCTGCACCGATCCGGTTTCAGCCCACGGCAATTGCGCCCCGACGAGCAGCAGGCCCTGCTCGACCTCGGCCTCGGCATCACCAACGTCGCCCCCCGCACCACCGCCAAGGCCGACGAACTGACCAAGGACGAACTCCGCGCGGGCGGCGTCGCCCTCCGCGACCGCGTCGCCACCTACCGCCCCCGCGTCCTCGCCGTCCTCGGCCTCGGCGCCTACCGAACCGCCTTCGCCCGCCCCCGCACCGTCGTCGGCCCCCAACCGGACCCCTTGGGCGACACCGAGGTCTGGGTCCTCCCCAACCCCAGCGGCCTCAACGCCCACTACACCATCGACGCCCTCGCCGCCGAATTCCGCACCCTCCGCGAAGCCCTCGACTGACCCCAGGTTTACGAACCCAGCCGCACCCCTTATTCGGATCCGCACCCGTTTCAGGGGTCTGCAAGGGGTGCGGATCCGAATAAAGGGTGCGGCTGGGGTTGCCGTACAGGGTGGGGGTTATTCGAAGCGGAACCAGCGGGTGGCGAGGGTGGCCGCGAGGAGGCCCCAGGCGGTCAGGACGATCAGGCCGTACCAGTCGACGGTCAGTTTCTGGGCCTGTTCGAGGGCTTGGGCGAGTGCGCCTGAGGGGACCACGCGGGCGGCCAGGCTCAGCCAGTGCGGGACGTTCTCCGCGGCGAAGACCAGGCTCGACGTGCCGAGCATGACGAACCACAGGATGTTCGCCAGCGCCAGCACCACCTCGGCCTTGAGCGTGCCGCCCAGCAGCAGACCCAGGGACGCGAAAGTGGCCGTCCCCAAGGCGATCACGGCCGCGCCGCACACCAGCCCGCCGAGCGAGGGCCGCCAGCCCAGCGCCACCCCGATGAGCCCCAGCAGAATCGACTGCAACACCACCACGATCAGCACCGCCGCGCACTTGCCGCCGACGATGCCCCAGCGCGGTAACGCGGTGGCGCCCAAGCGTTTCAACGCCCCATACCGGCGGTCGAAGCCCACCGCGATGGCCTGTCCGGTGAACGCGGTCGACATGATCGCCACCATCATCACCGCGGGAACGATCCGATCCACCCGATGCTCGCCCAGTCCGCTGATCGGCAGCAGCGTCAGCCCGATCAGCAGCGCGATCGGGATGAACATCGTCAGCAGCAGCTGTTCCCCGTTGCGCAACAACAGGATCAGCTCCATCCGGGTCTGCGCCGCCAGCATCGCCGCGCGCGGCGCGGGCCGGGGATCGGGGGTGAAGGTGCCCGGCGCGAAACGGTCGGTCTCGGTGGTCACGGCTGTACTCCTCACCCGCGCAGTTCCCGCCCGGTCAGTTCCAGGAAGACGTCCTCGAGCCGCCGCTGATCGATGCGAATATCGCTGGGCAGCACGTCGATTCGCGCACACCAGGCCGTCACGGTGGCCAGCACCTGCGGGGTGATGTCGCCGCGCAGCAGATACGCGCCCGGCGCGGTCTCGGTCGGCGAGAAGCCTTCCGGCAGAGCCGTTTCCAGCAGCCGCAGATCGAGTTTGGGCGGCGCGGTGAACCGCAACTGCCCCTCCGCGCCGGTGGAGGTGACCTCGGCGGGCGTCCCGGCCGCCACGATCCGGCCGTGATCGATGATGATCAGCCGGTCGGCGAGCTGTTCGGCCTCGTCCATCATGTGCGTGGTCAGCAGCACGCCCACCCCGTCGCGGCGCAGCGCGTCGATCAGCTCCCACACCAGATGCCGCGCCTGCGCGTCCATACCCGCCGTCGGCTCGTCGAGGAACACCAGTTCCGGCCGTCCCACCAGCGCGCACGCCAGGGCGAGACGTTGCTGTTGCCCGCCGGACAACCGCCGATACGGCGTGCGGCGCGCCTCGTGCAGCCCGAGCGTCGCCAGCAGCCAGTCCGGATCCAGCGGATCGGCGGCGTAGGAGGCGACCAGATCGAGCATCTCCCCGGCCCGCGACCCCGGATACGCGCCGCCGCCCTGCAACATCACCCCGATGCGCGGGCGCAGCGCGTCGGAGTCGGCGATCGGATCCAGGCCCAGCACCCGCACGCGCCCGGCGTCGGGGGATTTGAAGCCCTCGCACATCTCGACGGTCGTGGTCTTGCCCGCGCCGTTCGGGCCCAGCAGCGCGAGCACCTCGGCCGGGCGGACCTCGAAGCTGATGCCGTCGACCGCGGTGACGTCGCCGTATCGTTTGACGACGCCGTCCACGCTGACAGCGGGTTGCGAGGGTGCGCTCACGAGGAGATACCGTAGGCCGCCGCCCGCTGTGACGGAGCAGACACCCCCGCGGGTTTGCGCCACGGCAACAGGTTCCGCGTCAGCGCTATGAACGACAGCGACACCACGACCGTCGCCACCGCCGCCTCGATGATCTGGAAGACCCCGTAGTCCGCGCCGCGCGGCATCAGCATCACGCTCACCACCGCCGAGAACGCCACGGCCGGAACGCGGAACGCGGGCGTGGTCGCCCACGCGGCCAGCGGCACGATGGCCCACAGCAGATACCACGGCTGCACCACCGGATACAGCAGCACGATCGCGCCCAGCGACACCCCGAGCGCGCCCACCGCGGGCAGCCGTCCCGTCCACGTCGCGATGAGCATCCGCAGGGTCAAAAACGCCGCGACCACCAGCGCGATCGGCCGGGTGATGCTCAGCAACGCCGTGGTGTGATCGCCCAATCCCAGCAGCACCCCGCCGAACCCGGTGATGATCCCGACCAGCGTCGGCAACGACATCCAGCTGCGCACCACGTTCGCGGTATTGAGGGTGAACAGCCACCCGAAGCCCAACCCGCTCGCCAGACTCACGAAAAGCGTTGTGGCCAAAGCGATCACACCGAGCAGCCCGGCCGCGGCCAGCACCGGCCGCAACCCCTTGCCCCAGCGCCGCGCCAGTGCCATGCCCACGAACCCGAGCGTGATCAACGAGGTGATCTTGATCGTCGACGACAGCGCGATGACCACCGCGCCGAAGATCAACAGCGTCCACTCCCGCCGATCGAATCCGCGGCGGCCCAGCCCGTCGTCGTCGCAGATCGCCCGCAGGCAGAACTCCATGCCCGCGAGCATGAGCCCGAGCATCAGCGCGTCGTTGTGCACGCCCGCGACCAGGTGGAACAGCACCAGCGGATTGGCCGCGCCCAGCCACAGCGCGCTCACCCCCGCGACCCCGCAGCGCCGCGACAGCCGCGGCAGCGCCCACACGATCAGCGCCACGCCGCCGAGCGCCAGCAGCCGGTGCGCCCATACCCCGATGATGATGTTGTCCCCGGTCAGATGGGAGATCGTGCGCCCGATCCACAGGATCAGCGGACCGTAGGGCGCGGGCGTCTCACGCCAGATGTTGGGCACGTTCATCGTCAGCACATTGCCGACGCCGAGGCCCTGCGCCGGACCGACCTGATAGGGGTCCATTCCGCGCTTGGCGATCTCGCTCTGCGCCAGATACGAGTACACGTCGGTCGAGTACAGCGGGGGAGCGACCGACAGCGGCAGGATCCACAGCAGCAGCGTGCGGTCGAGCTGGGACCGGGTCAGCCGGTGCACGGGCCCGCCGCCGAAACCGCCGACGGCGAAGCGCCCCAACAACAACCAGGCCATCACGACCAGCACCGTGCCGATCATCGACAGCGCCAGCGAGGAGGTCTGCCAGCGCGCGAACACCCCGATCACCCGCACGCCGGAGACCGGATTCTGCAATACCGGCTGGGCCGCCACGCCGAGCGCGCTGATGCCGATCAGCACCGTCCCGGTCGCGCCGAGCAGCCGGATCCGGCCGAGCTGGCGCGTCTCGCGCGCGTCGAGGCCGGGCACCTCGGACTCGACGCTGTGCAGCACCGCGATCGTGTGATCGGCGGGCGGCACGTCCAGACCCAACGCGCGGCGTCCCCACTCCACGATGCTGCGCCGCGCGCCCTCGGTACCCACCACGCCTGCAGAGCCTAGTTCGCCGCGACCCCTTTCCGGGAACCGTGCCGCGACGGGCGGATACGGTCCCGGTAGCCTTTTCGTCCAGCTGCGGAAACGGTCACATTCCCGGGTCGAACGCGCAGGCGGGAGCGGTGTGATCGCCGCCGGTCAGGGCACCCTTACTGGAACCCGGGAAGGAATTCCGTCACACTGATGTTGTGAAAACCGTGGGTTTGCGGAACGCGGAGGCGGAAACCGGGCGCCGAGAGGGCGCCCGGTCCACTGCCGTGCCCGGGACCGAGGGGCACACCCGGGCGGCCGTCGTCCAGCTGCTGCTGGAAGAGGGCCCGATCACCGCGACCGCCATCGGCGAGCGGCTGGGCCTGAGCCCGGCCGGGGTCCGGCGGCACCTGGACGCGCTGATCGAATCCGGGGAGGCGCGCGCGGCGCGGTCCGCGCCGTGGCAGCAGAAGGGCCGCGGCCGTCCCGCCAAGCAGTACCAGCTCACCGCCGCGGGTCGCGGTCGGCTGGGCCACGCCTACGACGATCTGGCGGGCGCGGCGATGCGTCAGCTGCGCGCGCTCGGCGGCGACCAGGCCATCGTCGACTTCGCCCGGCAGCGGGTCGCCACGATCGTGGCCGGGGTCGATCGGCTCGCCCGGCAGACCCCCACCCCCGAGGCAACCGCCGACAAGGCCGACGAGATCGCCGAGGCGTTCACCGAGGCCGGTTTCGCCGCGTCCACCCGCAAGGTGGGCACCGGCGTGCAGATCTGCCAGCACCACTGCCCGGTTTCCCATGTGGCGGAGGAGTTTCCGGAGTTGTGCGCCGCCGAGCTGGAGGCGTTCCGCGAACTGCTCGGCACCCATGTGCAACGCCTGGCCACCATCGCCAACGGCGACTGCGCCTGTACCACCCACGTCCCGCTGCTCGTATTGAACTCCGACGAGTCCGCTGCCCAGCCCGCGGCGGAAACCACGATCGACTCCGGAAGGAGTGCCGAATGACGACGACCACCGACCCGGTGCAGCCGCTGTCCCAGGAGGAGGCCATCGCCTCGCTGGGCAAGTACGGCTACGGCTGGGCTGACAGCGATGTCGCCGGTGCCAGTGCCAAACGCGGCTTGTCCGAGGAGGTCGTGCGCGACATCTCGGCCAAGAAGAACGAGCCCGAGTGGATGCTCGACATCCGCCTCAAGGCGCTGCGCATCTTCGATCGCAAGCCCATGCCCAACTGGGGTTCCAACCTCGACGGCATCGACTTCGACAACATCAAGTACTTCGTGCGCTCGACCGAGAAGCAGGCCGCCAGCTGGGACGAGCTGCCCGAGGACATCAAGAACACCTACGACAAGCTGGGCATCCCCGAGGCGGAGAAACAGCGGCTGATCGCCGGTGTCGCCGCCCAGTACGAGTCCGAGGTGGTCTACCACCAGATCCGCGAGGACCTCGAGTCCCAGGGCGTGATCTTCCTCGACACCGACACCGGTCTCAAGGAGCATCCGGAGCTGTTCAAGCAGTACTTCGGCTCGGTCATCCCCGCCGGGGACAACAAGTTCTCCGCGCTGAACACGGCCGTGTGGTCGGGCGGTTCGTTCATCTACGTGCCGCCGGGCGTGCACGTCGACATCCCGTTGCAGGCCTACTTCCGGATCAACACCGAGAACATGGGCCAGTTCGAGCGGACCCTGATCATCGTCGACGAGGGCGCCTACGTGCACTACGTCGAGGGCTGCACCGCGCCGATCTACAAGTCCGACTCGCTGCACTCCGCGGTCGTGGAGATCATCGTCAAGGACGGCGGCCGCTGTCGCTACACCACCATCCAGAACTGGTCGAACAACGTCTACAACCTGGTCACCAAGCGGGCCAAGGCGGGCGCGGGCGCGACCATGGAGTGGATCGACGGCAACATCGGCTCCAAGGTCACCATGAAGTACCCGGCGGTCTGGATGACCGGCGAGCACGCCAAGGGCGAGGTGCTGTCGGTGGCGTTCGCGGGCGAGGGCCAGCACCAGGACACCGGCGCGAAGATGCTGCACCTGGCGCCGCACACCTCCTCGACCATCGTGTCCAAGTCGGTGGCGCGCGGCGGCGGCCGGGCCTCCTACCGCGGCCTGGTCCAGGTCAACAAGGGCGCCCACGGCTCCAAGTCGACCGTGAAATGCGATGCGCTGCTGGTGGATACGATCAGCCGCTCCGACACCTACCCCTACGTCGACATCCGCGAGGACGACGTCACGATGGGGCACGAGGCCACGGTCTCCAAGGTCTCCGAGGACCAGCTGTTCTACCTGATGAGCCGCGGCCTCACCGAGGACGAGGCGATGGCGATGGTCGTGCGCGGCTTCGTCGAGCCGATCGCCAAGGAACTGCCCATGGAGTACGCGCTCGAGCTGAACCGCCTGATCGAACTGCAGATGGAAGGAGCCGTCGGCTGATGCCGGTCGAGAACGTCGCCGAGGCCGCCGAGGCTCGCGCGATCGCCGTCAACAAGGGTGAGCTGTTCGCGTCGTTCGACGTGGACGCCTTCGAGGTGCCCTCCGGTCACGACGAGGCGTGGCGGTTCACGCCCCTGCGGCGGCTGCGCGGCCTGCACGACGGCACGGCCGTGCGCGACGGCGAGGTCACGGTCGAGGTGACCCCGGCCTACGGCGTCACCACCGAGACCGTCGACCGCGCCGACGCCCGCCTCGGCGCGGCCGGGGTGCCCACCGATCGCGTTGCGGCGCAAGCCTATTCGGGCTTCGAGCGGGCGACGATCGTGTCGATCGGGTCCGAGGTCGAGGTGGCCCAGCCGGTCACGATCACCGTCACCGGTCCGGGCGAGGGCCGAACGGCCTACGGCCACCTGCAGATCCGGCTCGGCGCCTTCGCCGTCGCGACCGTCGTGCTCGATCAGCGCGGCAGCGGAACCTACGCCGAGAACGTGGAATTCGTGCTCGGCGACAGCGCCAAGCTCACCGTGGTCGCCGTGCAGGACTGGGCCGACGACGCGGTGCACGCCGCCGCCCATCACGCCAAGCTGGGCCGCGACGCCACCCTGCGCCACATCGACGTCACCCTCGGCGGCGATCTGGTGCGGCTCACCGCCACCGTGCGCTACGACGGCCCGGGCGGCGACGCCGAACTGCTCGGCCTGTACTTCGCCGACGACGGTCAGCACTTCGAGCAGCGCCTGCTCGTGGATCACGCGGTGCCGCACTGCAAGTCCAACGTCCTGTACAAGGGTGCGCTGCAAGGCAATCCGGCCTCGGACAAGCCCGACGCGCACACCGTCTGGGTCGGCGATGTGCTGATCCGCGCGGCCGCCGAGGGCACCGACACCTTCGAGGTGAATCGCAACCTGGTGCTCACCGACGGCGCGCGCGCCGACTCGGTGCCGAACCTGGAGATCGAGACCGGCGAGATCGTCGGCGCCGGACACGCCTCGGCCACCGGGCGTTTCGACGACGAGCAACTGTTCTACCTGCGTGCCCGCGGTATCCCGGAGGAGGCGGCGCGACGGCTGGTCGTGCGCGGCTTCTTCCACGAGATCATCCAGAAGATCGCGGTTCCCGAGGTCCGGGAGCGGCTCGAGACGGCCATCGAGGCCGAACTCGCCGCCATCGGCGCCTGAACCCCCCGACTACGAAGGACACCCACTCCCGATGACCACCCTCGAAATCAAGGACCTGCACGTCGAGGTCGCCAATCCCGACGAGTCCGGCGAGCCCATCAAGATCCTCAAGGGCGTCGACCTCACCGTGAAATCCGGTGAGACGCACGCCATCATGGGCCCCAACGGCTCGGGCAAGTCCACGCTGTCCTACGCGATCGCGGGCCACCCCAAGTACACCGTGACCCAGGGCTCGATCACCCTCGACGGCGAGGACGTGCTGGCCATGTCCGTCGACGAGCGCGCCCGCGCGGGCCTGTTCCTGGCCATGCAGTACCCGGTCGAGGTGCCCGGCGTGTCGATGTCGAACTTCCTGCGCACCGCGGCCACGGCCGTGCGCGGCGAGGCCCCGAAGCTGCGGCACTGGGTCAAGGAGGTCAAGGAGTCGATGGGCGAGCTGGAGATCGATCCGGCCTTCGCCGAGCGCAGCGTCAACGAGGGCTTCTCCGGCGGTGAGAAGAAGCGCCACGAGATCCTGCAACTGGGCCTGCTGAAGCCGAAGATCGCCATCCTCGACGAGACCGATTCCGGCCTGGACGTCGACGCGCTGCGCATCGTGTCCGAGGGCGTGAACCGCTACGCCGAGCGCGAGAACGGCGGCATCCTGCTCATCACCCACTACACCCGCATCCTGCGCTACATCCAGCCGCAGTTCGTGCACGTGTTCGTGGGCGGGCGCATCGTGGCCGAGGGCGGCCCCGAACTCGCCGACGAGCTCGACGCCAACGGGTACGTGCGCTTCACCCAGACAGCCACCGCGGGAGCCTGATATGACCACCACCGTGGGTACCCTCGACGTCGCGCGGGTCCGGGCCGACTTCCCCATCCTGAGCCGGACCGTGCGCGACGGAAAACCGTTGGCGTACCTGGATTCCGGTGCGACCGCGCAGCGTCCGCTGCGGGTGCTCGACGCCGAGCGGGCGTTCCTGCTCGAACACAACGCCGCCGTGCACCGCAGCGCGCATCAGCTGGCCGAGGAGGCCAACGAGGCGTACGAGGCGGCGCGCGCGCTGATCGCGGGCTTCGTCGGGGTCGGCGCGGACGAGATCGTCTACACCAAGAACGCCACCGAATCGCTGAATCTGGTGGCGTACGCGTTCTCCGACGACCGCTTCCCGCACCGGGTCGGTCCCGGCGACGAGATCGTCATCACCGAGCTGGAGCATCACGCCAATCTGGTGCCGTGGCAGGAGCTGGCCCGGCGCACGGGCGCGACGCTGAAGTGGTACGGGGTCACCGACGACGGCCGCATCGATCTCGACTCGCTCGAGCTGTCGCCCGCGACGAAGGTGGTCGCGTTCACCCATCAGTCCAATGTCACGGGCGCGGTCGCGCCGGTGGCCGAATTGGTCCGCCGCGCACGGGAAGTCGGCGCGCTGGTGGTGCTCGACGCCTGCCAGTCGGTGCCGCACTCGCCGGTGAACCTGCGCGAGCTGGGGGTGGACTACGCGGCGTTCTCCGGGCACAAGATGCTGGGCCCGTCCGGCATCGGCATCCTCTACGGGCGGCGCGCCCTGCTCGAGGACACCCCGCCGTTCATCACCGGCGGCTCGATGATCGAGACCGTCTACATGGACCACAGCACCTTCGCCCCGCCGCCGCAGCGGTTCGAGGCGGGCTCGCAGATGATCTCGCAGGTCGTCGGGCTCGGCGCCGCGGTGAACTACCTGACCGACATCGGCATGGAAAACGTTGCCGCGCACGAGCATTCGCTCACGGCCGCGGCGCTCGAGGGGATCGGCGCGCTCGACGGCGTGCGCGTCATCGGGCCGACCGAGGCGGTCGAGCGCGGCGGCGCGGTGTCGTTCGTGGTCGACGGGATCCACGCCCACGACGTGGGTCAGGTGCTCGACGACGAGGGCGTGGCCGTGCGGGTGGGGCACCACTGCGCGTGGCCGCTGCACCGGCGCTTCGGCGTCGCCGCCACCGCGCGCGCCTCGTTCGCGGTGTACAACACCCTCGACGAGGTCGATCGGCTGGTCGCCGCGGTGCGGAAGGCACAGAGCTTCTTCGGAGTTGCATAGACCATGCGCATGGAGCAGATGTACCAGGAAGTCATCCTGGACCACTACAAGCACCCGCATCACCGCGGGCTGCGGGAGCCGTACGGTGCCGAGGTGCACCACGTGAACCCGACCTGCGGTGACGAGGTGACCCTGCGCGTCGCGATCGGCGAGGACGGCGACGTCACCGACGTCTCCTACGACGGCCAGGGCTGCTCGATCAGCCAGGCCGCCACCTCGATCCTCACCGATCAGGTGATCGGCCTGCCGGTGCAGCAGGCGCTGAAGGTCGTCGACGCCTACAGCGAGATGATCTCCAGCCGCGGCACCGTCGAGGGTGACGAGGACGTGCTCGGCGACGGCATCGCGCTGGCCGGGGTGTCGAAGTATCCGGCGCGCGTGAAATGCGCGCTGCTGGGCTGGATGGCGTTCAAGGACGCCGTGGTCCGGATAACCTCCGCGCAGGAGACCAAGCCCGCGATGGGAAATGGGGAACGTCATGAGTGAGACACCGGCGCCCGAGCAGCAGCTCACCGACGAGGAACTGCGCCAGCTCGAGGACATCGAGGAGGCGATGCGCGACGTCGTCGATCCCGAACTCGGCATCAATGTCGTCGATCTCGGCCTGGTGTACGGCATGCGGGTCGAGGAGGACACCGCCGTGCTGGACATGACCCTCACCTCGGCGGCCTGCCCGCTCACCGACGTCATCGAGGACCAGTCCCGCAACGCGCTCGTGCGCAGCGGCCTGGTCGAGGATCTGAAGATCAACTGGGTCTGGATGCCGCCGTGGGGTCCGGACAAGATCACCGAGGACGGCCGGGAACAGTTGCGCGCCTTGGGCTTCACCGTTTAGCCCCGTTTCTTTGGACAGACCGCGCGCGGTCGAGGAAGATTCAACCCGTTCGCCATCACGTACGGGGAGGAATCTCTATGCCATCGCTGCACAAGGCCGCCTGGGCGCTCGGCGCCCCCGCGGTCGCGGCACTCGCCACCATCGGCGCGGCGCCCGCGCACGCCGCGCCCGGTGACCTGTACGGCGCCATGTCGCTCTCCCCGAGCAGCGGCACGGTGTCCTACGCGGTCAACTACCCCAGCCAGCCGCTCGCCGACGCCGGGGCCAATGTCAAATGCGCCGTCTACGACTGCCAGGTCGTGGTCCGTTTCGTCAACGCCTGCGCCGCCGTCGCCCAGGGCGCCGACCACCGCTTCGGCTGGTCCTGGGCCCCCACCAAGACCGAGGCCGAGCAGGCCGCCGTCGACTCCCTCGGCCTGAGCGCCCCACCCTTCCCCGACCTCGGCAGCGCGGAACCCCGTGCGGCGCAGGTGGTTTTGTCGGCCTGCACCGACAACGCGCACTGACGCACCGGAAATTCGGATGCGGCGCCGCGCCTCGACGGCTAGCGTCGCGGACATGAAGATCGTGTGCGGTAAGCGAATTCGCGACGTGGACATCGGTTAAGCCGAGGAGTTGATCGGCCGGTACGCCAGGGTGCTGGTCGATCTCGGCACCGGGGACGGACGGGCGGTGCGCGCCGCCGCGGCCGCCGACCCGGAGCGGTTGGCGATCGGCATCGACGCCCACGCGGCCGGAATGGTCGAGACCTCTCGACGGATCCTGCGCGGGGAAGTGCCCAACGCGCTGTTCGTCGTCGCGGCGGCGGAGCGACTCCCGCGCGAACTCGACGCGGCGGCCGATGCCGTGACGATCGATTTTCCGTGGGGCTCCCTGCTGCGCGGCCTGCTCACCGCCGACTCGGTGATGCTGGGCGAACTCACCCGCATCATGAAATCCGATGCGACACTGACCATTCGGGTCTCGGTCACCGATCGCGACCACGGCTCCGGCCTGTCCGCCCTCGACGACCCCAACCAGCTGACGGCCCTCGTCACCCCCTACGCGTCCCATGGCCTGACGATCACCGACATTCACCCCCTGTCCGGCCCGGAAGTCGTTGCCAGCGGCTCGACTTGGGGCAAGCGCCTGGGCGCGGGCGTCCGCCGACCCGCGTGGCGCATCGAGGCCCGCCGAACCGCGAGTACCGCGGCCCGCACGGGCTGACCACCGTTGCCACCGCCGGATTCGGCCATCCCGACCATCGGCTCGCAACTGTCGGGCGGGCGTGCGGCCGCTGGTCGGTGTGCGGCCGCCATGGGCACCGGGCCGCAACTCTCGGGCGCTGTTCGGTCGGCCGGTGGGGTGGGGCCGCCGCGAGTACCGGGGCGCAAGAGTGCGTTCGCGTTTCGGGTCAATCCGGGTGGCCGGTCCGGTTGTTGGTGGCATCCTGAAATCAGGTGTGAGGGAGGGCAATGATGCAGTACCGAACGGCCGCGACGGTGATTCGAGATCGTTTGTGTCCCAGGGGCGTTTGCGGGAGTCCGCCCGTCGTACAGGTGGGGGACCGCCGTCGGGAGGGGCGATGACGGGGAATGTCGCGGGCGGGCTGGGTCGATTCCTGACCGCCGAGTTCGGGGAGACCGTGGCCGTCTCCAACATTCGGCAACTGTCGGTGGGTGCGCGTCGTCGGACCATCGCCTTCGACGCGCAGCGGCGCGGACACTGCCGACGCCTCGTGGCGACGTTCGTACCCGGCCCGGTCCGGCGTCTACCGGTCGATGTGGAGGCCGAAACTCGGGAACTGGCCCGCAAACACGGCGTTCCCGTCCCTCCGATCGTCGCCACATGCACGGATCCCGAGTACGTCGGGGCGCCCTTCCTCGTCGCCGAGCTCGTGGACGGGGAAACACTGCCGCGCAAGGTCTTCCGGCTCGTCCGCGCCGCGGGAATCGGCGAACGCCTGACCGCTCAACTCGGCAAGGCCATGGGCCGCCTGCACGCCATCGACCCGCACACCGCCCCGGCGGCGCTGCCCACCGCCGCCGAATTCCCCGGAGCCACAACACATTTCACGCCGACATCACCTACCGCGGACCCCGTCCGCGCGCACCTGGCGGCGGTCGAAGGCGGCGTGGCCGACCTACCCCTGGATCGCCCGGTCTTCGACCTGGCGCTGTGCTGGCTGCGCGATCGGGTGCCCGGCCCACCGGCGCGAAAGGTGCTGCTGCACAACGATATGCGGACCGGCAATCTCATCGTCGACGGCGACGGGCTGCGCGCGGTGCTCGACTGGGAGGAGGCGCGGCGCTTCGGTGATCCCATGCGGGACGTCGCCCGGGCCGCGCTGCGGGTGTGGCGCTTCGGCAACGACCGGGCCGAATTCGGCGGGTTCGCCGGTCGCGAACCGTTCCGGCACGGGTACGAACAGGTCGGGGGAGTCCTCGATATCGAGCGGTTCCGGTGGTGGACGGTCCTGCTCACGCTCGAGCTCGGCCTGGATCTCGCCGCCGAAGCCGTCGCCGGGACGGGCGCCGACGCTCGTCGCCTCGCGGAACTCGAATGGGATCTGCTGGGCCGGATCCGCCCCGAAAGCCGACGGCCGCAACGAGATTCCCCGTGATACGACAACGCCGCCGACCCCCGCGTCGGCGGCGTACCCGAACCGCGGAACCTAGACCTTGACCACGATCGTGCTGAGAATCTTGTCCGCGAACGTCTGGCGCTTCTCGTCCCACAGCGGCCACAGGTAGCCGATGTAGCACGGGATGGCGTCCACGATGTGGGCGATGCGGCGGACGATGGCCATGCCGAAGCCGATGGGCTGGCCGTCGGCCTCGCGCACCAGGCGGATATTGGCGACCTGCTTCCCCGGAGTCTGGCCGGTGGTGCCCTCGCGGTAGAGCAGCCACAGGGTCGCGATCAGCGCGTACAGGCCGCCCAGCAGGAGGAGGATGACGCCGGCCGCCGACAGGCCGCCGCCGGTGCAGGTGGTGTTGTACGAGTCGAGGCTGTCGTCGCTGGTGCACGTCATGCCCGAGGAGCCGACCGCGATGCCGATGCCGTAGAGGATGCCGGCGGGCACGCCGACGATCAGGTAGTCGATCAGAAACGCGCCGACACGGGCACCCCAGCTGGCATAGGGGGCGGCGGGACCGTAGGGCTGGTAGCCGGGCGCGGGCGGATAGCCGGGCTGGCCCCCGTACCCGGGCTGACCGCCGTAGGGCTGGCCGCCGTAGCCGGGCTGCGGCTGGCCGTAACCCTGCGGCGGGGTGCCGTACCCCGGTTGCTGCGGATAGCCGCCGGACTGGCCGGGTTGCTGTGGATAGGGTTGCTGGGCATACGGATCGGTCATTCGAGGGCCTCCGACGATGATGGATGTGAACAAGGTGAGCGCAACGACCGGGTGGAACAGTGTCGGAACCGCGGCTAACCGGTGAGCCCGCCGATCAGTATGAGCGAAATGCGCCGAAAACACGCGGCAACCCGACGTAATCCCGCGAACGCGACGCCCGATGCGGTGATGATGGTCGGGTGGACGAGCTCACCTATGAAGACACTCGCTTCGCCCTGCACGCGGTGTCGGAGCTGCTGATCGCCGGTCCGCAGTACCGGCGGTTCGGTACGGTCCGAATGCGGGTCGTGCTCGGCGGCTTCGCCGGGGTCAAATGGCCGGTCTCGGTGGTCGGCACCGACCTGGTGTGGCCCGAGGGCCGCATCCCGTTGCACGGCAGCTACGAGGATCTGGCCGAACGGGCCGGATTCGAGGCGGCCGGCCCGCCGCCGGGCCTGTACAGCGACGGCACCCATATGGATCCCGGGGAGGTGTTCGGCCTCGACTCCGAGGCGGCCGACCGGATCCACGACTGGTTCGCCCTCGGCGACACCGCGCTGCGCCGCTTCGCCGAACAGGCCCCGACGCTGTGGCCGGAGCACTTCGATCTGTCGGTCGCCGTCGATCAGACCAATTACGGTGTGTCGCCGGGGGATTGGGACGACCCCCGACCGTACGCCTACGTCGGTCCGTGGAGCCGCCGCGAGGGCGCGTTCTGGAACGCGCCCTTCGGCGCCAAACGGCTGCGCGAGGAGGTGCCGACCGTCGCCGCGCTCATCGACTTCTTCACCGAGGGCAAGAAGCGCGCCGCGGGCTGACGGTCAGTGGCTCGGCAACCGGTCGGTCGACTTGTCGGCAAGGGCCGCTTCGACATTCGCGATCCCGGCCCGCACGACCGAACCGTATCCGTCGTCGGCGAGCGCGGGCGTCCCGGCGCGGGCCTGTTCGAGATGGCGGTGCGCCGCGTCGAACGAACCGAGGCGGCGGAAGTTGTCGGCCAGGTTCAGATGCAGCGACGGATAGAACCCGGCCACGCTGAGCCCCTCGTGGTGGGCGCGCACCCGCTCGTCGGTGAGCGCCTCGGCGGCGTCGAGGGCGCGCACATCCCAGGTGAGCGCCTCGGCCGGATCATCGAACAGGTCGGCCAGATAGTGCGCGATGGTGCAGCGGTGCAACGGATCTCCCGCCGCGCCCACCGTGCGCCACAGCGCCGTCATCCGCTCCCGCGCGCCCGCCGGATCCCCTTGTGCGCCAAGGGACATCGCCTCGGCGATCGCCGCCATCGTCGAATCGGTCATGGCGACACCGTAATCGAGAGGTCCGACAGATCTCGGCGGGAACAGCGCCCGGCCCTCAGCCGCGCAGCCGCCCGGTGCGGGCGAGGGTGCGCTTGGCGGTGGGGGACAGGCCGGGGGCGTCGGCGGCGGCCTCGGGCTGCTCCGGATTCGGCCGCACGAACAGGATGACCGTGGCGCCCTCGCTGAACCCGTGCCGCGCCATCATCCCCGCCGACGCCGAGTTCCCGGCCTCGACATCGGTGACGATGCGGCGCGCGCCCCGCGCGAACAGGGTCGCGCAGCAGATGTCGACCAGCCGCCCGGCGATGCCGCGTCCCTGCGCGTCCGGGGCGACCGCGATCCACTCCAGGTAACCCCAGTCCTCGCGCAGTTCGAACTCCATGGAGCCCAGCACGAAGCCGACCACGCGGTCGGAGTCGAGGGCGACCCAGCAGGAGCTGTCGGGCGTGTCGAGATGTTCGGCGACGGAGGTCAGCGACCACGACGTGTAGGGCTTGGCGTCGGTGTCGAACATCTCCTCGCCGAGGTCGAGGACCTCGCGCAGGTGGCCCAGTCCCATCGGGACGATGGCGATATCGGCGGCCACCCGGCTCACGCGCCCTTGCGGGTCGAGGTCTTGGACGATTTGCTCGCCGTCTTCTTGGCGGCGGCCTTCTTCGCGGGCTGCTTCTTGGCGGGTTGTTTCTTCGCGGTCGTCTTGGCGGCCGGTTCGGCCTTGCCGCCGCCGCGCCGCCCGGTCGCCTCGAGGCTGCGTTGCAGGGCCGCGACCAGGTCGACGACCTCGGCGTCCATCTCGGTGGGCGCGGCCTCCGGGGGCCGGGTGACCTTGCTGGAACCGGAGGCGATGGCCTCGTCGAGCATCTTCTTCAGCTCGATCTGGTACTCGTCGGTGTACATGTCCGGATCGAAGTCGTCGGACATGCTGTCGACGAGCGTTTCGGCCATGGTGAGTTCCTGTTTGCGCGGTTCGGCCACCCCGTCGAGCGATTCGAAGTCGGCCGTGCGCACCTCGTCGGGCCACAGCAGCGTCTGGAGCACCAGCACCCCGTCGCGCACCCGCAGCGCGCCGAGCCGGGTCTTCTGCCGCAGCGTGAAGTTCACCAGCGCCACCCGGTCGGTCTGCTCGAGCGTCTTGGCAAGCAGCACATAGGCTTTCGGGGTGTTGGAGTCGGGCTCGAGATAGTAGCTGCGGTCGAACAGCATCGGGTCGATCTGTTCGGACGGCACGAATTGCAGCACCGGGATCTCGTGTTTCTCGGCCACCGGCAGCTTCGCGAAGTCCTCGTCGGTGAGGATCACCCGATCCCCCTCCGGCGACTCGTACGCCTTATCGATGTCGGCGTACTGCACCGACTGCCCGCAGATCGTGCACACCCGGTCGTACTTGATCCGCCCCCCGTCCTTGGCGTGCACCTGATGGAACCGGATGTCATGATCCTCGGTGGCGGTATAGACCTTCACCGGGACATTCACCAGCCCGAACGCGATGGAGCCCTTCCAGATCGACCGCATACCCCGAGAGTACTTTCGATCCGTCCGTATTGTCCGCCGAAACGCGCCGGCCTACCCACCGGCCCGCGGCAACCGATGCAATTCGACCGCCCCGAGCACCCCACCCCTCACCTCCGCGGTCATATACGTGCAATACGGCTCCCGCCGCCGATCCGTAGGCGACCCCGGATTCAACAACCGCAGCCGCCCGCCCGCCACGCTGTCCCACGGAATGTGGCTGTGCCCGAACACGAGCACATCCACCTCCGGGAACCGGGCCAGACACCGCTCCTCCCGCCCCTTCGCCGCCCCCGTCTCGTGCACCACCCCGATCCGCACCCCGCCCAACTCCACCCGAGCCACCTCGGGCAACCGCTCCCGCAACTCACCCCCGTCGTTGTTCCCGTGCACCCCCACCACCCGCCGCGCCCGCCCCGCGAGCAACTCCAAGGTCGCCACATCCACCCAATCCCCGGCATGCACAACGACATCCGCCCGCTCCACCTCGGCGAGCAACTGCTCCGGCAGCCGCTTGGCCCGCACGGGCAGATGCGTATCCGACATCAACAGCAGGCGCACGGCTGGAACGGTACTACCCGGGTCGACTCAGCTCGTAACAAGGGAAGTCGTGCGGCCGACATTTCTTTCGATCGCCGGTGAAGGCCGCCGCCCAGGGTCCATTCGATCTTCTTGTGCCACGGGTCGAGCGTTCCCGGTTCGAACGGAGGAGACAGGTGAACAATCCAGCGCCGAATTGGTATCAGGACCCCTACGATGCCAGGTGGTTGCGGTACTGGGACGGTCGCCGTTGGACTGAGCACATCAGTCGTAACCCGGGTTTCGTCGAACCCCCGATCATCCCCACTCAGCCGCAGCCCGTTCCTGTTCACGTTCCCGTTCCCGAAACGCGACAGAACCGAGTGGAGCCGTCGAACGAGCGGTCGGATGTTCCCTTGTTCGGCGTTCGGAATTTCGCGCAACAGAAGTCCGAGGAGGTCGGGCAACTCCGAAAGGAATTGGAAGAGCTGCGGGCCGAGATGGACCGGCTCGGAGCTTTGGACGTGGTCGAACTCGCTCGGCAGAAGGAGGGGTTGCAGAAGAAGATCGACACGGGCCGACTCGTCTTGGAAGACCTCGAGCGAAAGATCGTGAAGACGCAGGAAGAGGAGATCCTGCAGGAGGTCGGCATCTACACCTATCGGCATCCGCTCAGTGACTCGATCACCTACAAGGAGGAACTGAAGCGCCTCCAGGATCGGATCAAGGTCATGGCCCGGCAGGACGGTGGCGCGGTACACTGCGCGAATTCGTGGAACGTCAACGGGTCGGCCGCGGAGGGACGTAAGCTCGTTCGAGATTTCTCGAAGCTCATGCTCCGGGCCTACAATGCCGAAGCGGATAATCTCGTCCGGTCGATGAAGCCCTACAAACTGGCGTCAGCGATCGACCGATTGGAGAAGGTCGCGACAACCATTGCGCGACTGGGAAATACGATGTCGATCCGGATCGCCTCCGACTATCAGGAATTGCGGATCGAAGAGCTCGAACTCACCGCGGATTATCTGGAGATGCTCGCCCGGGAGAAGGAGAAGGAACGGGAGGAGCGCGAGCGGCTTCGAGAGGAACGCAAGGTTCAGCAGGAAATCGAGCGCGAGCGCGAGCGGCTCGAGAAGGAGCGCCGGCATTACGCGAATGTGCTGGCCCGCCTGGAGGCCAACGGCGACCTGGCCGCCGTCGAACAGGCACGCGCCAAGTTGGAAGACATCGGGAAGGCCATCGAGGACGTCGACTATCGCGCCGCGAACGTGCGCGCGGGCTACGTCTACGTCATCTCGAACATCGGCGCGTTCGGCGAGCGCATGATCAAGATCGGAATGACACGGCGGCTCGAGCCCATGGACCGGATCCGGGAACTGGGAGATGCGTCGGTCCCCTTCAGATTCGACGTCCATGCCCTGTTCTTCGCCGAGGACGCCGTCGGCATCGAGGCCGAGATGCACCGGCGCTTGGACGACCGCCGGGTCAACCGGGTGAACCCGCGTCGCGAGTTCTTCTACGCCACACCCGTCGAAGCCCGCGAACATCTCGAAGAACTCGCGGGAGATCTGTTGGAGTTCACCGAATTACCCGAAGCCGTCGAGTTCCACCAGAGCCGGGAGACGACCCCAGCCGACGTCGCGTGATAGCGAGTCACCGCCCCGGGGTGGCCGGTGCGGCGGGCGTGGCCGCCAGCGGCGCGCCCACCCCGCCCACATCCGTGATCGTCCAATGCGCCGCCCGGTCCAATGTGATGGTGTACGTCGCTGTCGCCGTCACCCCGTCGGGCGTCTGACGACTGCGGGAGGTCATGTCCACGAAGACCTGGACCACGTACGTGTCACCGTTGTGTTGGGAGACCCTGGCGGCCAAGGGTTTTGCCGTGGAGGTGTATTGGAGTTGGGTGAGCAGGGGGCCCACCACGCCGACGGCGGCGTCGAGTTTGGTTTCGAGTTGTTCGGTGACGCCGGTGTTCAAGGCCGTGTGCCAGGTTTCGACGGCGTTGTAGTCGACCTTGGAGACATTGAGGGCGTAGGTGGTGGCCGCCTGCTCGGCTTGGGCTTCGGTGTCCAGCCGCGTGCGCAAGGCGTCGAGTTCGGCACCGGAGTCGTCGGTGAGCCACAGGACCGCGAAGGTCAGGGCGGCGGCGAGGGCGGCCGCCAGCACGGCCGCGGCGGGGCGGCGCACCAGGCGGGACGCGGTGGCGCTCCGCGTCTCGGAGGGCGCGTCCGCCGCGACCGTGGGGTCTTCGATATCGGTGTCCGACATGGCGATTCCTCGAGGGTGGTCAGCGGGGCGGGGCGGTGAGAGCGATGCGGAGGCGGTCGCCGGGGAGGGCGGCCAGGGCCTGTTCGAGCAGGGTCCCGAGGTCGATGGAACCGAGCAGCGGGCCGGTGGCTCGGGTCACGGGGCGCAGCGCGACGCCGATCGCGCCGAGTTCGGGTGCGAGGCGTTGCAGATAGTCGACGAGCTGGTTCTCCTGCTCGTGCCACGAACCCAGCACTTCGTTGCCGCGCAACTGGCGCGAACCCTCGAACAGATACCGATACGACACGCCCAGCGTCGCCCCGAAACCGTCCAATTGCGGTGGAGCCGAGGTCATCGCGGGCTTGGCCCAGTCGACATCGTGCATGGCCGTCATGAGATTCCGCAGCACCGTGTCGAGCGAATTCTGGTGCGCCAGTAGCGTGGCCAACAGCAGATCCGCGCTCCGCCCCAGTGTCGGCAGCGCCGTGTCCAATCCGGTCACCGCCTGGGCGAAGGTGTCCACCAGCCGCGCGGCCTGCCGCGGATCGATCTGCCCGAGCAGGGTGGAACTCGACGCGAGCAGTTCCGGCACCGAGGTGGGGATCCGCACGGGCCCGGTCAGGTGCGCGTCCTCGGCCAGAAACGGCCCGTCCGTCCCACTGGGCAGCAGCGCGAACACGGGTTCGCCCAGCGCCGAAAGGGTTTCGACCCGCATGGCGGAATCGACCGGAATCCGGTAGTCGGCGTCGTAGGACATCCTCATCCGCACCCCGCCCGGCACCCCGTGGATCTCGTCGACATGTCCGATGGTGACCCCGCGATACACCACCTCGGAGCCGCCGCGCAGCCCACCGCTCTCGCCGAGATCCACTGTCGCGTGGCGCATTTGCCGCGCGGGTTCCACATCGAGCACGCCCAGCACCAGATAACTGCCGCCCAGCACCAGCACCACCACCAGCGCCACCCCGGACAGCCAGTGCGGAATCCGGGTCATCGCAGCGCTCCGATCATCTGCAACAGCACCACCGCGTCCTTGGTGACGTCCCCGGGCCCGGCCACGCTCACCTGCCGGATGTTCACATTCGGGCCGAGCAGGAACGGAATGACCTTGTCCTGCGTCAACGTCATCGCCGCCGCCCCGTTGCCGCGCGATTCGGTCGCGCTGGGGGAGGGTTCGCGCAGCAGCGGCGCGATCTTGTCGAGGAATTCGTTCAGATGTGGGAGCCGGGGGATCAACCAGTCCAAACCCGTTGTGAGGGTGTTGATATCGATGACGACGTTCAGCACCGCCGTCATGAATTCCGGCACCCGCTCGAGCCGCCGCCGCGCGGTGTCGGAGAACATGAACCCGAGCCGGTCCCGCATCCCCGCGAGCCGTTGTGCCAGCTGATCGGTCGCCGCCAGCATGCGGTCGATATCGGCGGTGTCGGCGGCGGCGTCGCGCAGATTCGCGGTGATGCCCGCCGCGAGATCACGCGTCTCGGCCGGATCCCGCGGCAGCACGCTGTCGAGCCGATCGAACGCGTCCTGCAAGCGGGTGATGCTGCCGCCGTTGACGAACAGCGCGATCCGCTGCAGGATGTCCTCCACCTGCGGCCCGGGATCGGTGTCGCGCAAGGGAATCGTGTCGCCGTCGCCCAGCGGCGGGGCCGTGCCGCCCCGCGGCGGGAGCAGCGCCAGGTAGATGTCGCCGAGCACCGTGGTCTGCCGCAGTTCGGCGCGGGTGCCGCGCGGGAACCGTACCGCCGTGGTGAGGTCGAGATGGGCGACCGCGCACGCCGGGGTGAGCGAGATCGAGTGCAGCGAACCGACTTTCGTGCCGTTGCTGCGCACATCGGCGCCCGCGGGCAGGCTGAGCAGCGAGCTGAACTCGACATCGAGCCGATAGGTGGGCCCGCCCACCCCGGTTCCGGGCATGACGTAGTTGCTCGGGTTGAAACCGCATGCGGCCGTGGCCAAGACGGTCAAGACGACCAGTACGGCGGTGACAGGACGGATCATCGCGCGCCTCCGGCGAGGGTCACCAGCAATTGCGGTAGCGGCACGGTCCCGGCGGGATCGGCGGTGCTCACCTCGGGCGCCCGATAGTCCAGTGCCACCGCCCCGGGCTGCGCCTGAATCATGGTGCGCAGCATGGCGATCACCCCCGGGATGCGGTCGAGCAGATCCTTGGACTCCTCGGTGCGGGTGCGGACCAGCGTCATCACGGGGATGGTGGAGTTCAGCGCCTCCATCAGATACGGGAAATGCTGATCGAACAGCCGGTCCAGCGGTCCGACGGCGAGGGCGAGCTTCTCCACCACCACCTTCACCACGCCGAGCATGTGCTCGATGAGTTCCAGGCCGGGGCCGAAGGTGACCAGCGTCGTCTTCAGGTCGTCCCACTGCGCGGTGACGAATTCGCTCAACTCCGCGCCGTTGTCCAGCAGCCGTCCGAAGTGGCCGAGCAACGCATCCGGTTGCGCCAGCGCGTCGGCGAGTTGCCGCAGTTCCTGATTGATGGTCGGGCCCAGCCCCGACATCTCCCGATCGGTCCCGGTGAGCAGCCGTTGCAGCGGCGGCGTGCCGGAGGCGTCGGGTGCGGTGACCTGATGGACGAGTTTCGCGAACGAGTCCAGCGCGTCCGACGCGCTCACCGGCACCCGGGTCCGGTCCCGCGCGATGCACGCGTCGGCGGGCAGCAGCGGGCCGCCGTGATAGGACGCGTCGACCAGTTCCACCCGCCGATCGGTGAGGATCGACGAACCGACCACGGCCGCACCGACATTCGCGGGCAGCGGGCGATCGTCGAGGGTCATGCGGACCCGCACGTGACCGCCCTGCGGTTCCAAAGCGCGCACCTTGCCGACGGTGATGCCGCGGATGGTGACCGCCGCGTCGTCGTAGAGCCCGTAGGTGGTGTCGAAATCCGCGCAGAGCGAACGCGTCTCGGCGCGCCCGACCTGCCAGCGCACGGTGGCGGCGGTGGCGAGGACGACGGCCACCGCGACCACCACCAGCGACATCCGGGACGGCGGTTTCATCTCAGCACCCCTTCCCCGGCAGCGGCAGGCACAGATTCGGCGCGGCCACGGTCAACCCGCTCTGGTCGATCAGCGCCGCGCCCTCGGGCCCCGCCAGCGCGCCGAGCTCGGTGACGGTCTCGGTGAGCGCGCGCATCGTTCGGTCGGTCTCGGCGAGCAATTGGCCGCCCAGATCGCGGGTCTGCTCGAGTGGCGGCAGCAGCGGTTCCACCTTGGTGGCGTAGGGGCCGGACAGGAAGTCGAACAGCGTCCCGACGATGGCGGCCGTGGCGTCGGCGAAGGTCTTGACCTTGGCGCGGGTGGCGACGATCTGCGGACCCAGCAACGCGTAGGCGCGCAGCACCTCCGCGGCCATGGCCTGATTGTCGCGCACGGCCTGGACGTATTCGTCGGACAGCGCGACCAGTTCCCGGATGCGGTCGCGCTGGGTGGCGAACAGCTCCACCACCTTCTGTAGATCGGTCACCGAACCGCGGAGGGCGTCGGGCGCGCCGGACACCGCGGCCGCCGCCCCGGACAGGCTCGATCGCAGCCCGTCGATGTCCACCTTGTCGGTCTCGGACTTCGCGGCGGCGACGAGATCGTTGACCACGAACGGCAACCGGGCCCGCGTCGCCGGGATCGCGCCGCGCAACGGTCCCGCGCCCGCGGGCAGCACCGCCAGGTACAGCCCGCCGACCGGGGTGAGCATCCGGACGTCGACCGAGGTCGAATCGCCCAGGCGCACACCCGATTTCATCGAGAACTCGATCTCCACGTCGTCGCCGCGCAACCGCAGGCCCAGCACCCGCCCCACCGGAACCCCCGCCACCCGCACGCCCTCCCCGCCGTGCAGCCCACCGGCCTCCGGCAGCGCCAGGTGATAGGTGGTGTACCCGGGCGGATGCACGTACAGCACGCCCGCCGCGGCCAGCAGCACCGTCACCACGACGAGGCTGAGCACCGCCCAGATCGTCTGGGCTCGCGGGGTCGCCTCCTCGGAGCCGAGCGAGATCCGCGGCAGTGCCGGACGGTGCGGTAGCGCGGGCACCCGGGTGAACGTGGCGATCATCATCGGCCTCCGTTGCAGACGGTCAGCTGCCGCCCCGCCAGCAGCACGGCGGCGGTCACCGGCAGCGGGAAAGCGCCGTTGCCGCACCGTGATTCGGGCGCGGCGGCGGGAATCATCGTGTTGAGCCCCTCGAGCAGCCCCGGCAGCAGCGACAGCGAGCGGACCGCCTCGCGGGTGTCGGGGATGGTCTCGTCGATGCGGCGGGTCAGATCGTCGGCGTGGTCGCGCGCGCCCAGCCCCAGCAGCGACACCGAATCCACCAGGCGCACCACCTCGCTCAGCTCCACCGAACCCTTGTCCATCAGCGACAGGAATTCGTCCATCCGGCTGGCGATGGGCATGAAGATCGAATGGAACACTTGCAGGATCGCCTCCAGATTCTGCGAGCGGCCGCCGAGTTTGTCCGAGACGATTTGCAGGTTGTCCACGATGGCGGTCATCAGCGCGGTGCGGTCCTCGGCGTAGGACGACAGCGTCGCCACATCGCGCAGCACCGGGGCCATATCGTTGCCGCTGCCCTCGATCAGCGCGGTGAGATTGCGCGCGAGCCGGTTGTACACCGCGGGATCGGCCTCGGTCAGCAGCGGGCGCAATCCGTTGAACACGGTGGTGATGTCGAAGGAGTCGACGGTGTGGGTGACGAGTTCGCCCGGCGCGAGGGTGCGTCCGTCCGCGCCCTGGGTGAGTGCGAGATACCGTTGGCCGCTGAGGTTCTGGAACTTCACCGCGAGTTCGTCGGTGTCGCGCAGCCGGTACTCGGTGCGCAGGGTGAACGTCACCCGCGCGGTGGCGTCCGGGCCGAGTTCGATTCCGGTGACCTTGCCGACCTGCACCCCGCGCAGTCGCACGTCCGCGTTGTTCCGCAAACCGAACACATCGGCGAAACGCGCGTGGTACGTGCGGGTTTCACCGCCCACGGGCCGCTGGACGGCCTGCACGATCAGCGTCACGATCAGGCCCACGAGCACGGCGAGCACGGCCAGGCGCAGGGCGGATCGGCGGGCGTTCTTCATCGCGGCGCCTCCCCGGCGGTCCGCAGCGGCATCGCGAAGGCGGGGAACCCCTGCAGGATGATCTCGGTGTCGAGGGCGACGCGGTCGCCGTCGCGGTGCAGCGCGCCGTCGGCCCCGGCGAGCAGGCGGCGCACCTGATCGGGGGTCACATCGCGCAGGCCCTGATTCGTCGGCACCAGCAGATCCAGCAACACGTCGAACGATTCGCTGAACGGGCCGAGCGCGCCGACGAACTTCCCGGCGAAGGAGAACACCAGATTCGACACCTCCACGATGGTGTCGTGCGCCAGCCCCACCTGGCCGTTGTCGTCGAGTTCGGGCACCGACGCCAGCGCGTCCAGAATGCCCAGCGCCGAGGGGGTGAACGCGGCCACGCCCTCGGTGAGGTCGGCGACCTTGGGCAGCAGGTCACGCATCGGCATGTTCTGATTGCGTTGCAGCGTGCGCAGAGTCAGCAGACCCGCGGCCAGCATCGGCGCGGTGCGGCTGGTCAGCGCCGCGGCCCCGTCGACGGAGACGGTCAGCTGCGCGGTCACCACGTCGAGGATCGCGCGGCCGGAGTCGCGCAGGATCTGGGTGACGGTGTAGTTGCCGACCGCGTCGGCCATATCCAGCACGCTGCCCGGCGCGATCGGCGAACCCCCTTGCGCCGGAATGAGTTCCAGCGCCGTGGTGCCGAAGACGTTGGCGGAGACGAACCGGGCCCGCATCGCCGTCGACAGTTCGCGCAGCGGCGCGTCGCCGACGCTGACGGTCAGCAGCTGCCGGTCCGGCCCCTGCGGCCGCACGTCGACGACGGAGCCGATGGTGAGCCCGCGCAGGCGGACCCCCGTACCGGGACCGACCCCGTCGCCGAGCGCGGTGACGGTCAGCCCGAAATCGGTGTGCCCGTTCCGATTCGGTTGCGCCGACCGCCACGCCACCCCCGTCACCACCGCCAGGGCGACGAGTACCGCGATCCCCCGGATCCGCAACCCCCACTCGTCCGGTCCGCGTCCGGAGTCGATTCTGCTGATCATGCTCACCCCGAGAAGCTGAGTGTGGTTTCCAGCCCCCACATGACGACCGTGAGGACCATGTCGGTCACGGTGATCAGCACCAGGCTGGCCCGGATCGCGCGCCCGGACGCGATACCCACGCCCTCGGGGCCGCCGCGCGCGTAGAAGCCCTGATAGGCGTGCACGAGGGTGACCACCATGACGAACACCACGACCTTCACCAGCGAGTAGCCGAGATCGGTTGCGTCGACGAACATTCGGAAGTAGTGGTCGTAGGCGCCCGAGCCCTGCCCGTGCACGACGGTGACGGTGACGCCGGTGGTCCAGAACCCCAGCGCCAGCGCGATGAGATAGGAGGGGATCACCGTGAGCACGCCCGCCAGCAGCCGCGCGGACACCACGTACGGCACCGGATCGATGGCCTGCGCCTCGAGCGCGTCGATCTCCTCGGAGATCCGCATCGCCCCCACCTCCGCGGTGATCCGGCACCCCGCCTGCGCGGCGAAGCCGACCGCGGCGACCAGCGGGGCCAGCTCGCGCGGATTGGCGATCGCCGACATCACCCCGGCGAGCGGGCCGATGCCGAGCATGTCCAGGGCGGTGTAGCCGACGAGCCCGACCATGCCGCCCGCGACCACGCCCATGATCGCCAGCACCGGGGCCACCCCGCCGCCCACCACCACCGAACGCCCGTTGCCCCAGGCCAGATCGGTGAAGATGCTGATCGTGTGCCTGCGATGGTAGCGCAGCGTGTGCCCGATCCCGCGGAAGGTTGCCCAGCCGAACTGGAGTTGCAGGCCGAGTTCCTCGATCGGCAGCCACGCGCGTGCGGCACCGCGTGTCCAGCGGAATCCCTTGGGGCGGTAGGACGTCGGGGTCGCCACCCACGGCCGGGCCATCACAGGAACCTCATCGGCGCGAACATCAGGGTGATCTGCGTGATCACCAGATCGATCACCATGCAGGCCAGAATCCCCAGCACCACGGCGGCGTTCACCGCGTCGGCCACGCCCTTGGGCCCGCCCTTGGCCTCGAGCCCGCGATGGCTGGCGATGACGGCGACCACGTACCCGAAGATCGCGGCCTTGCCGAGGCAGATGATCAGATCGGTGACCGAGGCGAAGCTGCCGAACGACAGCCAGTACGACCCGGGCGCCACGCCCTGCCCGACCGCCGCCACCACGAAACTGGCGAGCACGCTCATCAGGATGATCAGCACCGACAGCATCGGCGCGACCACGGCCATGGCCAGCAGCCGTGGCGCGACGAGCCGCTGCTGGGGATCCACACCCATCGTGCGCATGGCGTCGATCTCCTCGCGGATCGTGCGCGAGGCCAGATCCGACGCGATCGCCGACCCGCCCGCGCCGCCGACCAGCAGGGCCGCGGCCAGCGGCGCGATCTGCTGCATGACGCCCATCCCGCCGACCGCTCCGGCCATCGAGGTCGCGCCGACGTTCGCGGTCACGCTGCCGACCTGCACCGCGATCACCACACCCATCGGCAGGGCGATGAGGATCGCGGGCCACATCGACACCGAGACGAAGAACCAGCCCTGAATCAGCGCCTCCCGCACCGGGAATCGTCCCCCGGCGGCGTCGCTCACCAGAATTCCCGTGGCGCGCGCGCCCAGCCGCACTACCCGGCCGAGCGTACGCACGTTGGCCGTGAGCCGGTGCGGCGCAACCGATTCCACCCGCTCCGTCGCGGGTTCGGCGAGTGCTCCCATGCCTGCCCATCCTCCGAACGATGAGGCTCTGAGCCGTCAACTCTGAATGAATTAGCCTTCACATACGCGCCGACGGAAGCGGGGTCGGCGACGCGTGAAAGCCTGATAGACGGTCGGCCCTCGATCTATCAACGAATGGTGGCACACCCGAGGTGCGGGCCGGAGGCGATTCGGGAGATTGTCCCAAAGTGACATATACCCAGGCGATTTGCCGTGCTTCGAGAGAGATGGGGGCGAGATCTATCAATCGCCGGAGAGCTGTGTCACACTGTGTTGATAGTTCAGAGTCGCTGTTTCTATCACCTCGGATGGTCGCTCGCCGAGGGGGAGGAGCCGGAGAATGTCCACGGCAGAACAAGAATCCCCATTGACTTCTGAGCTTCGGCCGATCGGTCCGGGCTCCGCCACCTGGCGGTGGGGTTTCGACTGGCGCGGCGTGCTCGGCGCCCGCGCGGTGATCCTGCTCGAGGTGGCGCATCCGATCGTCGGCGCGGGCGTCATCGACCACTCCGAATTCCTCAGCGACCGTTGGTCGCGCATCACCCGCACCTTCGCCTCCGCGCAGCGGGTCGCGGGCTTCCACGGCGCGGACGCGGCGGTGGCCGAGGGACAGCGGCTGCGCGAGATGCATCGCGGCATCGCGGGCGTGGACGCGCGGGGCAGGCGCTATCACGCGCTCAACGCCGACGCCTATCTGTGGGTGCACGCCACCGGCTACGCCGGGCCCGCCGAGGTGCGCCGCGTCTTCGACGGGCGCGTCGACGAAGCCAAGGAGGAGGCCGTGTTCCGCGAGTGGCGGGACCTGGCCGCGGTGCTGCGCATCCCCGACCGCGTGGTGCCCGCGACCCGCGCCGAGTTCTGGGACTACTACCACCGCACCGCGAACGAGGTCCTCGAACGCAACGCCGCCACCGACCTGATCATCGAACTCGACCGCAAGCCGATGCCGGTGCCGCCGAATCTGCGTGTGCCGCAAGCGCTCTGGAACGGTTTCGCGCTGCCGCTGGCGGCCCTGTGGCGGCTGTCGACCGCCGGGCTGGTGCCGCCCGCGGTCCGCGACCGCCTCGGGCTGGACTGGTCCCCGGCGCGGGCCCGGCGGTTCGATCGGCTGGTCCGATCGGTGCGGACGCTGGACCGGGCGCTGCCCGACCGGATTCGCCACCCCGCCGCCGCGCGCACCACCACCCGACCCTGAATCCCTGTCCCGTCGACGCTGCCGAGGACGATCCGCCATGACGCTCGATGCCCTGCCCGCCGATCCGCCGCCGACCCGGCGGGCCGCCCGCGACGCCGCCGACGCCGCCGACACCCGATTCCTGCTCGACGAACTCTCACCCGGCCTCGGACCCGCCTACGGTTCGGCCAATGTCATCATGCAGCTGGCCAATTCGAAGGTCGCCTACGGCGTGATGGAGAGCCGCGTCGACAGCGGCAACCTGCACAAGCACCCGGTCAAGCGGGCCCGCACCACGATGACCTACATCGCGGTCGCGCTCGCGGGCAACGCCCAGGACCGGCGCATCTACCGGGAGGCGGTGAACGCCTCGCACGTGCAGGTGCGCTCGACCGAGCGAAGTCCGGTGCGCTACAACGCCTTCGACCCCACCCTGCAACTGTGGGTGGCGACCTGCCTGGCGCTGGTCTTCGACGACAGCCGGAAGTTGCGGCGCGGCAAGACCTTTCACGATCCGGAGGTCACCCATCAGGCCGCGTCGGTGTTCGCGACCACGTTGCAGGTGCCCCGGCAGCTGTGGCCCGCCGACCGGGAAGCGCTCGAGCGCTACCGCGAACAGCAACTCGACCATCTCGATTTCGACGAGCCGACCCGCCGCTTCCTCGTCGGCATCGCCCGGCTGGACTTCCTGCCCGCCCCGGTTCCGGCGTTGCTGGGGGAGTGGAATCTGTTCATGACGCTGGGCTATCTGCCGCCGCAGTTGCGCGCGAAGCTCGGTTACCCCTGGACCGCCGACGACGAGCGCCGCTTTCAGCGCTGGCTCGCCCTCGGCCGCCTGATCGATCGACTCACCCCGCGCGCGGTCGTGCGGACGATGACACTGTTGCAGGTCTGGGACATGCGGCTGCGGTACGTCCTCGGCCTGACCGTGGTGTGAGCCGTGATTCCGTTCCGCATCGACACCGAAGGAAGTTCACCGTGACCACCGCACCGGAACAGCGACTGCTCGTCGACGGCGAGCCGCTCGAGCTGATCCCGCCCGACTCGCTCACCGCCGAGATGGTCGGGCACTGGACCTATCTGCTGCTCGAGGCGGCGGCGTTCCTCATGCAGGGCATGCACCCGGTCATCGCCGAGGTGGTGGACCGCTACTCGATCTCGCGCACCGATCCCGGCGGCCGGGCCATCCGCTCGGTGGACTCGGTGCTGCGCTGGACCTACGGCGGCCTCGAGGCGGTCGAGGAGGGGCGGCGGCTGCGCTCGCTGCACCAGCCGCTGACGATGCGATCGAGCACCACCGGCAAGCACATCAGCGCGCTGGATCCCGGTGCCTACCAATGGGTCATCGCCACCGCGTACATCACCACCATCAACGCCGGGCCGCTGCTGATCGGGCGCGAGTTCACCACCGCCGAGCGGGAGGAACTGCTCACCGACAACCGGCGGCTGGCGCGGTTGTTGCAGGTGCCGATGAGGGGGTACCCGGCCACCCACGAGGAGTTCGAGACCTACTTCGACCGCATGATCGACACCACCCTCGAGGCCAACGCGCAAACCCTCGACGCGGTACGTGACCTGCGCGCCGGGCGGCCCGGACCCGAGCAACTCGCGAAAATGCCCGCGCCGCTGCGGCCGTTGGTGACGGCGGCGATGCGCCCGATGCTGCGGATGACGTATCTGGCCATGGTCTCGGCGATGGACGAGCGCGTCCGGGCGATGCTCGACGTGGAACTGACCGCCAAGGAAAAGGCGAGCGCGGCACGGATTTTCGCGGTGATCAGACTGGCCTACCGGGTGCTGCCGGACCGTCTCACCTACTTCCCGCTGGCCTACCACGCCCGCAAGCACCACCAGTGCGTTCAGGCCATGCGGCGGCGCGAACTCGAGTCGGCGGCGTACCAGGTGCGCCCGAAGCAGCCGATCGACAAGCCGGTGCTCACCCTCGGCGAGACGCGCTGACCCCGAGCGCGGTGATAGAAAGGGAACCGACCCGGAAGACGCCGACCCCACGGAGCTCAGGTGGCCGAACCCGCGATACCCCTCGGCCGACTGCCCGCCGAGCGGGCCGAGCTCGATCCGACCGCGCGCCGCATCGTGACCGCTGCCCGGACCTGTTTCGTCGAGTACGGCTTCGCCGACACCACCATGCAGCGCATCGCCGACGCCGCCGGGGTGGGGGTGGCCACGGTGTATCGCCGCTTCGGGCACAAGCGGAATCTGGTGCGGCTCACCATCATCGACGAGGCACTGCGGGTGAGCGCGCTCATCGACGAGGTCGCCGAGCGAGCCGAATCGGCCGTGGACGGGGTGGTGGAGGTGTTCGCGGCGTTTGTGCACGCGGCCTCCGCGCCGAAGTTGCTCACCCGCAGCATCCGGGCGTCGCCCGCGGCGGGGGAGTTGTCGGCGTTCCTCACCGACGAGAACGTCATCGCCGTCTCCCGTGAACGGGTGGCGGCGCGGCTGCGGCTGTGGCAGGCCCAGGGCCAGATACCGGCCGACCTCGATGTGGAGATCGTCGGCGAGATGCTGTCCCGGCTGATGATCTCGCTGGTCGAGACTCCCGAATCGGTGATCCCCATCAAGAACATCGACCGCGCCCGGGATTTCGCGCGCCGGTATCTGGTGCCCCTGGTCGGTGGCTGAGGCTCACGCCGACAACCCCGCCGCCCGGTGCGCCGCCGCGTCGGAACCCGTTGCGCCGCTCCCGGATCCGTTCGGCAGCGGCGGCAGCGGACTCCAGGCGGCCCGGAAGCGCTCGGCCCGGTCGAGCACATCGCCGCGGATGTCGCGGACCGCGGTCCCGGCCAAGCGCCGCAGATCGGTGTCACGGTGGGTGACCGCCCCCACCAGCAGCCGCACCGAATTGGCCGCGCCCAACACCTCCCCGGGCGCGATCGTGCGGGCGTAGACGTCGGACATGCGCCGCGCCAACTCCTCCGACCGCGATCCGGCGCGATAGAGCTCGACCTCGAGCGGCGTCGGACTCTCGCCCCGAGCCAGCTGATTGGTCCACTGGTACGTCTCGAGACATTCGCGTTCACGGCGGCGCTCCCAGCGGACCAGGGCGCGATCCAGCGCGGCCGCGTCCGACAGCACCGGCGCGGCGGCCTCGCCCAGCAGGCGGCCGAACCGCAAGGCGTCCCGGATCCCTTGCGCCGTAACGGGGTCCTTGAAATGCCCCGCGTCCCCCGGCAGCGCCCAGCCCGGTCCGGTGGCGCGGCGGAAATAGGATTCGATATCGGTGGCGGAGCGGATGCGGCCGACCAGTTCGCACCCGTCGAGCCGTTCGGCGAGCGGTGCGATCGCGGCGACCGTGCGCAGATACTCCTCGGTGAGATTGCCGCGGAACTCCCTCGCGCGCTCGACCGGCGGCTGCAACAACACCAGCACCAGACCGTCGTCGCAGGGGAAGGCGGTCCCCAGTTCCGGCCCGACCCGCCACATCGCCGCGATATGGCGGCGACTCGGATCGCGATCGCGCCAGTACCCGAAGAAGCACGCCCGACCGCTCGGACTGCGCCGATAGGGCCGATCCGCGCCGACGTGCCGGGCGACGAGGCTGCGCCGCCCGTCCGCGCCGACGACCAGCGGGGCGCGCACCTCCCGCACCCGATCGTGCCGATCGCGGTAGCAGACCCCGTTCACCCGGCCGTCGGCGTCGCGGCACAGCTCGAGCACGGTGGCCTGTTCGCGGATCTCGGCCCCCGCCTCGCGCGCGGAGGCGACCAGCGCCGCGTCCAAACCCGTTCGGCGCACGCACATTCCGTAGTCGATGCCGTCGGCGGGGGAGTAGGTGCCGCGCACCTCGTGCCCGCCCAGCGCCGCCAGGGTGGCGGTGAGCCGCGGCGCGCCCAGCGCCGCCGCGCGATCGAGCGCGCCGAGCGCCCGCAACTCGGCGACCGCGCCGGGAAACAGCAGATGGGTGGACAGGGTCTCGGAGGGGAAGCGGGCGCGGTCCAGCGCCACCACCCGGCGCCCCGCGCGGGCGAGGGCGGTAGCGGTGGCCGATCCGGCGCAGCGCGCCCCGACGACGACGGCGTCGACGTGCTCGGGTCCGGTCGGTGCGGTGTCGGCTGTCATGGCGTCCCGATCGCGTTGTCGACGGCGGCGGAAACCGTTGCGGCGAAATCGATTCCGGCCAGGGCGGTGGTGGGGTCCTCGAAGATGTTGGGCAGGCCGTGCCGAAAGCGGTCGGCGTCCATCCGGATCAACGGCGCGAGCGCGGGCGGGGTGAGGTCGTCCCAGATCCGCACCGGCGCACCGCCGACCCCCGCGGCCTCGACGATCATCGCCGCGACCACCCGTCCCGCGATATTGCCCGCCTCCATGCAGGCGACATTGCCCGGATTCTGGATCCAGTCGCCGCACACGAACAGGTTGCTCAGCGCGGTCGACCCGTCGGGGCGTTTGTCCCAGGTGCCGACGGTCTGCACGGTCAGCGGTTCGTCATTGCTCAGGCCGCCGGTCTCCGGATCCACGTCGATGGCTGGGTCGAGGTACCACGAGTGCAGATTCGCGTCGCGGAAGGCGGGTTCCTCCGCGCCGAACCGGGCCTTGAACGTGGCCCAAACCTCTTGGAACACCTCATCTCTCGCGCACCGGTTCGCCGGTTTGCCGACCAGCGTCGTGCCCACCCCGTTGTCCCACGTGGAGATGTCGACGGAGACGCATTCGCCGACCGTGCCGTCGCCGAAGCGCCGCGGGAAGTCCTCCCGCCACAGCAACGACTGGGTGACCGCGCTCAGCGTCCACGGATGATCGAGGGTTCCCAGCACCCCGCGCACGTGCGAGGTCGGCTCGCGCAGGTAGATCTGGAGGCCGTTCATCCAGTCCACGGTCAGCTCGTTCACGCCCTCCAACGCCGGATCCGCCCGCAGCACAGCGGGTTCGGTGAGGATCGGCCGCGCCTTGTCCACCGGCAGCGCCGACACGAACCAGTCCGCCTCGACCCGCGCGCGCCGCCCGGCACCGTCCACCACCGTGGCCCCGGTGATGCGATCGCCCGCCACGTCGAAACGCTCGAGCGCCTGCCCGGGATGGAAGCTCACCCCGAGGCCCTCGAGGTGACGCGTCCACGGATCCAGCCACACCTCGCTGGTGGGTCCGTCGAGGAAGCGCAGCAGGTACGCGTCGTGCGGCCCGTAGCGGTAGCCGAGGATGTTCCAGGTGAACGCCTCGATGATGTTGCCCGCCGAATCCACCGCGCAGATCCGGGGTTTCACCGCCACGAGGTCCTCGGTGGTGCCCTTGACGATCGCGTTCTGGAAGTAGGTCGACTTGCCGTCCGCGCCCAGATAGTTCCACCAGGTGATGTGGTCGAACGGGCCGTGCCGCCGCTCCGGGCTCGAGGTCATGTACGCCAAGGACTTGGCGGTGAAGTCCAGCATCTCCACCGGCAGCCGCAGCGTGGGCGTGCCCACCAGAATCGCCAGCGCCCCGGCCACATTCGCGACCAGGTACGCCGGATCGGCGAGCCGTGCCAGATCCGCCGGTTGCCGATAGGGCAGATACCCCCCGACGCTCTGGCCGGGCCCGAGCGTGACCCCGCCGCCGAAACCCGGGAACTCGTCGAGCCCGCGCAGCGAATCCAGCGTCGTATCACCGCGTTCGGGCCGGGGAATCCGCGACATCGAATCCGGTACGTGCTGATAGAACCCCGGGAAGAACCGGAACCCGTGTTCGGCGGGCAGCTCCGAGCGGCCGCCCGTCGCCGTGCCCGGCACCCCGAAACTGCGTGCCTTACCGCCCAATTGAGCCTTGCGCTCGAACACGTGCACCGCGAACCCGCGTTCGGCCAGTTCGTGCGCGGCGGCCAGCCCGGCCATCCCCGCGCCGAACACCGCCACCGACCGCCGCTCGGGCACCAACCGCGCGGCCGCGCGCGACCGCGGCAGGGCCACCGCGACCCCGGCGGCCAGCGCGCCGCCCAGCATCGCCCGCCGCGACACCGGGCCTGTCATCGTTGTCCCCCTTCGGGATTCACGACCGTGTCCTGCCGCTCGCGCCCGGCCTGCTCGACCCGCGACACCAGCGACCGCACATGCTCGAAGATGCCGAACGACCCCGGCACCGTGCGGTAGGGCGCCTCCGCCGACGCCGCCAGCACGCCCCCGTCGGCGACCAGCGATTCGGTCAGATGGAAGGTCGCGGTGAATTCGGCGTCCGCGCCGTAGAGCTCACCGCGGGAGGAGATCGCGCCCGGCAGCCCGGGCGGCGGCGCGCAGGCCGCGGTGATCGTGGCGGGCAGCGCGAAGGTGGCCCCGCTCAGCGGCGTCGGACCCGAATACCAGTCCGACAGTTGGAGAGTCGTCGGCACGCACGCGCGGGTGCCCGAGGGCCGCACGTCGACCAGCGTGCCCTTCCACTGCCCGCCGCGCCGGACCAGACCGCCCAGCAGCGTTGCGCCACCGTCGGGTTCGAACGACACGCCCCACTCCCAGCCGTCGGCGCGCTGATCGACCATCGTGAAATGTCCCCAGTTGTGGTCGTGGTAGCCGCGCCACCCGTCCACGTTCTCGCGCTCGCCGCCGGGACTCCGCACCCAGCCGTGCACGGTGCTCGACGCGACCGGCGCGCTCCAGCCCATCCACTCGCCGTCGTCGATGGTCATCCGCCCCGTCGCCCCCGGCAGCGGCGCGCCGTCGAGCCACACATCCGCCTGCACGGGCGCTTGCAGCACAAGGTGATACGCGCCGCGCACCGGATCGAAGTCCAGACCGCCCGCGATCGTGCGCACGCCGGGCAGGCCGTCGTTCGCGGGCGGCAGCACCGGCAGCCCGCCGCCCGGCAGGATGCCCCCGGCCGGAGCCGACAGCAGGTCGTTTCCATTGCCGTACATGAAGACCGCGCTCACCGCCGGGACGGGCGCGGAGGTGATCACCGCGATGAAGGTGCGCTCGGACGCCGGATCGCGCAGCATCGTGTACCACCACTCCACCCACGAATCCGGATGCATGACATCGTCCGCGGGGACGGCCACATGGCCGGACTGCTGGGTTTCGGGAGTCAGATCACTGGTGAGGACCGGCGTCCCCGCCGGAAACGGGTCCGCCCCCGCGGGTGCGGTTCCCATCGCGGTGAACGCCGCCGCCAGGACGGCCGAAATCCCTACGGACAGCAACGTCTTCGTTGTGTTGAACATGACGACCTACCGATCGGAAATTCCTCGTCCGCCCGGACTTCCGCCCGGTTGAACGGACAAGACTGTGCTGTCGAACAGTGTGATGACACACTGTCCGAAAGTCAACGCAGTGTCGACACACTGTCCGACTGTGGCACGCGGCCGATACGCTGGTGCGGTGCCCACCACCACCCGCTCACGTTCCCGAGTCAGAGATCGCCGCGAGGACGTCGCCCAGCGTGTGCTACGGGTGACCGAGGAGCTGATGTCGGACGGAACGCCGTACACCGAACTGCCCATGCAGCGCATCGCCGAACGCGCCGAGATCGCCCGGTCGACGCTGTATCTCTACTTCCCGGACAAGAGTCAGCTCCTCATCGCGCTGGCCGAACAGGCCACCATCGGCGCGTTCGGCGCCGCGCTGACGTGGTGGCAGTCCGACCACACCGACGGCCCGGCCGGGGTGGAACAGGCCATGCGCCAGATGCTCTCCGAATGCCGCACCCACATCTACCTGATGCTCGCGCTGAGCGAACTGTCCGCCTACGACCCCGATGTCGCGGCGTACTGGCTCGGCCGGGTGGGCACGTTCATCGACGCGGTGCGCGATCGGCTGGCCCGCGAACAGCGCACGGGCGCAATCCAATCCGACCTCGATCCCGAGACGACCGCGCACACCCTCACCTGGATGGTGGAACGGACCATGACCGTGCACTGCCGCACCCGGCCGGAGTCGGCCGACGAGCAATTGGCGCGCAGCCTGGCCCGGGCCATCTGGCTGACCGTCTACGGCGACACGGGCCGGGTTCCGGGCCCGGCCACGTAATGGGGGTGGACACCGGCGGCCGCCGGGCGCGCTGGGAACCGCACAACAACGAGCGGCGCACGCGCATCGTCGAGGCCGCGATCGAGCTGATCGAACAGGGTCCGCCCGGCGCGCCGATCTCCTCGCAGCGGATCGCCGAGCGCGCCGGACTCGCGAAATCGGTGCTGTACCGCCAGTTCTCGGGCCGCGAGGAACTCGACCGCCGGGTGCGCGCGGTCATCGCCGAGCGGTTCGTCGACGAGCTGGACGCCGCGCTCGACATCGGCGCCGGGTCGATCGCGCGCATCCTGGCCCGCGCGGTCGGCGTGGTCGTCGACTGGATCGGCGATCACCCGCGCTGGCACGAATTCCTGCGCGGCGGACCGGCCGCCGACGATCCGATCGAGCGCGACGCGCTGACCGGACTGCTGGCCGCCATCGCCGCGCGGGCCGAACAGCTGGTGACCGGGCTGGCCGGGGCGGTCGGGGTCGCCGACCCGCCGGTGATCGACACCATGACCTTCGCGATCGTGTCGATGACCGAGGCCACCGTCACCCGGTGGTCGCGCGATCCGGATCCGGCGCTGGGCCGCAAGGATCTCATCGCGGAGATCTCCGGCTACGCCTGGAGCATTCTCGACGGGGTGGCCCGGTCGCACGGCCTGGCCCTCGATCCGGACCGGCCGTTGCTGGAACTGCTCGACGACCTCGCCGCGAATCAGGCCGCGCGCCGGGCGGGTTCGCTGCGGTAGCGCGAGGTCGGGCCGTCGATGCCCAGCGCGCGCCACAGCAGCCGCGCCGCCGGGGTCCGCAGGCCCAGATCGTCGGCGAGCTTGCGCACGTCGTCGAAGTAGCCCGCGAGCACGCGCTTGGAATGCGGTGCGCGCCAGAAGGCTTCGCGGATCACCTCGCGCGGGATGTCGAACTGCCGGGCGAACGAGCGCGGGGGAGCCATGATCTCCCCGGCCAGCCAGCGCATGGCCAGCGGAAAGGCGATGGCGCACACCGCCTTCCGGCCCGGGCCGAGCCGCCGGATGTGTACGGTCAGGTACTCGTGCGCGAACGAGATGTGCCGGGCCTCCTCGGCGATGTGGATCTCCATGGTGCGATGCACCGCGTCGGGGATGCGCCCGCCCGCGCGGATGAGCGCCTTCTGGTAGTGATCGATGGGCTCCTCGCCGCCGAGGATGCCGATGAACAGGATGACGTGCGCGTAACCGCCCGCCACACCGATGAACGGCGACAGCGCCCGGAAGATCGGGCGCATGCCCGGCACATCCACGCCGATGCGGTTCACCAGCTCCTGGAACATCTGGATGTGGTTGCACTCCTCGGTCATCTCGTGCAGGCAGTACCGGAACTCCGCCGACCCGTTGGGCAGCTTCATGATGTACTGCATCATCCCGCGGATCAGCACGCTCTCGAACGCCGCGCCGACCTTGATCGCGTTGGCGATGCGCCACTTGCCGATCTCGATGCGGCGTTCCAGGGGCAGTTCGCGATACCAGCGCGTCGCGCCCAGCGGGTCGATCTCCGGGTCCAGCACCCAGCGTGGATCGTCCGGGTCGATCGCGTATTCCGGTGCGTCCCAATCGATGTCGAGATAGGGATCGAAGTTGCGTCGCACCGAACCCTCGGACAGGGCTTGCAGCGTCTCCCGATAGTCGGGCCCGAAGGGGTCGGTGCGTCGGGTCTCGGACAGCGTCATCGGTGCCTCCTCCAGCGTCTACCCCGAGTTTATATGGGACTCGCGGTCCCACACAACTGCCCGTCCCGAATTCTCGCCCCGGTCGAGGCGAGGGTTACGGGCACGTCCCGGTGGCCGCGTCGTGGGCGCCGTCGATCGCGGCCTGCCGCTGTTCGCCGGTGAGCACGGCCCAGTCGGGTTTGTTCGGGTAGTCGGCGATGGTGTCCGCCACGGCCTTGTCGACACCGGGCTGACCCGACTGCGCGCGGATGCCGTCCAGTTTCCCGAGCAGGTCCTCGCACGACACGTGCCGGATCTGCTTGGGCGAGCTGGCCGAGGGCGCGCGCACCGGGGTGGTGGCGACCGAGGCGGAGGTGGTGGTGACGAACGCCGGATGGTCGTCGGCATTGGTGGCCGAATTTTGGCCCCCCACATAGTCACACGAGGCGGCGAACAGTGCCGCGCCCACGACGAGCGCGGCGAACACGGTGCGGTGCATACTGTTCGGATAGCCCGCCGCGGGCGTTCCAACCCCGGGAGTCGGCACACCCTGTGCCGGGGAACGGCGAGGTGCACGCACGGGAGTTAGCACACCCTGTGCCGGGGAACGACGGGGTTCACGCACCGGCAACGGATCCGGTGCCCGCTGGGCGTGTTCGGTTCATGCTCGGTTATCTGACGTCGCTAACGTTCCAGGTAGGCGGAGGAGGCCTGGCATGGAGTTCCGACATCTCGTATCGTTCATCGCCATAGCCGAAGAGTTGCACTTCGGCCGCGCAGCGCAGCGCCTTCATCTGACTCAGCCAAGTCTGAGCGCCCAGCTGCAGAAGCTGGAGAAATCACTGGGAGTGCAACTGGTCGCGCGCAATTCGCACGAGGTGCGGTTGACCGCGGCCGGACGGGAGTTCGAGAGTCAGGCACGTCAGATCGTGGCGCAGATGGAACGGGCGGCCGAGTCCGCCCGGGCCACGGCCGAGGGACGTGCGGGCACCTTGAACATCGGCTACAACCTGCCCGCGTCGCGGCACGTACTGCCCGAGACGCTGGCCCGGATGACCGAGCGGCACCCCGACATCGTGGTGTCGCTGTGGGAGAAGCGCACCGGCCCGCAGCTGGCCGGATTGTCCGACGGCACACTGGATCTCGCGCTGGTGTACGGCCATCCCAGCACCGCGGAGTTCCGCTACCGGCGGCTGCTGCACCGGGTGCCGCTGGTCGCCGTCGTCGGGCGCAGGCACCGCTGGGCGGATCGGCCGGGGGTGCGGTTCGCGGAACTGGCCGGACAGCAGTGCGTGCTGTTCGCCCGCGAGCAGTGCCCGGCGATGTACGACTCGATCCTCTCGGCGGCGGCCGACAACCGGATCTCGCTGACGGTCGCGCATCTGGCCGACGATCCGGGGGCGACCGCGCACATGGTCTCGGTGCGGCCGCTGGTCGGGTTCGCCTCGCTGCCGCGGGCGATTTCGCTCGGCATGGGTGTGCCCGGCAGCAGTTCGGTGGCGGTGAAACTTTTCGATCCGGTTCCCACTCTGGATTTGTACGCGGTGTGGCGGGCGGAGGAATCCAATCCGGCGGTCGAGCTGTTTCTGGACTGTATGGAATCGGCGGAGGCGACGGACCTCGATTCTCCCCGCGCGATTTCGGTCTGACCACCCCGATAGGCCATGACATTCGCGCGGTAGGAACCGCGATATCCGCGGCGACGAGTCGAGTTGGTGCCCCGCAGAATTCGGTTCGTGAACACAGTGTCTGTCACGCAGAAGTCTGTCACGGAGAACGGAGCGGCCCTCGCCGACGCGGCGGGCCTGTACTCGATTCTGGCCACGGCCGCGCGCGAGCATCCGGCGCGGCCGTCGCTGTGCGCCGACGGCGTCGCGCTCACCGCCGCCGAGGTCGACGCCCGCGTGCGCGCGCTGGCGTGGGCACTGACCGAACGTGGAGTGCGGCACGGGGACCGGGTCGCGGTGCTCGGCCGGACCTCGCTGGCGTGGGCGCTGCTCGACTGCGCCGCGCTCGCCCTGGGCGCGGTGGTGGTGCCGGTGTACCCGACCTCCTCGCACACCCAGATCGAGCACATCCTCTCCGACAGCGGCAGCGCGTATTTCGCCGCGGAGACCGACGCGGACGCGCGGCGGCTGGCGGACGCGGGCGGCCCGGGGGCGTGGCTGTTCGACGAGGTCGCCGTGTGGGCCAAGGGTGAGGCGCCCGCGGATCTCGACCCGCTCGTCGCCGCGGTCGCCGCCGACGACCTGGCCATGATCGTCTACACCAGCGGCACTACGGGACTGTCCAAGGGCTGCATGATCACCCACCGCAACATGTACGCCTCCGCGGCCAACACGGTCCGCCAGACCGGCACGGTGTTCGACGGGACCACCGTGCTCGCGCTGCCGCTGTCCCACGTGTTCGGCCAGACCATGCTGTTCGCGTGCCTGTGCGGCGGCACGGAAACCCATCTGCTGCCGGGCATTCCGGATCTGGTGCCCGCCCTGTCGCGGGTGCGCCCGACCTTCCTGCCGATGATCCCCTACGGCCTGGAGAAGATCCGCAAGCACTGCCGTTCCCTGCTGACCGAGGCCGACGAACGCGCGGGCGTCGAGCGCGGGCTGGCGCGGCTGGCCACGCCCGAATCCGCCGAGTTCACCGAGCCGGTGGCGGGCGCGCTGGGCGGGCGGCTGCGCCACGTCATCTGCGGCGGTGCCTCCCTTGATGATTCGACCGCCGGGTTCTACGCGGGCTTCGGCACGATCATCCTCAACTGCTACGGGCTGACCGAGGCCGCGACCGCGGTGACCGTCAGCGCCCCGGCGACCAATCGGCTCGGCACCGTGGGCAGGCCGATTCCCGGTACCGCGGTCGGGATCGGTCCCGACGGCGAGGTGCTGGTCCGCGGACCGCATGTGACGCCGGGCTATTGGGGCGCGGCGAGCGCGCAGCGCCCGGTCGACGACGAGGGCTGGCTGCACACCGGCGATCTGGGCGAACTCGACGACGGCTACCTGCGGATCACCGGTCGCAAGAAGGAGATCCTGGTGACCTCCGGCGGCAAGAACGTCGCGCCCACCCCGCTCGAGGATCGGGTGCGGCTGCATCCGCTGGTGAGCAACTGCATGGTCGTCGGCGACGCGCGGCCGTTCGTCACCGCGCTGGTCACCCTGGACCCCGAGCGCGCCGAGCGCTGGCGCGCGGAGCATCCCGGCGCGGATCCGGCGACCGCGATCCAGGACGCGGTGGACGAGGCCAATTCGCTGGTGTCCCGGGCCGAATCGATTCGCGAGTTTCGCATCGTGGAGGGCGATTTCACCGTCGCCAACGGCCTGCTGACCTCCTCGCTGAAACTGCGCCGGGCCGCGATCGCCGAGACCTACGCCGCCGACATCGATCAGCTTTATGTTGCGCGCAAGTGAATTCGTAGAAAAGCGGCGCGCAATTTCTCCATCGCGATAGCCGTCACCGATCGTCCGATGAATTGCGTTGGCCGGACGTGGTTTACGCGAGGAATCGAAGACAGACTCGAAATCGGAATTCGACTACCGAAAGTGATGCCTCATGTACGACGTCATCGTGGTCGGAACCCGCGTCGCGGGTTCTCCTGTCGCCATGCTGCTGGCCCGCAAGGGCTACCGGGTGCTCGCCGTGGATCGCGCGACCTTCCCCAGCGACACCCCCTCCACGCACTACATCCACCAGGCCGGGCTGAGCCTGTTGAAGACATGGGGTCTGCTCGACGAGGTCGTGGCGACCGGCTGCCCGCCGGTGCGGCATCTGAACTTCACCTACACCGACATCGACATCCGCGGCATGGCCGACCCCTCGGCCGACGGCATCGACACCGTCTACTGCCCGCGCCGCACGGTGCTGGACAAGATCCTCGTCGACGCCGCCCGGGACGCGGGTGTGGAGGTCATCGAGGGATTCACCGTCACCGCACTGGATTTCGACGGTGACCGGGTGACCGGGCTGCGCGGCCGGGTCGGCGAGGGCCCCGAGCAGAAGTTCGAGGCCACCATCGTGATCGGCGCGGACGGCTCCGGGTCGACGGTGGCCAAGCAGGTCGGCGCGGAGGTCTACGAGGGTTCGGCCGCGGCCTGCTTCGTCTACTACTCCTACTACGAGGGCGTCGACTGGGGCATGCACCACCGCACCGGCTTCGGCGAGCAGCAGTTCGCGTCCTGGCCCACCAACGACGGGCTGGCGCTGGTGGCGGTCATGCGCAAGCGCGACCGGTTCCGCGCGTTCCGCACCGACCCCGACGCGGGCGTGCAGGAGATCATCGAGCAGGTCGATCCGGAGATCGGCGCGCGCTTCCGCGACACCGCGAAGCGGGTCGAGCCGTTCCGGCCGATGCTCTACCCCGACAACTACCGCCGCCGCTCCTACGGTCCGGGCTGGGCGCTGGTCGGCGACGCGGGCTACCACAAGGATCCGTTCACCGGGTGGGGCATCACCGACGCGTTCAAGTACGCGCAGCTGCTGGCCGATCTGGTCGACGAGGGCCTGTCGGGCGCGCGGCCGATGGCCGAGGCGCTGGCCGAGTACCAGCGCGAGCGGGATGCCCAGAGCGCCAGCACCTTCGAGCTGACCCAGAGCATCTCCGAGTTGACGCTGACCCCGTACTACGACTCGGTGTTCCGCGCGACCAGCTACGACGCCGACTACTCGAAGAAGTTCTTCGGCCTCATCTCGGGCCTGTACTCGCCGGACAAGTACTTCGGCGAGGCCGAGCTGGCCGAACTGTACGAGAAGGTGAACTTCCCGGCCGACCGCCGCTTCGTCACCAAGGACGCGGGGGTGCCCGCATGAGCGGCGTGGCGCTGGTGGCGCTGGGGGACAGCTTCACCGAGGGGCGCGGGGACGTGCAGCCCGGCGGCGCGCTGCGCGGCTGGGTGCCCCGGCTGGGCAGCCAGCTCGGCCTGCGGCCCACCATGATTCGCAATCTGGGCGAGCACGGCGCGACCACCACGATCGTGCTGGAGCGGCAGCTGGGGGTCGCGGTCGCCGCCCGCGCGGCGGCCTACGGCGTGATCGTGGGCGTCAACGATCTGGTCAGCGACTACGACCGGAATCGGTTCGAGGACAACCTCGCCCACCTGTTCGACACGTTGCGCTGCTCCGGCGCGACGGTGTTCACCGCCACCTATCCGGACATCCCGGCGCGGCTGCCGGTGCCCGAGCGGTTCCGCGACCTGTTGCGGGAACGCTTCGCGCACGCCAATGCCGCACTCGCCCGGACCGTTTCGGAGACGGGGACGCTGCTGCTGGACATCGCGGCGCAGCCGCAGTGGGCGCGCGCGGAGATGTGGACCGAGGACGGCCTGCATCCCAGCTCGCTCGGCCACCGCGTGTTCGCCGCCGCCGCGGCCGAATTGATCGCCTCGACCACCGCCACCACCGTCGCCGCCTGATCGGGCAGCCCGGTTCGAGAGGAAACCTCGTGACTGACGACAGACGCCTGGCGCGCGATCCGATCGCCATCGTCGGGATGTCGGGACTACTTCCCAAGGCCCACAACCACCTCGAGTTCTGGCAGAACGTCGTCGACGGCGTGGACTGCACCGAGGAGGTGCCGGGGTCGCGCTGGAGTCTCGACGACTATTACGACCCCGACCCGCAGGCGCCGGACAAGACGTACTCGCGCCGGGGCGCGTTCCTGCCCGACGTCGAATTCGATCCGCTCGAATTCGGGCTGCCGCCCAATCAGCTCGAGGTCACCAGCACCATGCAGACCCTGAGCCTGGGCGTGGCGCGGGATCTGCTGGCCGACGCCGGCGCGCTCGACTCGTCCTGGTACGACGCGAGCCGCACCGGCGTGGTGCTGGGCACCACCGGCCCGGTGCCGCTCATGCATCCGCTGGCGGCCCGGCTGTCCACGCCGGTGCTCAAGGAGGCCGCGCGCTCGGTCGGCCTGTCCGACACCGACGCCGACGCCATCGCCGACCGGTTCGTGGCCGCGTTCGCGCCGTGGGAGGAGAACTCCTTCCCGGGCCTGCTCGCCAATGTGGTCGCGGGCCGGGTCGCCAACCGGCTCGGCCTCGGCGGGATGAACTGCACGGTCGACGCGGCCTGCGCGGCCTCGCTCGCGGCGATCCGCACGGCCATCGCCGAATTGCAGGACGGGCGCGCCGACATGATGATCACCGGCGGCGTCGACACCGAGAACACCATCTTCATCTACATGTGCTTCAGCAAGGTGGGCGCGCTGTCGCCGACCGATCGGATCAGCCCGTTCTCCGACGGCGCGAACGGCACCCTGCTGGGTGAGGGCATCACCATGCTCGCGCTGCGTCGCCTGGAAGACGCCCGCCGCGACGGGAATCGGATCTACGCGGTGATCCGCGGCCTGGGTTCCTCCAGCGACGGCCGTTCCAAGAGCATCTACGCCCCGCGCGCCGAGGGACAGCGGGTGGCGCTCGAGCGCGCCTACGCCGACGCCGACTGCTCGCCCGCCGACGTGGCGCTGATCGAGGCGCACGCCACCGGCACCGCCGTCGGCGACAAGACCGAGCTGACCGCGCTGAAAGGCGTTCTCGCCGAGGCGGACTCGGAGACCCGCTTCGCCGCCCTGGGCAGCGTCAAATCCCAGATCGGGCACACCAAGGGCGCGGCCGGGACGGCGAGCGTCATGAAACTGGCGCTGGCGTTGCACCAGAAGGTGCTGCCCGGCACCATCAATGTCGAGGCGCCCAATCCCGAATTCGATTGGGACAGCGCGCCGTTCTACGTCAACACCCGCACCCGGCCGTGGATCCGCGATCCGCGTCGGCCGGTGCGGCGCGCCGCGGCCTCGGCAATGGGCTTCGGCGGCACCAACTTCCACATCGTGCTCGAGGAGGCCGACTCCGGGCGCGAGGGGCTGCGGGTGCTGCACCGCGCGCCGCGGGCGCACGTGTGGCACGCGCCGGACGTGGCGGGGCTGGTGGACGTCGTGCGCAGCACCGCGCCCGGCGACGGCGGCGACATTCCCGAGGACCACGCCCGGATCGGATTCGTCTCCATCGACGACGAGCACGCCGCGCACCTGCGCTCGCTGGCCGTGGACGAACTCGTCCGCAATTCCGAGGCCGCCGCCTGGGACCATCCCGAGGGCGTCTACTTCCGGGCCGCGGCGCTGCCGAACCGCCGGGCGGCCGCGCTGTTCGCCGGGCAGGGCAGCCAATACGTGGACATGGGTTCGTCCGCCGCGCTGAACAATCCGCCCGTGGCGACCGCCTTCGACGAGGCCAACGCGGCGTTCGCGGGGGCCGATCGGCGCGTGGCGAGCGTGGTGTTCCCGCCGCCCGCCTTCACCGAGGACGAGCGGAGCGAGCAGGAGAACCTGTTGCGCCGCACCGAGTTCGCCCAGCCCGCCATCGGCGCGCTGTCCGTGGGCCAGTTCCGGGTGCTGCGCGAATTCGGTTTCCGCGCAACGGGTTACCTCGGCCACAGCTTCGGTGAGCTGACCGCGCTGTGGGCGGCCGACGCGCTGACCGACGCCGACTACTTCACCCTGGCGCGCGCCCGCGGCGCGGCCATGGCGGTCGAGGACGGTGTGGACGCGGGCACCATGCTCGCGGTCGGCGCGGACCGCGAGACGGTCACCGCGCTGCTCGCCGGGGTCGAGGACGTGTGGATCTGCAACCACAACGCCCCCGATCAGGTCGTGGTCGGCGGCGGCGCGGCGGGTGTCGCGGCGGTGCGCGACCGGGCCGCCGAAAAGGGCGTTCCCACCAAGGAATTGCCGGTCTCCGGCGCGTTCCACACCCCGTACGTGGCGCACGCGGTGGACCGGTTCGCCGCGGCCGTGGGCGAGGTCGCCATCGGCGCGCCGCGCATCCCCGTGTACGCCAACTCGCTCGGCGCGAGCTACGGCGACGACGCCGCCGACAATCGCGCCACGCTGGTCGCCCAGCTCGGCAAGCCCGTCGAATTCGCGGCCGCGCTGGACGCCCTGCGCGCCGACGGCTGCACGGTCTTCGTCGAATTCGGCCCCAAGCAGGTGCTGACCTCGCTGGTGCGCCGCACCCTCGGCGACGACGTGATCGCCATCGCCACCGACTCCGGCCCGATCGGGGACGGGGATCTGGCGCTGAAGCGGGCCGCGGTGCGGCTCGCGGTGCTGGGCTTCGACGTGCGCGGCATCAACCGCTACACGGCCGAACCGCCGCGCGCCGAACCGAAGTCCAGCCGCATGACGGTCACCCTGTCCGCACCCGAGTACGTGCCCGAGACCCGCCGCGCCGCCTACGCCGCCGCGCTGGCCGACGGCCACCGGATCGCCGCCACCGTTGTCGCCGAAACGCCCTCTGCCCCCGCACTTCCCGCCGAACCGACGGAGAACCCCGTGTCCGTGCCGCAGTACCGCGTCGCCTCGGCCGACGCCCTCGACAGCGCGCTCGTGCAGCATCTGCACACCCACCGCCACTACCTCGACGGCCAGCTCGATCTGGCCCGCAGCCTGGCCGACGCCCTGCACAACGGCGGGCTCGACGACCGCGCGGTGCGCGCCATCGAGGCCGTCACCGGGCACGGCGTCGCGATCAGCGACAGCCACACCCGCGCCAGCGAGGTGCTCGCCCAGCTCGCCGAGTTGGAGAGCGGCGTCGTCTCGACCCCGATGCACCGGGCCGAGCCGATCGCCGTCGAGCGGCCCGTCCGGCGGGCGCTGAGCCCGGCCGCGCCGGTCGAAATGTCTGCGCCGCAACCTGTTTCGGCGTTCGCCTCGGCTCCCGCGCCCGCGTCTGCTCCGGCTCCCGCGCCGGTACCGCGATCCGCCCCGGCTCCCGCGCCCGTCCCGCAAACCACCCCCGCGCCCGCCACCAATGGCAGCGCGCCGTCCTCGAACGGCAGCGGGCCCGTCACCCGCGACACCCTGCGCCAGGCGTTGCAGGAGGTGGTGGCCGACAAGACCGGCTACCCGGTCGAAATGGTCGATCCTTCAATGGATTTGGAGGCCGATCTCGGCGTGGACTCGATCAAGCGGGTGCAGGTGATCGGCGCGTTGCAGGAACGCTTCCCACACCTGCCCAGCCTGGGCCCCGAGCAACTGGGCACCCTGCGCACCCTGGACCAGGTCGCCGACACGCTCGCCGGAGCCGAAACCGATTCGGCCCCCGAGGTTTCCGTCGCGGACGGCGAGGCCACCGTGCCCGTCCTGCGCCGCGCGCTCCAGGAGATCGTCGCCGACAAGACCGGGTATCCGGTCGAGATGGTCGATCCTTCCATGGATCTGGAGGCCGACCTCGGTGTCGACTCCATCAAGCGGGTGCAGGTGATCGGCGCGCTCCAGGAACGGTTTCCGCACCTACCGAGCCTGGGCCCGGAGCAGTTGGGCACGCTGCGCACGCTGGATCAGGTGGCCGAGCAACTGGCCGCGACCGACGGGGGTGATGTCCACCCAAAAGGTGAGGCCGCGGCGGGAGCGCCGCGGCACACCGTCGACCTGATCGCCGTGGCGCCCGTGGACGTGGCGGTCAACCCGTATCGCGACGACGCGGTCGCGGTCGTGATCGGACTCGGCGACGATGCCGGAACCGATTGCGACGCCATCGAAGACGGGTTGACCGCGCGCGGCTGGACGGTGCTGCGCGACGCCGACCGGCCCGCGGACGCCATCGTGGTCGTGGTCGGCGGTGTGCGGGACTGGGACCGCGCCCAGCAGGTGCTGACCGAGGCCGTGCTCACCGCGGGCCGGTCGGTGCCCCTGCTGCGCGACGCCGAGGGCCGCGCGGCCTTCCTCACGGTCACCCGCCTGGACGGGCATCTGGGCCTGCGCGGCGACGCCGATCCGGTCGCGGCGCTCGTCGGCGGCGTCGGGGGAGTGGTGAAAACCCTTGCCGCCGAACAGCCCGAGCTGTTCTGCCGCGCCCTCGACATCGACCCGGCCCTCACCGGATACGGGCTGGCCGCGGTGGTGGCGACCGAACTGGTCGACGCCGCCCGCGACACCCTGGAGATCGGCGTGGACGCCGACCGGCAGCGCCGCACCCCGGTCCCGAGTCGCCATGCCGACGCCTCGGCGGTCACCTGGGTCGATCCGACCGCCGAGCCGGATCCGACGCTGCTGACCGAGCGGGACGTCCTGCTGGTCACCGGCGGCGCGCGCGGGGTCACCGCCACCTGTGTGCGGGACCTGGCCCGGCGCGGTGCCTGCCGGTTCGTCCTGCTGGGCCGCACCGAACTGACCCCGGAGCCGGAATGGGCTGCCGGACAGGTGGATTCGGATCTCAAGGCCGCCGCCGTGCGCGCCTTGGCGGGGTCGGGCGCGAAACCGCGCGATATCGACCGCGCCTGCGAACGCGCGCGGGCCGGGCGGGAGATCCGGGAGATCCTCGCCGAACTCGGGGAGCGCGCCCACTACGTCTCCGCCGACGTCACCGACGCCGAGGCGGTACGCACCGCGCTGGCGCCGTGGCGCGACACCCTCACCGGCATCGTGCACGGCGCGGGGGTGCTGGCCGACTCCATGCTCACCGACAAGACTGCCGATTCGGTGGCGTGGGTGCTGCGTCCGAAGCTGGCCGGGCTCGCGGCGGCGCTCGAGGTGGTCCCCGATCCCCGGCATCTGGTGCTGTTCACCTCGGTGGCGGGACTTTTCGGCAATGCCGGGCAGGCCGACTACGCCGCCGCCAACGAGGCGCTGTGCCGCTTCGCCGCGAGCTGGCGGCACCGGCATCCGGAATGCCATGTGACGGCGGTGGATTGGGGCGCCTGGGACGGCGGCATGGTGACGCCGGAACTTCGCGGGTACTTCCGGTCGCGGGGCATCGCCCTGCTCGCGCCGGAGACCGGTGCGGTCGCCTTCACCGAGCAGTTCACCCCCGAGCGGGCCGCCGACACCGTGGTGTTGGTGGGTGAGGCGGTCGCGCTGTCGAGCGCGGAGACCACCCCCGCCCCGGTGCGCGCCCGCCGCGCGATCACCGGACTGGTCGACGATCCGATCATCGCCGCGCACCGCGTCGGCGAGCACATCGTCCTGCCGGCGACCTTCGGGCTGGGCGCGATGATCAACCTCGTCGAACGGAATCTGCCCGGCGCGACGGTGATCGAGGCGCGCGACTTCGAGGTGCTCATGGGCGTGGTGTTCGATCACCCGATCGAGGAGTTCGAGTTCGCCCTCGAACCGGTCGACGCCACCACCGTCTCGGTGGCCCTGAAAGCCTCGGGCGCCATCCGATTCCGCGCCACCCTGCGCCGCGGCGCCCCGGCCGCGGACCAGCCGCGAATCACCGTGCCCGCGGGCCCCGGCGAATCGGCCGCCGACCTCTACCGCGACGCCGTCCAGTTCCACGCGCCCGCCCTCCAGGGCATGCGAATGGTCCGGTCGGCCACGGACGAGGCGCTGGTAATCGAATGCGCGCTGCCGCCCGCCCGGGTCGGCGAGGGCGCGTACGCGGGTCGGCTACACGACCCGGTGCTCGCCGACCTGATCCTGCAATGCCCGCCCGTGCTCGGCCACCGCCTGCTCGGCGCGGCCTGCCTGCCCCTCGGCGTCGGCCGGATCGACTACCACCGGCCGCTCCCGCCCGAACCGTTCCTGGTCACCGTCGACAACCCACGCACGACCCGCTTCGACGCCCGCATCGACGCGACCGCGACCGACCTGAACGGCGATGTCCTGCAACGTTTCTCGGACGTCACCGTGGTGACGACCCCGGACCTGACGGAGAAGTTCCGAACCTCGGTGAGGCGGTGGACCGCATGACGGTACTCGAATTCGACGGGGTCGCCTTCGACCCCCTGGGCGGCCCACCCCCGGCCCCGCCCACCCCGACGCCCGACCCGGTGCGGCCCCCCGTGGCGCCCGCCCCAACCGGCCACAATCCCGTGGCCCGCATCCGCGCAAGCGTCCTGGCAGCCCACCGCGCCGCCCTGGACGCCCACGTCGCGGTCCAGCGCGCGCTCTGGCTGAGCGCCACCGCCCCGGAGAACGCCGATGAGTCGGCCCCGGCCGCTGGAAATCCCTCCCCGGTCGGGTCCGGCCGGTCGGGAGCCACGTCGTCGGCCGCAAATGATTCGGCGACAGGGCTTCTCGCACGGGGCTCGCTCTCCCCGGCGAGTGCGGGCGGGCTGGGTCGCTCGGACGCCACTTCGCTGGCCGCAGCCGCACCCGCGGCGGCCGTTCCCGCGCGGGGCTCCCTCTCCCCGAGAGGCGCGGCTACCCCGGCTGCGGGGGCTGCCCTCGGAGGCTCGCTCTCTCCGGTGAGGGCGAACGGGTTCGGCCAGTCGGCCGTGCCGGTGATGGCCGCGGCGGAGGCGGCGTTCAAGCCTCCGGTGCGGAGCTCGCGGGACCGGCTCGATCAGGCGGCCCTGCGGCTGCTTGCCGAGGGTGCCGTGGCCGAGGTGTTCGGCCCCGCGTACTCGCGGGCCGGTGCGGATGCCGTTGCGCGCCTGGCTGATTCGGCGGCGCTGGTGCTCACGGACGTGGACGCGATCGAGTTGCGGGGCGGGAACGGGAAGGGGCGCGTGGTCGCCTCCTATGCCGGGGACGTCCGCGCGGCCGTGGTGCAGGCGGCGGAGGTGTTCGCCCTCTTCGCGGGGCTGCATCTGTTGCTGCCCGGGTCCACGCTGACCTCGGTGGTCGAAGGATCAGGTGAAAATGGCTCGGGCACAGTCGATCTCGTCGTCGACGACATCGACCTGATCCCGCGGCCGCATCTGACCGCGACGGCGGGGGCGATCCGGGTGACCGTGACCGCGACCGAACCCGCGGGCGCGGCAGTCGGTCCCGGGCACGCGGCGGGCGGCCTGCTGCTCAGCGAATTCCACATGAACCACCTCGCCCGCGGCGATCAGGCCATCGCCATGGGCCCGGAGTTCGCGCCCTACACAGGCGTGCGCGCCACGCGGCTCCCCAAGGGCGGCCTCTTGCTGGTGGACCGGGTGCTCACCTTCCACGGGGAACGCGGTCGGCTCGACGGGGCCTCGTACACAACGGAATACGACTCCCCGGCCGACTCCTGGTACTACGCCGACACCGCCAACGAATCCATGCCGCACTTCGTGTACATGGAGACCTCCCTCCAGGCGGCGCTGCTCATGGGCTACTACGCCGGCCCGACCCTCACCCAGCCCGGCACCACCCTGAGCCTGCGCAACCTCGGCGGCACCGCGACCGTGCTCCGGCGAATCGACCTGCGGGACAAGACGATCCACCAGTCCTCGCGGCTGCTGTCGACCACCATCCTGCCCGGCTCGTCATTGCAGACCTTCGACTACACCCTCAGCGTGGACGGCGAACCGTTCTACACCGGCGAGACCATGTTCGGCTACTTCAGCGACGAGGCGCTCGCCAACCAGACGGGTCTGGACGCCGGTCGGCACGTCCCGTCCTGGCTGTCGGAGAATCCCGGCACCCCGGTCCGCACCATCGACGTGGCCGCCCGCCGCGCCGATCCCGCCGCCCCGCTGGCCGCCCGGCACACCCTCGCGCTGATCGACCGGGTGAGCGTGGTCGACGGCGGCGGGAAATACGGTGCAGGATACCTGCATTCGCTGCGCGAGATCGATGCCACCGACTGGTACTTCGACCGGCACTTCCACCTCGATCCGGTCATCCCGGGTTCGCTGGGCGTGGAATCGGTGCTGCACGCCGTGCAGGAGTGGCTGCTCGATCAGGGCTTCGCGGCGGGGATGGCCGATCCGGTGTTCCGGATCCCCACCGGTATCGCCTTCTCCTGGCGTTATCGCGGTCAGTTCCTGCCCAGCGACGGCACCGTCGAACTCGAGGCCCACATCAAGGAGGTCCGCCGCGAGGACGGCCGCGTCGTCGCGATCGTGGACGGCTCGCTGTGGAAGCCGGGCCTGCGCATCTACGAACTGATCGACCTCGCCGTGGAACTCGCCGACCGGAAGGTGCTGCCGTGACCGCCGATATCGCCGAGGTGCTGCTGGACGTGCGGCGGCCCTGCTGGATCGTCCGGCGGGACGGCCGGGTGCTGGCCACCTCCGATCGCGCCGAGGCCGCCCGCGCGGAGGTCCTCACCGCCGTCGCGCCGCTCCCGCCGGAACAGTTGGGCGACAGCCGTTTCCGCATCGAGCACGGGGTGCGCGCGGCCTACGCTGCGGGCGCCATGGCCAACGGGATCGCCTCGCCCGCAATGGTTTCCGCCATGGCGAGCGCCGGATACCTCGCCTTCTACGGCGCGGCCGGGGTGACCCCGCGGGTGATCGACGCGGCCTTGGCCGAACTGAGCGGCACCCTGGGCGATAAACCCTTCGCCTGCAACCTGATTCACAGCCCGTCCGAACCCGCCCTGGAGCGCGCCATCATCGACGCCTGCCTGCGGCACGGCGTGCGCTGCGTGGAGGCGTCGGCGTTCATGAACCTCACCGCCGAGGTCGTGCGCTACCGCGCGCTGGGCCTGGTCGCGGACCGGCAGGGCCGCGTCGACCGCCGTCACCGAGTGATCGCCAAGGTGTCGCGCACAGAGGTGGCCGAGCGCTTCCTCCGACCCGCCCCCGAGAAGCTGTTGCGCGAGTTGGTGACCGACGGCCGCCTCACCGCCGAACAGGCCGCCCTCGCGGCCCGAGTACCGATGGCCGACGACATCACCGCCGAGGCCGACTCCGGCGGCCACACCGACCGGCGACCGCTGGTGGTGCTGCTGCCGCAGATCGTCGCCGCCCGCGACCGCATCGCGCGCGAGCTGCCCGCCGCGGCCGAGGTCCGGATCGGCGCGGCGGGCGGCATCGGCACCCCCGACGCCGCCGCCGCGGCCTTCGCCCTCGGCGCGGCCTACGTGGTGACCGGTTCGGTGAACCAGTCCACCCGCGAGGCCGCCCAATGCGACCACACCAAAAAGCTCTTGGCCACAGCCGATTTCGCCGACTGCACCATGGCCCCCTCCTCGGACATGTTCGAACTCGGCGTCCAGGTGCAGGTCCTCCGCCGAGGCACCATGTTCGCCACCCGAGCCCAACGCCTCTACGACCTCTACCGCGCCTACGACGGCCTCGACGCCATCCCCCCCGACCAACGCGCCGACCTCGAACGAACAATCTTCGCCCGCCCCCTCGACCAGGTCTGGGACGACTGCGTAGCGTTCTTCACCGAACGCGACCCCGCCCAGGTAACCGGCGCCGAACAAAGCCCGAAACACAAAATGGCCCTGGTCTTCCGCTGGTACCTCGGCCTGTCCTCGGGCTGGAGCATCCGCGGCGAATCCACCCGCACCGCTGATTACCAAATCTGGTGCGGTCCGGCAATGGGCGGCTTCAACGACTGGGTAGCGGGCACCTACCTCGCCGTTCCGGAGAACCGCACGGTCGCCGATATCGCCGACCAGATCATGTACGGCGCGGCATATCTCACGCGTGTGGCCCAACTCCGCACGGCCGGGTTGCGCCTGCCCGCCGACGCCGCCCGGTACGTGCCCCGCCCATTGGAGCAACGCTGAGGCTCAACCGTCCGCGGAGATAGCCCAACCAGGCTGGAACGCAGGCAGTTTGGCCCGCAACATCTGCGGGTCGAACTCCTCCTTCCCCGTGCCCTTGGTCAGCATCTCGGCATAGTCGGGATCAGCGGTGAACAACGTCCACTTCGTGGTGGAACCATCGGCGGCATGGTCGTAGACGAACAGGGCACCGTAAAGACCGTTGCCCGACTCCCCAATTCGCTGAAGCTCAGCGCGAATCCCCTCCTCGACGAGGTTCGCGTTGAGCACGGCGTAACCGACAATCGTCATCCCCGCTGTCATGACCGCAGCTCACCTCTCACCCTTGAGATACTGCTCAACCGACCTCGAACGACTTCGGCCACACCTCTCGGTGATCCCGCGCCGAAGTCCTTGCGCGGCCGCGCCTTCCGCCACTCGAGCAGCCTAGCTCAGGTCGTCCCCTTCTCGCCCCTGCTCCGAGCCACGGCGTCGGTGTACAACTCGGTGGTCAGTTCGCCGTCCGAGACGCCGATCTCCTCGAGGACGGCGCGCAGGTCGGCCAACGCATCGGCCAAGCCGTCCTCCTCGGACTGGGTCTCCAATTCGAGGAACGTCGCACCACCGAGTTCCGGCACGGTCACGATCGTGGCGGTCAGCGGGCGGCCACGCGCGGTGAATCGGTAGTTCTCGCAGTCCTTCCGGAATGAAATCACTTTCCGGTACCCGAGCCGTTCGAGGATCTGTGCCATGTCATCGGCAGAACTCACCTCGGTTTCGAACTCGGGCTTCGATCCCGTTGCCTGATCGACAGCTGGCTCCTTGTAGGTCAGCAGATACCGAACCGCCGCCGCCGAGCTGACCGTCCTGACCCGAAGCTCGCGGCCCCCGTCCGTCAGTGACCCGTTCGAATCATCGAAGTAGGTGTCCTCGTACGTTGCCTTCTCGACCGCCGCTCGACTCCGTAGCTCGGCACGGACGGCCGCTGGCTCCGAAGTCGAGCTTTGTATTCGGCTTCGATCATCGGGTTTCCTCGCTCCGCAACGCGGCCAGCCGCTTGCTTGGGCATGAACGCGGCACTATCTGCCTACAGTGCGGGGCTGCCCGTGCTCGAGGTACATGACAGCATTCGAAACGTACGCGCGGTAGCCGTAGGTCAGGCGTCGCGCGAGGCGCTGGATCACATACTCTGACAGATTGTTTACGTTGACCCATTCGGTCTGGTCTATTTCGATTCCATCGACCTGAATCCTGTCCTCGTCATCGCCCAGCGGCCCGCAATCGAAGAGGTACAGTATTTTGTCCCCTTCGGTATCGCTCGGCGCCCAGTCGTGAACCAGCAGCCGCTTGACGGACCTTTTCAGACCCAATTCTTCTCGCAACTCACGTTCGCAAGCTGATGCCGGGGACTCTCCTCGGTCGACGTATCCGCCCGGGATGTCCCATCGATCGCCATAGGTTTTACGGACCAGCAATATGTCCTCTCCTTTGACAAACAGCGCTCCGGATGCCAGTCGAGGTGTTGCGAAGTTTGCGGCCGGATCGGTCATCGGATCGACTCGTCTACGTTCAAGCGATGCGCCTTTCTGTACGGCACCTATTCGGCTACCCCGAGATACCGCTCGACCGATGCGACCTTGCTCGTCATCGCATCGGTGACACCGGGCCGAATATCCCCTTTGAGCACGATGCTGCACCGGGGCGCGACAGCCATGACCGCGTCGATCGCTTCCTTGATCACGGCCATGACCTCATCCCACTCGCCTTCGATGGTGGTGAACAGAGCGTTCGTCTCGTTCGGCAACCCGCTCGCGCGGATGACCCTGACAGCTTCCGCCACACCTTCACCGACACTTTCCCCTGTTCCCATCGGCGTAACCGAGAAGGCGATGATCATGAGCAGCTCCTATCGGTGATCCCGCGTCGAAGTCGTTGCGTGGCCGCGACTTCCGCCACTCGATCGTCACGGCCGGCCTCGCATACGAGCGTCAAGGATACGCGCCGAGCCGGATTCTTCGGACCGGTCTTCGACCGGATCGCGGACGCGGTTCAGGTCGTCCCTCTTCAGAGCTTCGACTGTCGTGAAGCCAGAGCGGGAATGGCAGCGATCTTTTCGGGCGGTAGCGACTCCCACAGGATGCCATCCGGACGGCGCGATTGGGCGCATCGAATAACCTCGTCGGGAGTCACGATCAAATCCACACGGAAGTCATGTTCGGCCTCCGGCAATTCTTCGTCGACCACTTGGAGCCGATGGACTGTAGTTGCAATCGGCGTTTCCGAGTTGATCAAACCAACCTCTTGCAGTAGTGCCAATTCAATATCGGAGTATCCGGCACCCTTGCCTAGTCGAACTCCCTGCCGGTTCACTGCCACGCTGCCGATGACAACCATATCGATCGGCAGCATTTCGTCCACATCGACATTTCGACCCACTTCGGCGGCGGAGGTCTTCTGCGAGGCAATTTCCGGAGGCTCGGCGAGATTGCTCGGATCGAGGAGATAGAAAGGCTTTGGCGCCGCGAGTCTGGGAACCGCCATGTAAAGTATCTTCCCCTCGGTCAGAGCACGGACACGGACAGGCAACTGAGCAGTGTCCGGCACTGTCTTCACGACTGTAGATTTCTGCCACTCAGCGAGACCGGCCAGTCGACGCGCAGCATCTTCCGCTCCAACGAATGAAGGGATGTTTCTCTTCGCATTCGGCTCGACAGCGCCCTTTTCCTCGAGTCGATTCCACACATGTTCACGTACGGTCTGCTTCGCCGAAGCTACGCTCATGTCTTCCCTTTCGCTCAGGTCGTAGTCATGAGGGCTAGAACCCTGTCATACGTGTCTCGAACAGTTGGAATGTTGCGGTATGGCTGCAACTCGCGACAGGCGGTGAAGACGATATTCAACCCAGCGCCGCCGCGGGTCTGCTCGACAAGGTCGATGGCCTGGTGGAGTGCATGAGCTGCTTCGTCCATCGAGTGCTGTCGAATGTAAGACAGGCTTAGATTTCCTGCCATGATGGCCCGAGTCTTGAAGCCATCTCGGCACTGCTCGACAGCGCTCTCCAGAATTGTCTGTGCCCTCTTGGCTTTACCCAAGGAGAGGTAGCACGAACTTGCCAGCCTTGCGTGCTGCGTTTCCGAGTGTAGACCCAAGGAGAATTGATCGTGAGCGATCCTGTCGAAATATCTTTCTGCTGTGCTCAATGATTTTTCACAGTCGACCTCCCGTCCGAGCATCGCAAATGCCTCCGCTCGATGCAAAAGAGCAACGCCAGTCAGTTCGGAATTCAAGTGTCGCGCTATATCTGCGACACGCTCGGTAAGTTCGAGACCTTGCACCGGATCTTTTTCGCCGTACAGCGCTATGTAACTTTGCCGCAGGTTGGCCTGAGCTTCCATTAATACGTCACCCAGTTTCCGGGCGGCGGCGATGGACTGATTCAAGTAATGATGCGCCGTCGAATTGTCCCTACGTTGCGACGCGTCCCAGACAAGCCGACTCATCAAATTTGCGGCCTGCGCTTCCACTGCGAACAACTCACGACGAATGGATTCGCTGGGCGCGGAATTCTGAAAGATCCGCGCCTGGCCGAGGTACTGGCCAGCCTGGGCGAGTAGCGATGCGGACGACTCATTGCCGTAGCTTTCATCCAGATCTGCGATGAGATTGCGCAACCGCGCTATCGCCTTCAAGTCGACGGACTCGGGCTTTCGGAGACCGAACTGTAGATTATCGTCGGTTTCGTTCGGGCGACTTCTGGCCTGGGATGCACCAAGGTCCGCGGCGAGTGCCGCTTGGAACCGTGCGCGCTGCTTTTCGTCCAATCGGCGAAACAACGTATCCATTCCCTCGGCAAATTCTCCCGAAAGAGTGATAGACCCACCGCGACCTTCCCACTTGCGGATCACCGCAAGAGAGAAACCTGACAGTGCGGCGAAATCCTTCTGGGTGCGGCGTAGCGCCGCGAGACGAAGGGCCTTGACCTCGACGCCTGTCCAGTTCGTCACGATCATTCGATCCGCCGTTCCGCGTCCCGGGGTTTTCCTCACAGCGTAGATCCTCCGTAGCACCCGCGCGCTTCAGTCATGGCGACAGTTCGACCACGCTCTGAGATGAGGCACCGGAGCGGGGTCCAGCGGCATTGGTCCAGCGACTGGACGCCTTCTCGAAACACCGACGGAGAGGAGGGCAAACACGATGAACGGCGGGAAGCTGGGGCAGCCGAAGGACGACGGGCCGGTCTCGACGCCGCGTAATCGCTATTACGCCGCGCTGAGCCGTTGTGAGCGCCGGAGCAATCACCAACGGGCCGCCAGGGGCAACTCTGGGAAGCGTCTGTGGTCGCTGAGCGAAGCAGCACACGACTTCGCGAGCGCGGCAATGCATCTGGTGCCGGACCCGCGCCAGGCGGTGTGGTGATGTCCCGCGAGGCGGGAGCGCACTCGCGCACGACCGTGCTCGCCCTCGCCCGTGAGCACCTCGGCCCGCTGAGCGTTCGTTCTGGGAGCAGGTGAACGGATGAGTCCTGTTTCGCACGGTTCGGGGTCGCAGGTGCTGCCCTCGGGAGAGGAGCTGTGTGCGGCGATCCGCGGGCATCACATCGGCGACCATCCGGTGCTCGAACTCGCTGCCGAGTTCGGGCGCCTGTATCAGGCAATGCGAACCTGCGTGAACCAGTGTTGTTGTCCGCGAGCGGAATTGGTGTTCGCTGTCGATGCTTGGGCGGCGACCCATCTGCCGGTACCGTGCGGCGGGGCGCGGATGCACACCGAGTCCCTTGGTGCGGTGATCGACCGGCTCGCCCGTTTGCAGGTCCACGCCTACCACCTGTTGATGACGGTGGCGGACCTCAGCACGGACCCGCAGGTGCACGCGGCCTGGTATCGGCTGGCGGAACTGGTCGAGGGCTACACCGATCTCAACACCGAACTCAGCCGCCGCTCGCTGCGGCTACCGGCGCTCGGGGACGGTGGCTGACAACGGATTCGGGAAAGTCGAACTCCGGACTTGCTGAGCACCAACGCGATTGCGCTGGCGCTGGATTGAACAAGCAACCATGTAACGAAGCCAAGGAGATGGAATGCCCGCTGAAGGTTCGACATTCGCGCGACGCGCCCTCGGCCAGAAACTGCGCGCCTTGCGGGACAGAGCGGAGATAAGCCAGGCCGCCGCGGCCCGCGTCCTCGGGATCTCTCCCCAAACGATGGGCCGACTGGAGGAAGGGTTGTCGGTCCGCTCGGCGAGCGACCTCTACATGAACACCCTGTGCAACCTCTACCGCGTGTCCGACGAGGAGCGTCGCCTGATCCTGGCCTTGGCCTGCGAAACGCGCCGCACCGCCGAGCGGGGCGGCGGCTGGTGGCAGCCACTCATCGATCGGGAAATCCCCGATTTCGACCCCTGCCTCGCGCTGGAAGAGCAAGCCATCCGCCTCACGGCATGGGCGGTCATCCGCCTGCCCGTCCTCGTCCGCACCCCCGCCTACAGCCGCGCCGTGGCCTGGACCGACACCCCCAACTCCCCGACGGAACAAATCGAGGAACGCGTCCACCGCGAGCTGAAACGGCAAGCCCGCCTTGATGATCCGGCATTCACCGCCGAGATCCTCCTGTCCGAGGCCGCGCTGCGCGAGGAATGGGGTGGCCCCGCCGTGATGGACGAACAACTCCAGCACCTGACCGAACTCGATCATCGCCCCAACATCTCGATCCGAGTCGTCCCCTTCACCACCCGAAACCACATCGGCGCCCTACTCGGCTCCTTCTCACTCCTGGAGTTCCCCACGATGCCCAAATCCCGCATGACCCAACCCCCCATCGTCCACATCGAAGAACACGCCGGAGACCTCTACCTCGAACGACCCGCCGAAATCGCCCGCTACAAATCCGCCCTCACCGAACTCCGAAACTCGTCATCGGCGCAGCCACAGACGGACGAACTCGAACGCAGCCGCCGTTCCGGCGCAGACCGCCCCGAGACCGGATAGGCTTGCCATAGCGACGTTCCCATGCGAGGAGGGCGGGCATGTCGACTTATCCGGACCCACGCGATCCCCGAGTCCAAGAAGACATTCAAGAGGCAGTCCAACGCGCCCGAGACTCGGCCCTCGGCTCACTCATGTCCGACCAGGACATAGCGAACGCGGCCGCCGGCCATCTCGGCGTCGACTTCGCAGGCGCACCCGGAATCGATGTCGAGATCCAGCGCGAGGTCCGGCGGCAGTCCGGCACGGGCTGGACATTCGAGGACCGGCGCGGGCGCTCAGGCACCGGCAGCACGCACGACGACCCGCCCCCCGCGCCCCCCTACACCCCACCACCCCCCGACGCCGTATTCGCCCTCACCGTCGACCACTGGTGCACCGACGACGAGATCACCGCCCTACTCAACTACGCCCCCTTCGACGGCACCCTCATGCGCGACCGCTGGGACCCCACCTGCCCGTCGGAGTTCTACCGCGGCTACATCACCGCCCTCGCGGGCCTGGTGCAATCGGTGAGCGCGGACCAACCCCTCGACCGGTACCGCTCGATCGTCACCACCATCGACGACATCCTGAAATCCTGGACCGGCACCCCCGACCAACGCTCCGGCGCCGCCTTCGCCATGACCAACGCCTGGCAGTACTCCGAATCCGGCGCCACCGTCCCCCAGATCGTCCCCTTCCTGCGCGGCGAAATCGCCTGCCTCGCAGAGTGTTTCCGCACCGCCCGCTGGCACGGGAACTGATGCCGCCGAATGAGCCGTTACCACAACGTGATTCGCGCCTGCCCCTAGAACTATGGGCGTAACCACGTCGCCCCCCTCATCGATGTTCCGAACAGAAACGATCGGAGGGACCTTGATGAAACGCATCATCGGCGCGGTAGCGGCGGCGGCCGCGGTGACACTGTCGGCCACGGCATGCCAGGACGACGTGACCGCACCGGCCACGACCACCACCCACACCGCCTCGACCACCACGGCCGGGCAGCCGACCGCCACAGCGGGGGAGTCCCCCGCCGCCACCCGCACTCCGGTCAACGATCAGCCCGGCGCCAGCGTCTCCGCACCGGCCGCCACCTCCCGCGCGCCCGAGGCCGGAACCGCCCCCGCCACAGCCGGTCACGGCCTCTGCGTAGACATCAACTCGGGCGTGGTCGCCGCCGCCCTGAACTCCCTCGGCCCCGGCGTGGGCGGGGAGAACTACGTCCCCGAGAGCGCCACCGACGCCCCGCTGGGCTCGTGCCCGCAACTGCTCTGGGTCCTGGCCGCCACCCCGCGCGGCACCGCCAGCTCCCCCTGGCACGTCCTGTTCTTCAACCACGACCGCTACCTCGGCACCGCGACGAAGGCGGCCACTTCCTACACCTCGATCGTCGGCTCGTCCGACCGCGGTGTGCAGGTGCGATACCGGTGGATCGCGGGCGACGAACCGAACTGCTGCCCGGCGGGCGGCCCGGTCGACATCACCTTCACCCTCGGCGCGGACGGCTCGACCATCACCCCGGACCGGCCCATCCCGCCGCAGGTCGCGAAGTAGCCTGGGGGAGCGCGCGTTTCCGTCCCGAACGGCCCACCCCCACGTAGGCTGACACCGCAAGTGTTTCGCCGTCGAGGAGGGTGGGCATGTCGGCCGCTCCCGCATCCGGTCGCCGCAAGCGAGCCGCCTATATCGCGGCCGAGGACGCCGTATTCGGCCTGAAGATCGACCACTGGTGCACCGACGCCGAACTCGAGGCCATGCTGAACTACGCGCCCTGCGACGCGGTCCTGCTCCGCGACCGGTGGAATCCGGACTGCTCCTCGGAGTTCTATCGCGGCTACCTCACCGCCCTGGCGGGGCTGGTGCAGTCGGTGAGCGTCGGCCACTCGCTCGATCGCTATCGGGCGGTGGTCGACCACGTCGAGGAGATCGCGCGAACCTGGCCCGGCGAGCCCGACCAACGCTCCGGCGCCGCCCACGCCCTGGCCAACGCCCGGCGCTACGGCGAGGCCGGGGTCACCGTCCCCGACATCGTCGCCTTCCTACGCGGCGAAATCGCCTCCGTCGCAGAATGTTTCCGCACGGCCCACGAACAGGGCCGCTGACCTACTTCAACCCCGACCGCACGAACGCGTTCACAATGTGCCGCTGCAACACCAGATACAACACCAACACCGGCAGACAAGCCAAACTCGCCACCGCCATCATCGGCCCCCACTGATCCCCCTCCGCGGTCCCCATGAAACTGCGCAACCCCAACTGCAACACCGCATTCGACTTGCGCATCACCACCGCGGGCCAGAAGTACTCGTTCCACGCGTTGATGAACAACAGAATCGCCAAGGCCGCCAACGCGGGCCGCAGATTCGGCACCACCACCGTCCACAGGATCGACCACGACGAGCGCCCGTCCACCTTCGCCGCCGCGATCAACTCCTTCGGGAAGGCGTTCATGTGCGGCCGCAACATCAGCACCGCCAGCGCCGAACACAGCGTCGGCAGCACCGCCCCCACCACCGTGTCGATCAGCCCGAGCTGGTTCAGCAGAATGTAATTGGGCAGCATGGTCACCTGGAACGGCACCAGCCAGATTCCCACGAACGCCAGATACAGCACCCGCTGCAACGGGAACGTGTACATGGCGAAGGCGTAGGAGGCCAGCAGCGCCAACAACAGCTGACCCACCGCCGACAACCCCGCCAGCAGGAAGGTGTTCGCCACCAGCCCGGCGACGTCCACCTGCCGCGCGGCGTCGGCGTAGCTGGTGAACGACAGCGGCCACGGCAGCGGCGACAGCGAGTACACGTCCTGCGGGCGGCGCAGCGCCGTCGCGAACAACCAGTAGATCGGGAACACGCACACCAGCGCGGTCACCGCGAGCAGCGCGTGACTGCCCGCCGCGCGGATCCGGTCAATCATCATGGAAGGCAACCTTTTCCGAGACCCACACCAACGCGCCCGCGACCGCCCCGAACCCGAGGAACAACAGCACCCCGGCCGCCGCGCTGAGCCCGGCGTCGAAGCTGTGGAACGCGTAATCCCACAGCAGGTAGTAGATATTGGTGGTGGCCTGCGCCGGGCCGCCCTGGGTCATCGTGTCGATCAGCGGGAAAGTCAGTGTGGGAGTGAGCAATACGGTCGTCAACACCAGGAACGCCACCGTCGGCGACAGCATCGGCAGCGTGATCCAGCGCCGGATCTGCCCGGCGCTCGCGCCGTCCACCCGGGCCGCCTCGTCGTAATCGCCGCTGATCCCGGCCAATCCGGCCCACACCACCAGCACCGCGAACCCCAGCAGCTGCCAGCCGGTGATGACGATGATCACCCACGGCGCGCTCGACGCCTCGTAGACCCAGTTGCGATCGGTGCCCAGCGCCTGATCCACCACGCCCGCCTTCGGCGCCAGCAGCCAGCGCCACACCGCCGCCGCGGCCACGGGCGCGACCAGGAACGGCGCGAAGATGAACGCCTGATAGACCGTGCGGGCCCGCCCGTGCACCCGGCGGCTCGCCAGCGCGATCAGCACCGGCAGCACCACCGTGAACGGCAGCAGCCCCACGATCAGCACCACCGTCCGCCAGATCGAATCGGTGAACGCCGGAAGCTGCACCAGCCGTTCGTAATTGGCGGCGCCGACCGGCTTCATCGGCGCGGTCGGCAGCAGATTCCACGAGTAGGTGGACAATTCGAACGCCTGCACCAGCGGCCGGTAGGTCCACACCACCAGCAGCACCAGCGCGGGCGCGAGATACAGGTACGGCACGGCGAACCGCCCCACCCTGGTCAGGATGGGGCGGCGGGACCGAACCGGCTCGGCCGCAACGGCTTCGAGCTCGGCGGGCGGTGCCTCGACGACGAACATCAGCGGGACTCGGCCGCCAGCGCGGCCAGCTGCTCGAGCACCTCGGACTCCGGCCGGTCGTACACCGGCGCGGCGGGGGTCGCCTCGACCGCGGTGGCCAGGAAGGTCGACCCGAGCACATCGATGCGGCTGTAGCCGAACCCGGTGAGGCCGCGATGCCGCCCGGCCGGGGCCATCGGATCGATCCGGTAGGCCAGCGCGGGACCGATCCACACCGGGATTCCGCCCAGGGCGGAGGCCGCGGTCAGATGGTTGTGCCCGCAGACGATCAGCCGTACGTCGGTGCCGGTGACCACCTCCTCGAGCAGTTCGGCCTGCTGCAACTTCAGGAATTCGGTGGTCGCGTTGGGCGAGGGCAGCGGCGGATGGTGCAGCACGAGCAGGGTCCCGCGCGGGGCGGGCGTGCTCAACTGCTCGGTCAGCCAGGCCAGCTGGTCCACCTCCAACCGGCCCTCGTGCCGTCCCGGGGTGGTGCTGTCCAGGGTGACGATCCGCAGCCCGTCGACATCGGTGAGGCTGTCCAGCGGAACCTCGGGATCTATTGCGGCGGAATCCCTTCCGAGCAGTTCGGTGGCGAAGGCCACCCGCTCGTCGTGATTGCCCATGGCGTACACGACCGTCGCGCCCAGCTGGGCGGCGGCCGGTTCGACGGCCTCGCGCAGCCGCCGGTAGGCCCGCGGGTCCCCGGCGTCGGTGAGGTCGCCGGACAGCACCAGGGCGTCCACGCGCCGATTCGAGGCGCACAGCTGGTCCAGGACGAAGGTCAGATTGGCGTGGGTGTCCACGCTGCCGTGCACCGTCTCCCCGGCGGGGCGGAGATGGGTGTCGGTGAGCTGGACGACGGTGAGATCGGTCATGACACCGGAAGGAGTTTGGCGCCCGCGTCCCGGGCGGCGGTGAGGGTGGGCTGAGCGTCCTTGGCCTGGAACACGATCGACTCGACCGCGTCCATCATGCCGTCACGGATCTGGAGATAGTTGTTGCCGGGCATGGAGATCCACGGCTCCATCCGATCCAGCTGGGCCACGTTCGGCGCGAGCAGCGGATTCTTCTGCGCCCAGTCGCGCAGGCCCGCGGGATCGTCGAGCAGTCCGGTGCGCAGCGGCAGATAGCCGATGCCGGAGGAGATCTTGACGTAGGCGGCCTCGCTGGTGAGGTACTTGATCAACTCCCACGCCGCGCGCTGCTTGGCCGGGTCGTTGGACAGGATGTGCAGTCCCGCACCGGAATTGGTGGGCACGGTCGGCTTGCCGTCGAAGGCGGGCATGGGGGCCGAGCGCAGATCCCACTTGTCCTTGGCCCCGGTGGTGAAGGTGCCCTGGATGGCGCTGGTCTCGAGGATCATGCCGACGTCGCCGCGGGCGAACGCCTCGTACCCCTGCTTCTGGTCCAGCTTGGGCATCTCGTTCGAGGCCACCAGCTGCTGACCGAACTTCGCGACCTCCACGCTCGGCGCGCTCGCGAACTCCAGGGTGTGCCGGTCGGCGGAGATGACGCGCCCGCCGTTGGAGCGCACCAGCGACTGGAAGCACCAATCCTTGGCGGATTTGGTGAAGCAGTCGATGTAGAGCCCGCCCTTACCGGTCTTGTCGGCGATCGCCTTGGCGGCGTCGGCGGCCTCGGCCCAGGTGGCGGGCGGCTTGGCCGGATCGAGCCCGGCCTGCTGGAACAGGGAAGCGTTGTAGTACAGCACCGGGGTGGAGAACACGAACGGCACGCCGTAGGTGTGGCCGTCCCAGTCGTCGAGGGTGCGGGCCTTGGGCGCGTACGGGTACTTCGCGCCGTCGAAGTTGCGCTGCACCTCGTCCTTGCCGAGCAGCGTGTCCAGCGGCTTCGCGCCCAGCTGGTGGATGGTGAAATCCAGGTCGCTGAAACCCAATTGGGCCACGTCGGGCGGATTGCCCGCGACGATCTGGTTCTGGATGCTGGAGATGGTGTCGGTGGCCGGGTTCGGGCTGTTGCCCTGCGGCTTCTGCGCGGTCACCTTGATGTTCGGGTGCTGGCGGGAGAAGTCCGCGATCAGCGCGTTGAAGGTGTCGGTCCACGCCCCGGCCAGGCCGTAGTTGTAGGACTCGAACACGATCGAGACCTGCTGATCCGGCTTCAGCTCCGGAATGGGCGCGGCCGAGGTCTGGTCGGCCCCGCCGGTGGTGCCGAGTCCGCCACACCCGGCCAGGGCGAGCACGCTCGCCACGGCCAGGCCCAGGGCGGGCAGGGTGCGTTTCACGAATTTCTCCTCATCGAGTGCGAATGTGGTTCAGGGAACGGGGACGGCTCGCGCGGCGTCGGGTTCGGGCGGGGCCGTATCGGAGGGCGCACGCCAGGTCAGGCGCAGGCCGGAATCGGGATCGAACAGGTGCACGTGCGCGGGATCGACGCGGAAGCCGATCGGCTCGCCGACCCGGGCGCCCGCCGGGCGCGGCGCCCGCGCGCACAGGGTGGTCGCGCCGACCTCCACGTGCACCAGCTCCTCGCTGCCGAGGTTCTCGACCATGGTCACCCGGCCGTGCACCGCGCCGCCGTCGGGATCGAGCCGCAGCTGTTCGGGCCGGATTCCGGCGATCACGGGCTGATCGTCGATCCGGTCGGCGATCGGGAGGGCGGCGTCCACGCCGTCGGCGCGCACGCGCAGCCCGCCGTCGCGCGAATGCACCACGGCCGGAAACAGATTCATCGGCGGCGAGCCGAGGAATCCGGCCACGAACGTCGAGCGCGGGCGGTCGTAGAGCTCCTCGGGCGTGCCGACCTGCTCCACCGCCCCGGCGTTGAGCAGCGCGATCCGGGTGGCCATGGTCATGGCCTCGACCTGATCGTGGGTGACGTAGAGGAACGTCGCGCCCAGGCGGCGGTGCAGCCCGATGAGTTCGGCGCGGGTGGCGCTGCGCAGTTTGGCGTCGAGGTTGGACAGCGGCTCGTCCATGAGGAACGCGCCGGGATCGCGAACCATGGCCCGCGCCAACGCGACTCGCTGCCGCTGCCCGCCCGACAGCGCGGCCGGGCGGCGGTCCAGCAGCGGCGACAGCTCCAGGGTGGCCGCCACCCGCTCCACGCGTTCGGCGATCGCGGCGCGCGAGTGCCGCCGGGCGCGCAGCGGGAAGCCGATGTTCTTGGCGACGGTCAGATGCGGGTAGAGCGCGTAGCTCTGGAACACCATCGCCAGATCGCGGCGCTGGGGCGGTTCGGTGGTGATATCCCTGCCGTCCAACAGGATTCGGCCCGAGGTCGGGTCCTCGAGCCCCGCGATCATGCGCAGCAGCGTCGATTTGCCGCAGCCGCTGGGGCCGAGCAGCACCAGGAACTCGCCGTCGGCGATGTCCAGACTCACCTCGCGCACCGCGTCGGTGCCGCCGAAGCTCTTGGACAGCGCCTCGATTCGCAGTCGTGCCACGATGCTCCCCTCAGGCCCCGACCGCGCCGGTCGTGATCCATTGCGCCACAGCGGCTCCCACGGCGGGGGAGTCCTTGATCCAGGCGAAGTGGTCGCGATGGGTCACCGTCGAGTTCTCGTCCACATGCCAGCGGGTGAGCTTGGCCGCGGGCATCCGCCCGGCCAGGAAGTCGACGTTCGACTTCGGGCCGAGCACGTCCTCGGACAGCGAGATCGCCAGCACCGGCAGGGTCATCCGCTTCAGCAGGTCGTTGTAGCGCCGCTTCGTGCCGCGCACCCGGTAGTAGCTGGTCAGCGAGTGCACCGACCAGTCGGTCATGACGCCGCCGGGCATGGGCGCGGGGATCAGCACCCCGCCGGGCCACAGGCCCTTGACCCGCGACACCAGGCCGATCCACTGGATCTGGCTCAGCGCCTCGAACCAGCGGCGCGGCCCGAAGGCGTACCAGAACACGGTGCCGGTGCCGATCACGGTCACCCCGGCGACCCGCTCGGGTTCGGCGGCGGCGAACAGCAGCGCGATCTGCCCGCCCAGGCTGTGCCCGAACAGGTGCAGCGGGGCGTGCGGGAACAGCCGCTCGACCGCGCCCACGATCGCGGGCAGATCGATCTCGATCATCTCCCGGTACCCGAAATCGGTGTGCTCGCCCAGCGGCGGGCGCGCCTCGCCGTGCGCGCGCAGATCGGCGGTCACCACCGAAAGCCCCTGTGCGTGCAGGGCTTTGGCGAGGGCGAGGTAGTTGCGCGCCTTCATCGCCATGGCGGGCAGGATCAGAACCACCGGGGCGGCGGGGTCCGCGGCCGCCAATCGGCGCAGCGTGAAGACCACGCCGTCTGCGGTGGAGACCTCGGTGGCCTCCAGGGTGGTGAACTCCGACCGGGATTCCGGCTTCGCGGCGGTCATGACGGCTCGCCCAGGTTCACGTCGCAGACGTAGTCGAAGGTGAACTTCGCGACCACCACGTCGTTGTCGTCGCGCAGCAGCGCCTTGCCCGCCAGCTCGAACCGCGCCGAGGCGGTCGCGGCGAGGATGTCGGCCAGCTCGCGGGTGTCCACGGTCGCGATCGCGCGGATGCGGCCGACGGCGGGCTTGCGGTAGGCGGCGGTGCCGCCGCGCAGCACCAGCCGCTCGACGGTGTGCAGCCGCTCGGCCGCCGCGCCGACGAACGCCGCGGCGCCCGCGATGTCGGCGGCGGTGAACAGCGCGCCCGCGTGCACGGTGCCCATGTGGTTGCGCACCTCGTCGCCCGCGGGGATCTCCACGATCGCCGCGTCGGGGCCGATCTCGGTGATGCGGGTGCCGACGTGGCGGCCGAAGGGGACCATGTCCTGGGAGACGGCGCGCAGGTACTCGTAATCGACCGCGGCCGGGTCGAGTTCGGGGTAGGCGGCGGCGAAACCGCTCAGTTCACGGGTGGTCATCGGGATTCCTCCTCAGCGCGGGCCGCGCAGGACGCGGCGGGCGATCGACCACCGCAGCACCTCCGACGGCCCCTCGTAGATGCGAAACGCCCTGGCCTCCACCAGGAATCGGGCGACCAGGTGGTCCTCGGTGACCCCCAGCGCGCCGTGCAGCTGCACCGCCCGGTCCAGCACCCGCCAGACCGCCTCGGAGACGAAGGTTTTCGCGATGGACGTCTCGTGCCGGGCCTGCGCCGACAGCGGCCCCTGCTCGTCGATGGTGGCGGCGGCGGTGGCGATCAGGCCGCGGGCGGCGGCGATGTCGATCTCGCTGTCGGCGACGAGGCCCTGGGCGAGACCGTGTTCGGCGATGGCGACGCCGAAGGCGTGGCGGCGGGTGATGTGGTCGACGGTCAGTTGCTGGGCGCGCACGGCCAGGCCGAGCCAGTTCATGCAGAAGATCAGCCGTGACGGGGCGAGACGCACCTGGGCCAGTTCCAGGCCCGCGCCGACGGTGCCGAGCACCGCCTCGTCGGGCACCTCGCAGTCGGTGAACTCGACCTCGCAGTGGCCGCCGGGGGCGCTGGTGTGGTCGAGGGTCGGCATCCGCCGCCCGACCCGCAGGCCGGGATTGTCCTGGTCGACCAGGAACATGGTCGGGCCGTCGGCGGTGCGGGCGACGCAGATGACGAACGCCGCGCCCTGCGCGCCGGTGGTGAAGTGCTTGCTGCCGTTGATGATCCAGCCGGTGTCGGTCTCCTCGGCGACGGTCTGGAGCATGCGCGGATCCGAGCCCGCGCCGGGCGCCGGTTCGGTCATGGCGATGGCCGAGCGCACCTCGCCCGACGCCAGCGGGGCCAGATACCGTTCCCGCTGTTCGGGGTTGGCGACATGGGCCAGCAAATGAATGTTGCCGTCGTCGGGGGCCCAGGCGTTGACCGCCAGCGGGCCGAGCAGGCTCGCCCCGGCCGCCTCGAGCACCCGCGCCTGCGCGCGGGTGTCCAGGCCGAGACCGCCGTACGCCGGATCCGACAGCGGGCCGAACACGCCCGCGTCCTTGGCCTTCTTCTGCAGGTCCAGCCGTAGGGCGTCGTCGGTGACGCGGCCCCCGGCCACCACCTCGCGCTCGACCGGGATCACGTGGTCCCGGACGAACTCCCGGGTCCGCTCGACCAACTGGGCCACGGTAGTCATGCGCTCACCTCGCTCATGTGCCCAGTCTCTGTCCCGCCCGGACGCGGGCGCGCGGGCGATAGGCGATGCCGATCGGTCGAATCGGATCGTCGCGGGGGTCGTGCGACCGGACAGCAACTCGGTCACGGTGGTGGCGACGACGACCGAGGGGACGATATGACCGAGCTACCGGTGCGGGTGCTCGCCCGCCGCGACGAGGCCGAGGGCGTGTTCCGCCTCGACCTCGCCGCCGCCGACGGCGCGGCGCTGCCGCCGTGGTCGCCGGGCGCGCACATCGATGTGTCCGTCGCGGAGGCGGGCGTCCGGCAGTACTCGCTGTGCGGTGATCCGGGTCACGAAAACCGTTGGCGCATAGCGATTCTGCGCGAGCCGCGGGGGCGCGGCGGGTCGGAGTGGCTGTACCGCAACGCTCACGAGGGTGCGGAGCTGCGAGTCTCGCCGCCGCGCAACAACTTCGAACTGGTCAACAGCGACGCGTACGTGTTCGTGGCCGGGGGCATCGGGATCACGCCGATCCTGCCGATGCTGGCCGCCGCGGAAGCGCGCGGCGCGCGCTGGGAGTTGTTCTACGGGGCCAGATCTCGCGCCCACTTCGCCTTCACCGGGGAGCTGGCGTCGCGGCCCGGGGTGCGGCTGGTCGCGCAGGACACCGACGGTCTGCTGCCGATCGCGGAGATCGTGGCGGGGGCCGGGGACGCCGCGATCTACTGTTGCGGTCCCGAACCCCTGCTCGCCGCCGTCGAAACCGCCGCCGCCGCAACGGGTTCGGCCGTGTACGCCGAGCGCTTCGCGCCCAAGGCGATCGTCGCCGGACCCGACGAACCCTTCGAGGTCCGGCTCGCCCGCACCGGCACGACGCACCGCGTCGGCGCCACCCAGTCCATCGCCGATGTGCTGGAGGCGGCGGGCGTCCCGGTCATCACCTCCTGCCGCGAGGGCACCTGCGGCAGCTGCGAAACCGCCGTCGTGACAGGCGATATCGACCACCGCGACAGCGTCCTCACCGAGGCCGAACGCGTCCGCGGCGACACCATGATGCTCTGCGTCTCCCGCGCTGCCGGGGTGCTCGTCCTCGATCTGTGACGCCCATCGACGTGCGCGCACCCCGCGCGCCGATCACACACCCGACACGAGGAAAGAAAGAACCAGGATGAGGAAATTCGCTGCGGCGTCGACTCTGGTGGTCGCCGCGCTGGGCGTCGCCGCCGGCACGGCCGGTGCCGCGCCCGCCGACAACGGCGTCGTGAACTACAAGGCCACCGCCACCGAGACGGCCACGATCATCACCACCGACGCGGGCTCGCTCGATGTCGAGGACGGGGTGTTCAAGATCAAGGCGGCCGACGGAAGCGTGCTCGCCGGAACGGAATTGAAGTTCCGGGTCGACGACTTCGAGTTCCCGATCGCCGCCCAGGTCCAGGGCCACACCGCGACGCTGTCCCCGCAGTTCGACGTCGCGCACGCGGTCTACAAGCCGGTCGCGCTGCCCTACGAGGACACCGCCCCCTGGAAGACCCCCTACGATCGCGAGCAGGCCGCCTGGACCCGCATGACCAGCACCATCACCATGGGCGCCACCATCGGCACCCTCGTCGGCGGCATCGCCGGCGGCGCGGTGGGCTGTGTGCTGGGCGGCGTCGCGGGTGCGACGGTCGCCTCGGCGGCCATCGTCGGCCTGTTCGGCGCGTTCGTCCCGGCCGCGGTGATCGGCTGCATCGGCGGCATCGTCGCCGTGGGCGCGCTGGGCACGCTGGCCGGTCAGCTGCTGGTCACCGCGCCGGTCGCGATCCTGGCCGCGATCCAGTACTTCACCACGATCAACCAGCCCTTCAGCGCCCCCAAGTAGGGAAAGACCCCGGTGGAAACCGGGGGGACACCGAGGCCCCGTCCGGCGATCCCGGACGGGGCCTCTTCGTGTTGTTAGGTTGCGCTTACCTAACTCGACCCAGTAGCGTGCCGAGGCGACGGGGTGGCCGAGAAGGTCGGGCCGCCCTCCCGAGAGACGCAGGATGGGTTATGAAGAAGATCGCCGGAGTATTCGCCGCACTGGGTTTCGCTGGTCTGCTGATCACCAGCGCCGCGTCCCCCGCGCTCGCGGATCGCTCGGTCCGGGACGCGTCGGTCGCGGATCTGTATGTGCGCGACGCGGATCCGTCGCTCGACGCGATCGCCGGGCAGTTCGCCGCGCTGTGGAACCCGAACCTGCCGATCAGCGAGAAGGTCAAGGTCAGCTACCACGGCGAGACGGCCGGTCCCGCGTTGCAGGGCATCCTCTCCCAGGGCCAGCTCTACGACTTCCTGTCGATCCAGGAGCGCGCGACCTCCAAGAGCGTCAACGGCAACACCATGACCGCCACCCTGTCCGGCGTGATGGCGGGCTTCCCGGCCGCGAGCGGAACGTACTCCTACATCCGCGAGGACGGGCTGTGGAAGGTCGACTGGAAGGCCACCTGCGCGGGCATCGGTGGCTGCACCGGCAACCCCGACTTCGGCTACTGATCCGCTCGATGATCCGAGTTTCCGCCCTGTCCAAGCGGTTCGGTGACAAGGTCGCGGTCGACGACGTGAGCTTCGCCGCCGCGGCCGGTTCGATCACCTACCTGCTCGGGCCCAACGGCGCCGGGAAGTCCACGGTCATGCGGATGATCGCCGGGCTCACCGCGCCGGACTCGGGCACGGTGCGCATCGCCGAGCGCCCGCTGCGCGAACTCGGCGACACCATGCGCGAGGTGCGGTTCAATCTCGACACCTTCGCGCGGAACCCGAGACATACGGCGCGCCAGCATCTTTCGTGGCAGGCCCGCCTCGGCGGGATACCCGTCCGCGAGGTCGGGGAGGTGCTCGACCGGGTGGGCCTGTCCGAGGTCGGGAATCGGCTCGTGGGCCGGTTCTCGCTCGGCATGTCGCAGCGGCTCGGCATCGCGTCCGCGCTGCTGGGCGACCCGCGCACGATCGTGCTCGACGAGCCGGACAACGGCCTCGACGTCGACGGGGTGCTGTGGCTGCGCGAACTGCTGACCGGGCTGGCGAACCAGGGCCGCACGCTGCTGGTCGCCTCGCACAATCTGACGGAGGTCGAGATCACCGCCGACCGCATCGTGATCATGGGCCGCGGCCGGATCCTCTCCGACGCCGACCGCGAGGAGACCCTCGCGCTCGGGTCGGGGCCGCGTCGGCTCGAGTCGGCGTATCTGACGGTCACGCGCGGCAGCGTCGAATACGCCGGGGGAGTGAAACAGTGAGTGCGGCAGTCCATTTGGCGCGCGCTGTCCGCAGCGAACTGACGAAGCTGTCCTGGCGCAGCCCGGTGTGGCTGGCGATCGTACCGATCGCCGTGGCGCTGCCGCTCGCGGTGAACGCCAGCCTGGCCGTGGCGTCGCGAATGAACAAGATCAACGGTGGCGGCGGGATGGACACCAACAACGCCGGGTACTGGGTGATGATCTTCGCGACGATCATCCTGATGTCGGCGGGTGTGTCCTCGCTCAGCAACGAGTTCCGGTACGCGACAGCGCAATTGGTGTACTGCGCACAGACCCGGCGCTGGCTGCTCCCGGTCGCGAAGCTGATCGTGTTCGGCGTGCTCGCGGCGGTGGCGGTGCTGGTCACCATGGTGATCCTGCTCGCGGTGTTCCCGGTCGTGTTTCCCGAGGTGTGGGGCCGGGTCGATATGGGCTCGGCCGCTGGAATCCGATTGTTGTGGGCGCTACCGGTTTTCGCGTTCTGCGTCTGCGCGCTGGGCGTCGGCCTCGCGGGGCTGGTGCCCCGGCCGGGGGTCGTGGTGGGCGGGGTGCTGTTGTGGAAGTTCGGCATCGAGGCGTTCTCGGCGATGTTGCCGGTGAAGGTCGGCAATGCCGTGCAGCGGTGGATGCCGTTCAAGAACGGCGAACTGGGCGCGGGTCAGTACCCGACGAGTCATCCCGCGTTCGGCGGCGCCAATGGCGCGCTGCTGTACTTCGCGCTCGTGGCCGCGGTGTTCTTCGTGCTCGGCACCGTGCGGCTGTCCCGGCGCGACCTCGCCACGGACTGAAAGGCTCAGGGCCGCAAGCGGACCGGGAGTTCGATCAGTCCGCGGATGAGGGTGCTCTCGTACCAGCGCAGATCGGCCGCGTCGATGTCGAGGCGCAGGTCCGGGAAGCGCTTCAGCAGGGCGGTGAACGCGATCGACGCCTCCAGCCTGGCCAGGGGAGCGCCCGCGCAGAAGTGGATGCCGTGGCCGAAGGCCAGATGGCCGCTCGCGTCGGCGGACAGGTCGAGCCGATCGGGGTCCGGGAAGCGGTCCGGGTCGCGGTTGGCCGCGGCCAGGGAGACGTACACCAGTTCGCCCGTGGGGATCTCGGTGTCCCCGATGCGGACCGGTTCGGCGGTGTAGCGGATGGTGGCCAGGTCGACCGGGCCGTCGTAGCGCAGGAACGATTCCACGGCGTCCGGCACGGCCGACAGGTCGGCGCTCAGCTCGCGCAGGCGGTCCGGATCGCGCAGCAGGGCCAGCGCGCCGTTGCCGATGAGATTGACCGTCGTCTCGTGGCCCGCGATGAGCAGCAGGAACGCCATGGAGACCAGCTCGTTCTCGGTGAGCCGGTCGCCGTCCTCGGCGGGCAGGGTGAGCGCCGAGAGCAGATCGTCGCCGGGGTGGGATCGCTTGGCCTGCACCAGATCTCGCAGGAACGCGGCCATGGCGGCGGTGGCGCGGGCGCGTTCGGCCTCGCGGCCCACCACGCCGACCAGATCGGTGGTCCAGGTGCGAAAGGCGTCGCGGTCGTCGACGGCGACGCCGAGCACCTCGCAGATCACGGTGATGGGCAGCGGGACGGCGAAGCTGCGCAGCAGGTCCACGCGGTCGCCGGTGTCCAGGGCGTCGAGCAGTTCGTCGGTGATCCGCTCGATGCGCGGGCGCAGGGCCGCCACCCGGCGCGGGGCGAACGCCTTGTTCACCAGCTTGCGCAGCCGGGCGTGCTGGGGCGGATCGGTGTTGAGCATGTGGGTGAGCAGCGTCAGCGACAGCGGGCTCGCCGCGGCGGCGGGGCGTTTGGCGCGGACCAGGCCGTCGACGTGGACGATGTCCTTGCGCAGGCGCGGATCGGCCAGGGCGGCGCGGGCCTCGGGATAGCCGACGACGATCCAGCGTTCGACGCCGTCGGGGAACCGGATCCGATGGACCGGGCCGTGCTCGCGCCAGCGCCGGTAATGGACATGGGGATCGGTGAAGAAATCGGCGCTCAGCGTCTCGACCACCCCGTCCACGCTACGCCCGGCCGGTGAATTCGCCCGGGGCACCGGCGGTTTCGATCATCCGATCGAAGTTCGATATGTCATCGCCCGCGTCCGCTCGGCGTTCACCGAGCGCTGATCGAATGGGACCGACCGCTTCACAGGGAGGAAACCTTATGACCAGCACCGGCATTCAGCCCAACGGCACCGTCGCGTCCCGGGTCGGCGAACTGACCACCGTCTTCGAGCGCGGCCTCCAGGAGAATCTCGGCGTCGGAGCGTCCCTCGGCATCCGCCTCGACGAGGCCGGCGACGGCTACACCCGCTACCACCTCGACCCCAACCCCGCCACCATCAACGCCATGTTCACCGTCCACGGCGGCGTCCTCGCCACGTTGCTGGACACCGCCATGGGCAGCGCCGTCTTCACCAAACTGGCCGACGGAATCGCCTACACCACCCTCGAACTCAAGGTGAACTTCATCCGCTCCGTCACCCTCGACGGCTCCCGCCTCACCTGCGACGCCAAGGCCGTCCACGTAGGCCGCCGCACCGCCACCGCCGAAGGCCGAATCACCGACGCCGCAGGCAAATTGATCGCCCACGGCTCCACCACCATTTTGGTCCTTTCCCCCGAGAAGTAGGAGAAAGGGAAGGGGCTCCACCGCGTTCCCAGCGGTGGAGCCCCTCGTGCCGACGTCCTCCCACGAGGACTCACCGCAACGCGCGGCAACTCCCGATGAACCGCACCAACTCATCGACCTGATCCGACCGCGTATCCACCGCCCGGTCAACGACTTTCACCAGATGGTCGTACGCTTCGGTGTGGTCGTAGGTGGCGACATCCGCGATGCGCAGCGCCCAGCGCCAGTAACCTCGGAGCGTATCGGCGAGGGGCATGCGGAATTCCGCGATGACGTCGCGGATGGGCGCCACCACCTCGTCGCCGTGAGTGCGCAGGTACCGCGTCACCACATCCGCCATGAACGTGAAATGCCGCGCCTCGTCGCGGGACAGCCGCAGCAACACCGCGTCCAGCACCGGCTCGTCGATCACTTCGCGCAACTGCTGGTAGTACATCTGGGTCGCCTTCTCCTGCACCAGCGCGTAGGCGAAGAACTGGACCGGGTGGTCGTAGGGCAGGTCGAAGGGTTTGCGGCCCTCGACGGCGAGATCGGTTCGGAGCGTGTCGATCTCGGCGATGCCGGAGGCGGTCTGGTAGCGGGTGAGGGCGCGGGCGTGGGTGTCCTCCTCGGCGGCCCAGCGGACCGTGAAGTGGTAGAGCTCGCGATTGTGGGTGAAGGTCGCCAGGTCCACGCTGTCGTCGACCGGGAAATACCGGTGGTAGACATCGAAATAGCCGGGCAGATGGTCCTCGATGTAGGTCACGAACTGCACCGCCGAGCGCTGGCCCTCGGTGAGCCGCCCGGCGTCGGCGCGGGCCCAGTCGAAGGCGGTCTCCACGTCCCAGGCCCGGGCGGCGGGCGAGGCGGCCAGGAAGCCGTCCACGGCCGCCGCCACCTGATCGGCCGGGATCAGGGCCGATTCGATGTTCATGGCAGTCTCCTCCGCTAGCGGGCCTTGCGGCACACCAGCGCGTAATGCTTGGTGGTGTAACCCCACCCGGCGTTGGCGATCTCCAGATAGCGCCGCAGCTTGGCGGCCAGGCCGTCGCCGTGCGCGTCGATGCGCTCGGCCGCGGCGTCCACGTTCGCGATCCAATCCTCGATCGTGCGCCGGTAGTCGTCGGTCAGATCGTCGACCGAGTTGATCGAGAACCCGGCGTTCTCGGCGGCGGTGATCAGCTCCGACAGCGGCCGCAGCTCCCCGAACCCGAAGATGTCCGCGCGCACGAACCGCGTCCCGGTCCGCGCGTCGAACGCGTCGCGCGCGGCCGCGTTGCGAAAACAGCTCTCCGACACGTACAACCGGCCCCCGCGCCGCAGCACCGCGCGCGCCCGGCGGAACACCGCGTCGACATCGGGCATGTGCACGATCGACCCGAGCAGCGACACCGCGTCGAAGTTCCGCTCCGGCAACTCCATTCGCTCGAAGTGCCCGACCCGGGTGCGGATCCGGTCGGCCACCCCGCGCGCCCGCGCCTGCTCGGCGATGTACTCGTGCTGGCGCGGCGCGGGACTGATTCCCAGTGCGTCACAACCGAATTCCTCGGCCATGAACAGGATCAGCGCACCCCACCCGCAGCCCACGTCGAGCAGCCGCTCCCCGCCGGACAGCCCCAGCCGCTCCGCCACGAACCGCAGCTTCTGCCGCTGCGCCCGCTCGAGGGTGTCGGTGTCGGACAGGTACAGCCCGGAGCTGTACTTGCGCAGCGGATCGAGGAATTCGCCGAAGATCTCCGGATCGAGATCGTAGTGCTGATTGGTGTCGGCGATCGCGGTCACGCCGCGGCCTCCGCCCGCGCCTTGCCGACCACGGTCGCCACCTGCGACAGCGTGGACAGGCCGAACACGTCCTCGTCGTCGAGTTCGATGTCGTAGGCGCGTTCGATGCGCGCGATCATGCGCAGCACCCGCACCGAGTCCACCCCGGCCATGCCGCGCAGATCGGCGTCGGGGGTGAGTTCGCTTGCGGGAATGCCGGTTTCGGACGCGGCGATCTCGGTGACGGTGCGCAGGATGTCGTCGTGAGCGGTCATGGGTGAACTCCGTTCGGGGACAGGGTGTTCGGACGGGACAGGGCGTCGGACAGGCGCGCGACATCGTCGTCGCTGAGGGTGAGCTGATGACGGACGTCGCCCAGGGCGAACGGCCGATAGGTCGCGGTGGCGGTGGCGCACAACTGCCCGTCCGCGTCGACGATCTCCGCGGCGGCCGCGATGGTCGCGTCCCCGCCCTCGGAAATCGTTGCGCGACAGACATAGTCGCCATCCACCAACAGCGGCGTCAGATAGCGGGTGCGCATCGAGACGGTGAACGCGGGCACCCCGCGCGCGAGCACGATCAGATTGCCCATCACCTCGTCGCACACCACGCCGATGAGCCCGCCGTGCACCACGCCGGGATAGGACTCGAACTCGCGGCCGAGCCGGACCGCGGCCTCCAACCCGTCGCCGCGACGGGTGAAGCTCAGCCGCAGCCCGGACGGGTTGTGCGGCGAACAGCCGAAGCACCGGTAGTCCGGCACCACCGACCAGGGCACGCGCACGGTGTCGTGGTCCATGGCTCAGGCGATCGCGTCGGCCAGCGCGCGGCGCACCTTGGCGTTGGACGACAGGTCCAGCCCGGTGATCCCGGCGAAGGTGCGGCGCACCTTGTCGTGCAGATCCTCGAGTTCGCCCTCGGCGGCGACCTGTTCGAGGAACAGCTCGAATCCGGTGTCGATGGTCTCGTGGTCGCCCAACTCACTGATGCCGGACTTGAACGTGCTCACCGGATGCTTGATCTTGGCCTCGGAGCTGTACACGTACAGCGTCTCGAGCACCGAGGGCAGTTCCTCGGGCCGCCGCTCCAGCCGCTTGGTGGTGTAGTGGATGAACTCGCGCGCGTGCCCGGACTCGTCGCGGCTGGCGCGCAGCAGCAGATCCTTCAGCACCGGCTCCTCCACCCAGCGCGACACCGCCCGGTAGACGTGGTTGACGGTCAGCTCGCTGATGATGTTGGTGGCCAACGTCGCCGAGGGCGTGGTGCCCGGCGCGTACGGCTCGCGCATGGCGTCCACGGCCCGATCGTCGACGGCCTCGCCCACGGCGGCCAGCCACGACCGGAAGGCGTAGTGGTGCTGCACTTCCTGATAACCCCACACCACCGCGAAGGTGGAGAAGTCGTAGTCGTCCACGAACTCCTCGAGGAAGCCGTGCACGGCGGCGATCACATTCGATTCGCCCATGGCCGCGCTCTTGGCCAGGGTCACGTACTCGGGCCGGACCAGGGTCGGATCGACCGACCCCAGCGACAGGTCGGTCAGTTGCCAATGCAGCCGCTCGTAGTGGCGGAAGACGTCGTAGCTGTGCACGGGGGCTCCGATCTCGAAACGGGAGGCGGGGGATTACGAGAGCAGTTCGCGGGCGGCGAGGCGTTGCAGCTTGCCGCTCGAGGTGCGCGGGATGCTGCGCGGGGCGACCAGGCACACCCGCACGGCCGCCAGCCCGAGCCGGGCGGCGATGCGGTCACCGATGTTCGCGCACAACGCCTCTCGCGCGGCGCCGGTCAGTTCGGTCTCGGCGATCACCGCGATGGTCTCGGCGTCGTCGGGGTCGATGGTCGCGGTGCAGCGGAACTTGTAGACGCCGTCCAGATCGCGGACCGCGGCCTCCACGTCCTGGGCGTAGTAGTTGACCCCGCGCACGGTGATCATGTCCTTGCTGCGCCCGGTGACGAACAGCTCGCCGCCGCGCAGATAGCCCAGATCGCCGGTGCGCAGCCACCCGTCGGTGAACGGATCGACCGGATCCACCGTCAGATAGCCGTCGGTGACCGACAGCCCGCGGATGAGGATCTCGCCCACCTCGCCGTCGGGCACGGTCATCCCGGACTCGTCGTCCACGACCCGCAGCCGCAGCCCGGCCACCGGATAACCCACCCCCGCCACCGCGCGGGCGCCCGGATCGTCCGGCGAAACCGGATGCGCCCACCCGGATTCCGACAGCGTGGCCCGGTCGACCCAGTCGAACACCGGCCCTCGGCCCAGCGGCGGGAAGGTGACGGCCAGGGTCGCCTCGGCCATCCCGTACACCCCGAACATGGTCTCCGGCGCGAAACCCGCCGGGGCGAACCGATTCTGGAACGCGGTCACCACCTGATGGGAGATGGGTTCGGCCCCGTTGAACGCGATCCGCCAGCGGCTCAGGTCGAAGTCGGTCACCCGCTCCGGCGGCACCGCGGCCAGCAGCGCCTCGTAGCCGAAGTTCGGCATGGCGGTGATCGTCGTTCCGCTGGCATCGAATTGGGCCAGCCAGCGGGCCGGATCCTTGACGAACGCCGCCGGGGACCACAGATGGGAGGGAATGCCGCGCAGAATCGCCGACAGCGTGCCGAACAGGCCCATGTCATGGAACAGCGGCAGCCAGAACCCGCCCTGATCGTCGAGATCCAGCGCGATGCCCTCGCGGATGGCGGCCAGCCCGGCCAGCACCATGCGATGGGTCAGCCGCACCCCCTTGGGCGCGGCCGTGCTCCCGGAGGTGAACTGGACGACCGCGAGATCGTCCGAACCGACCTCGGGCAGAATGGCGTTCACATTATTGTTCTCGAAAAGCGCGACGGCGTCGTGGAATTGCACATCGACGGTGTCGCCGAGCAGCGACGTCATTTCCGCGTAACGCGGCGACACCAGGATGTGACGCATTCCCGAGGCGGCGACAATGGCGGCGAGTTTGTGCGGATATTGTTCGATCTGCCGCGCGCCCGCGGGCAACGGCAGCGGGGTGGCGGCGGCGCCCGCGGCGATCGAGCCGAAGAATCCGATGAGGAATTCCGGGGCGTTGGGCGCCAGGATGCCGATCGGCTCGCCGCGCTGGACACCCTGCGCGACAAGCGATTTCGCCGCCGCGAGGGCGGCGTCGTGGAGTTCGGAATAGGTCGTCGATTGCGCCGAGGACCAGAAGGTGGCGCTCACCCGCGGATGGGCGGCCGCGATTTCGGCGAGCCGGTCCGTGAGTGTCGGACCCGTTACCGAGGAATTCATGACCGTCACGACAACAGCGCAGTGTGACCGCATGGCGAACGAGCTGTGAATTCCGCGCGCTGATAATTCCTTCCGATTGCCCGATCACCCTGCGCGATAACGTTGTTCGGCTATCACCCGATAGGAAGCGGCGATCTTCGCCGCCCGGTCCCTCGGGCCGACGCCACGATGGTCGCGAACCCGGTTTTCCGCGTCGGCGACACGTGTCGCCTCCCACCCCAGGAGTCGCCCGGTGAGTTCCGAGCAGTCCGCGCTCGCGCAGATCAGTCCCGTGCAGCAGGCGGTCGTCGACAGTGTCGGCCCGCACATGCGCCACAATCCCTACGACGCCTACGAGGTGCTGCGCGCGGCCGGTCCGTTCGTGCCCGGTCCCCACGACATGCGGTTGGTCACCCGCTACGCCGAGGCGCGCGCGATCATGCAGGATCCGCGCTGGAGCCACGCCGAGGAACCGCAGTTGCTGCACGGTTCCAGCGATATCGAGCTGCCCGGCTCGTTCCTGTGGATGGAGCCGCCGGAGCACACCCGCCTGCGCGGGCTGGTCGGCAGGGCGTTCACCGCCCGCTCGGTGGGCGCCATGCGCGAACGCGCGGAGGAACTGGTCGCGGGGATGCTCGACGACATCCTCGCCCGCCGCGAGGTGGAACTGCTCGACGCGCTGGCATATCCGTTGCCGCTCAGCATGATCTGCGAGATGCTCGGCGTGCCGCCGGAGGCGCACGAGCAGGTGCGGCACATGTCGCACGCCATCGCCCGCGGCCTGGATCCCGATACCCTGCTCGCGCCCGAGGAATTGGCGGCCCGCACCGCGGCGGTGCGCGAATTCGAGGAGTTCTTCGGCGAATTGGCGCGCCAGCGCCGCGCCGAACCCCGCGACGATCTGATCACCGCGCTGGTGCAGGCCGAGGAGCAGGGCGTGGCGCTCACCCCGACCGAACTGATCGGCACCCTGCTGATCCTGGTCGTGGCCGGGCACGAGACCACCGTCAACCTGATCGCCAACGGCGTGCTGGCCCTGATCCGCAACCCCTGGGAGTTCCGGCGGCTGCGCTCGAATCCGCAGCTGGCCGTGCCCGCGGTGGACGAGGTGCTGCGCTACGACGCCCCCGTGCACCTGACCACCCGCGCCGCGCACGACCGAATCACGGTGGGGGAGCACACCTTCGAACCCGGCGACGCGGTGGTGGTGCTGTTCGCCTCCGCCAACCGCGACCCGCTGGCCTTCCCCGACCCGGACCGCTTCGACATCGCCCGCTACGCGGCGGGCAACCGCACCGACCGGCACCTGTCGTTCGGGCTGGGCCTGCACTACTGCCTGGGCGCGTTCCTCGCGCGGGTCGAGATGCAGACGGTGCTGACCGCGATCGCCGAACGGGTCAAGGATCTGGAACTGCTCGCCGAACCCGCCTACCGCCCGAATGTGGTGGTGCGCGGCGTGTCCCGGCTCGACGTGCGGGTGGTGGCCCGATGAGCACCGCGATCCCGGAGATCACCTTCGACGCCTTCCAGCCCGCGCACCGCGCCGACCCGTATCCGGAGTACCGGCGGGTGCGCGACGCGACCCCGCTGCTGCCCTTCGAATTGGGCGATGTGCCGGTCACTCTCGTCACCCGCTACGAGGAGTGCGCGGCGGTGCTCACCGGCGCGCACTGGGGGCACGGCTACACCGCGGGCATCAGCCCGTTCCGCGACAGCACCGCCGCCATCCCCGGCTCGTTCGTGCGCATGGACCCGCCCGAGCACGGCCGCTACCGCAAACTGGTCGCGAAGGCGTTCACGCCCAAGACGATCGCCGAACTGTCCCCGCTGGCGGGCCGGGTGGTGGACGACCTGCTCGACGCCGCCATCGAGCGCGGCACCCTGGACGTGCTCAACGAACTCGCGGTCCCGTTGGCGGTGGCCATGATCCCGGTGCGGCTGCTCGGCGGCGATCCGGCCCGCGCCGCCGACTTCCGCGCCTGGCAGCTCGCCATCGCCCGGGGCAGCGATCCCGACGCGCTGCTCACCGACGACGCCGTCGCCGCGCGCGGGATCGCCGCCCGCGACTGCCTCACCTACTTCGCCGGTCTGGTGGAGCGCAAGAAGTCCGCGCCCACCGACGATCTGCTCAGCGAACTGGTCGCCGCGGCCGCCGCGGGCGGGGAGCTGACCCAGCCCGAGGTGGTCGGCATGGCGTTGCTGCTGCTGGTCGCCGGGATGGAGACCTCGATCAACCTGATCGGCAACGGCATGCTGGCACTGCTGCGCAATCCGGATCAGATGGCGTTGCTGCGCGAGCGGCCCGATCTGATCGCGCCCGCGCTGGACGAGATGCTGCGCTACGACGCGCCCACCCAGTTCACCATCCGGGTGGCGCTCGAGGATACGACCGTGGGCGGCAAGCGGTTCCGGCGCGGCGACGGCGTCGTGGTGCTCACCGGCTCGGCCGGGCGCGACGGCCGCGTCTTCGCCGATCCGGAGACCTTCGACGTCACCCGTTACGCCGGAAACCGGCCCGCCCGTAAGCATCTCGGGTTCAGCCTGGGCATCCACTTCTGCGTCGGCGCGCCGCTGGCCCGGCTCGAGGCCGAGGTCGCGGTGCGCGCGCTGCTGGCCCGCGCCCCCGAACTCGCGCTCGCGACCGAGACGGTCGACTACCAGCCCAGCCTCATCCACCGCGGCATCGTCGCGCTGCCGGTGACGCTGTGAGCGACGGGCACGCCGTCGTCGTCGGCGCGGGCGTGGCCGGGCTGCTCGCGGCCCGGGTGCTCACCGAGCGGTTCGACCGGGTCACCGTCCTGGAACGCGATGCGGCCGAGGCGGATTCGGAGCGGCGCGGCGTCCCGCAGGCCCGGCATCTGCACGGGCTGCTCGATCGCGGCCGGACCGCCATCGAGCGGCTCTACCCGGGATTCACGGGCGAGATGGAACGGCGCGGCGCGGCCACCGCGGAGGTGCTCATCGGAACCCGTTGGTACGTGGGCGGTTCCCGCGTCGCGCCCGCCGAGACGGGCCTGACCTCGGTGCTGGCCACCCGGCCGCTGCTGGAATCGGTGCTGCGCGAACGCACCCTCGCGCTGCCCGGGGTGCGGCTGCGTGCGCACACGACGGCGCGGTCGCTGCTCGGCAACGCCGCCCGGGTGCGGGCCGTGCAGGTCACCACCGACGGCGAACCCGACACGCTCGCCGCCGATCTCGTCGTCGACGCCACCGGGCGCGGCTCGCGGGCCCCGCAATGGCTCAGCCAGTTGGGCGCCCGCGCCCCGCAGGAGGAGACCCTGGAGGTCGATCTCGGTTACGCGTCGCGGTTCTACCGGGCCCGGCCCGGACAGCTCGACGGGCACCGCTCGGTGATCGTGTCGACCGGACCCGACGGGCGCGGCGGCGGCGCCATCCGCGTGGAGGGCGACCGCTGGCATGTCACCCTCGCCGGAATGCTCGGCGACCATCCGCCCACCGAGCCGGACGCGTTCGCCGCGTTCGCCGCCGGACTGCCCACCCCCGACATCCACGACATCGTCTCGGGCGAACCGCTCGGCGATCCGGTGCCGTACCGGTTCCGCCAGGCCGTGCGCCGCCGCTACGATCGGCAACCCGTTGTGCCGCAAGGGTTCCTGGCCCTCGGCGACGCGCTGTGCAGTTTCAACCCGCTCTACGCCCAGGGCATGACCGTGGCCGCGCAGCAGGCGCTGGCGCTGCGGGAGTGCCTGCACACCGACGCGCGGCGGCTGCCCGCCCGGTTCTACGCCGAGGCCGCCAACTGCGTCGCGGCGGCCTGGCAGCTGTCGACCACCGCGGATCTCGCCCATCCCGGTGTCGTCGGGCGGCGCTCGCCGCGCACCCACGCCACCCATGCCTATCTCGCGCGCGTGCATCGCGCGGCGCACACCGATCCGCGGGTGGCGCGCGCGTTCCTGCGCGTGGCCAATCTCGTGGAACCGCCCGCCGCCCTGCTGCATCCGCGCGTCCTCGGCCGCGTCCTGCGCCCCGCCGCCCCGGCGCGACCACCGGTACCCCAGCCCGCCCGCCGCTGATCACCGAGGAGAAACCGATGGACCCTTCGCAGTCGAACACCGCTGTCGCCGAACCCGATTCGGCCGTCGCCGCCGCCCTCGCCCGGTTGCTGGGGCCCGAGGGCCGCCCCGATCCCTACGCCGCGGCCGCCGTGCTGCGCGAGGCCGGGCCCCTGCATCAGACCCCGATCGGCCACCACGTGCTCACCCGTTACGAGGACTGCGCCGCGGTGCTGTCCACCACCGCGTGGAGCCACGCCGAGGAGGCGGGCATGATGCATCCGACCGTCTCCCCGGAGAACGCCCCCGAGGAACTGCCCACCTCGTTCCTGTGGATGGAGCCGCCGGACCACACCCGCCTGCGCAACCTCGTCACCAAGGGATTCACCCCGCGCATGGTCACCCGGCTGCGCCCGCGCATCACCGAACTCACCGAACAACTGGTCGACAACGCCTTGGCCGCGGGCGAATTCGATCTGGTGGAGACCATCGCCTACCCGCTGCCGCTGATCATCGCCTGCGAGCTGATCGGCGTGCCCAGCGAGGCCTACGAGCAGGTGCACCGCTGGTCGCAGGATCTGGCGCGCGGCTTCGACCACGACTACACGCTGCCGCCCGAGGCGCTGACCGCGCGCAGCGCCGCCTCGCGCGGATTCATGGGCTACTTCCGCGAACTGCTCAACGAGCGCCGTGCCCGGCCCGCCGACGATCTGCTCAGCGCCCTGTCACTGGTCGAGGACCGCGGCGACGTGCTCACCGAACAGGAACTGCTCGCCACCTGCATCACCACCTTCGTCGCCGGGCACGAGACCACCGCCAACCTCGTCGGCACCGGCCTGTTGCAGCTCATGCGCAACCCGGACCAGTTCGAGCGGATGCGCGAGCGGCCCGGCCTGACCGAGTACGCCCCCGACGAACTGCTGCGGCTCGAGCCGTCGGTGCAGATCACCACCCGCGCGGCCACCCGCCCGATCGAGGTGGCCGGGCACCGGTTCGAGACCGGCGAAGGCGTTGTGGTGCTGATCAATTCGGCCAACCGCGACCCGCGCGCCTACGCCGATCCCGACCGCGTCGACGTCGCCCGCTACGCCGACCCGCACCACCCGGCCAAGAAGCATCTCGGCTTCAGCCTCGGCATCCACTACTGCCTCGGCGCGCCGCTGGCCCTGCTGGAGATGGAGATCCTGCTCGACGTGCTGCTGCGCCGCGCCCGCACCCTCGAACCGCTCACCGAGAATCCGCCCTACAAGCCGAATGTCGTCATCCGCGGCCTGGAGGCGCTGCCGGTGCGGATCACCCCCGCCTGACTCCGTTCCGGTACCGCGGGCCGCGCGGGAGCGGTATAACCGGGACATGAACCCGATCACGGGTGTCGAAGCGCTTGTGCGGCGGCTCGATTCGTGGCAGCAACGGCACCGGCCGGTGGCGTTCGTGGTCGGGGTGATCAAGAAGTTCAACGACGACGAGGCCGGGACGCTGGTCGCGCTGCTGGCCTACTACGCATTCGTGGCGACCTTCCCGCTGCTGCTCGTGCTGGTGACGGCGGCGGGCATCGTGCTGCGGGATTCGCCGGGACTGCGCCAGCAGGTGGTGGATTCGGCGTTCAGCGAGTTCCCCATCGTCGGCGCGCAACTGCACGAGCAGCTCGGCGTCACGGCGCTGGGCAACACCGGCCTCGCCCTCACCGTCGGTATCGCCGGATCGGTCTGGGGCGCACGGGGTTTCGCGGCGGCGGTGCAGAAGACGCTGAACACGGTGTGGGCGGTGCCGCGGGTGGACCGGCCCGCCTTCCCGCTGAACTACGTGCGCGCCCTGGGACTGCTGGCGGTGCTGGGCCTGACGATCGTGGTCGCGGTGACCGCCGCGGCGATGGGCGCGGCGGGGGAGGCGCTCGGGCTGGGCGCGCTGCCGGTGCGGATCCTGGTGGTCGCGGTGTCCGGGTTGCTGGACGGGGCGCTGTTCCTGGCGGCGTTCCGGCTGGCGACCGCCGGGGTGGTGGCCACCCGTTCGATGATCCCGGGCGCGTTCGCCGCCGGGATGGCCTGGCAGTTGCTGTCCAATCTGGCCGGAGTGCTGCTGGCCCACACCCTGCGGCACGCGGAGGCGGTCGCCGGGCTGTTCGGCGTGGTGCTCGGGCTGCTGAGCTGGTTCGCGTTGCAGGCCACGGTCACCCTGTACGCCGTGGAGGCCGATGTGGTGCGCAGCCGCGGGCTGTGGCCGCGCGGGCTCAGCCAGCCGCCGCTCACCTCGGCCGACAAGTCCTACCTCATCGCGGCCACCGGCGCGGAGACCCGCAGCCCCGAACAGCGGGTGGAAATCGGGTTCACCCCCGCCGCGGATCGTCCGCCCGAGGAGTAACCCACGTTTGGCGCGATAGCAAGCGGCTATTTCGGCGGTGATCATGATTCGGCCGGGTCGGCCCAGTCGAGAGGAGAATCGAGATGGCCACAGCCGGATACGCCCAGGGCAGGGTGGGCGGCAGCACGCTCATCCAGACCGCCGCGTACGCGATCGGCGCGGTGTTCCTGCTGGTCGGAATCCTCGGGTTCATCCCCGGGATCACGACCGACTACGACATGCTGTCGTGGGCGGGACACCATTCCGGCGCGAAGTTGTTCGGACTCTTCAACGTCTCGGCGCTGCACAACATCGTGCACCTGGTCTTCGGTCTGGCCGGGCTCGCGATGGCGCGCTCGCGGGCGGGCGCGCGTACCTTCCTGATCGGCGGCGGCGTCATCTACCTGGCCTTGTGGATCTACGGGTTGCTGGTCGACAAGGACAGCGACGCCAACTTCATCCCGGTCAACAACGCCGACAACTGGCTGCACCTCGGCCTCGGCGCGGTCATGGTCGCGCTCGGCCTGCTGCTGCCCGCGGGCGGCGGCTCGGGTATGGCGGCGGGTTCGCCGCAGCGCGGACGCCCGGAGGGCCGCCGCCAGGCCCGGCACACCCGGCACGGGCACGCGCACTGACCCATCCCGGGGCCCGCGCCGCATCGGGCGCGGGCCACGCGGTCACCGCTCGGCCACCCGCACCACCGACCGCAGCACCTCGCCGCGGTGCATCTTCGCGAACGCCTGCTCCACCTCGTCGAGCGAAATCGTCTCGGAGACAAAGGCATCCAGGTCCAGGCGGCCCTGCCGGTACAGATCGATCAGGGTGGGGAAGTCGCGCGAGGGCAGGCAGTCGCCGTACCAGGACGACTTGAGCGCGCCGCCGTGGGAGAAGAAGTCCAGCAACGGCATCTCCAGCCGCATCTCCGGGGTGGGCACGCCGACCAGCACGACGGTCCCGGCCAGATCCCGCGCGTAGAACGCCTGCTTCCAGGTCTCCGGCCGCCCCACCGCGTCGATCACCACATCCGCGCCGAACCCGCCGGTGATCTCCTGGATCACCGGCACCGGATCCCCGGCGCTCGCGTCCACGGTATGAGTCGCGCCGAAACCCTTGGCCCACTCCAGTTTTCGCGGATCGATGTCGACGGCGACGATGGTGGTGGCCCCGGCCAGCCGCGCACCCGCCACGGCCGCGCTGCCGACCCCGCCGCAGCCGATGACCGCCACGCTGTCGCCGCGGCTCACCCCGCCCGTGTTCAGCGCCGCCCCGAGCCCGGCCATGATCCCGCAGCCGAGCAGGCCCGCCGCGGCGGGTGAGGCGGCCGGATCGACCTTGGTGCACTGCCCGGCGTGCACGAGCGTCTTGTCCGCGAACGCGCCGATCCCCAGGGCGGGGGTGAGCGGGGTGCCGTCGGCGAGCGTCATCGGCTGGGCGGCGTTGAACGTCGAGAAGCAGTACCACGGTTTGCCCTTGCGGCAGGCCCGGCACGTCCCGCACACCGCCCGCCAATTCAGGATCACGAAATCGCCCGGCTCGACCTCGGTCACGCCCGCGCCGACCGTCTCCACCACGCCCGCGGCCTCGTGCCCGAGCAGGAAGGGGAACTCGTCGTTGATGCCGCCCTCGCGATAGTGCAGATCGGTGTGGCACACCCCGCACGCCAGCACCCGCACCACGGCCTCGCCCGGCCCCGGGTCCGGCACCACGATCTCGGTCACCTCGACCGGCTGTTGCTTCGACCGGGCGATCACACCCCGAACCGTCTGGGCCATCGAACCGTCCTCTCCTCGCGTGGGAAACCGTGTTCACGGTCGCACAGAAATCTTTCCCGGGGACCGGTTCCGGGAGCGGGACGGGGGTAGGCCGCTCCGAGAGCGAAGGGAGTCCTCGATGCACTCTGTCGATCATTATGTGGACAAGGCGAAATCCCAGGTGAGCGAGCTGGTCGGAAAGCTCGTCGGCGGATCCGGCGGCGAACCCGGGCAGACCCTCACGATCACCCGGCCGCGCGCACAGGTCGCGCTGTTCTTCCGCGACCCGGCGAACTGGTCGCGGGTACTGGGCGATCTCGCCGAGGTCCGGCCCGGCCCCGAGGGCAGCTACGAGTGGAGCGTGCGGCGCTCGGGAGAGGAGACGCTGAGCTGGAACACCGAACTCGTCGACGACGAGAACGGTATGCGGTTCGTCGGAACCCGCTCCGGCGACTCGGGTCCGATGTGGATCCGGCTCGAATTCTCGGATGCGCCAAACGATCTCGGCACCGAAGTGCGGCTCGCGGCGCACACGCCGCTGCCCGATCTGCTCACCGGCGCGGCCGCGTTCACCGTGCTCTACCGGGCGCGGGCGCTGTTGCAGACCGGTGAGATCCCCACCCTCGCGCACAATCCCAGTGCGCGGACCACGGCTTAGGAGAATCATGCGCGCACTGTGTTGGAACGGGGTCGACGATCTGGCCATGGAAACGGTCGACGATCCGGCCCTGGTCAATCCGCACGACGTCATCGTCCAGGTGCGGATCAGCACGACCTGCGGGTCGGATCTGCATTTCATCGACGGCTACCTGCCGGGGATGCGCGCGGGCGATGTCATCGGGCACGAATTCCTCGGCGAGATCGTCGATGTCGGCGCGGAGGTCCGCGACCGCGCGATCGGGGACCGGGTGGTGGTGCCGTCGTTCATCGGCTGCGGGTCGTGCTGGTACTGCGATCACGAGCTGTACTCGGTGTGCGACACCACCAATCCGAATGCGGCGCTGCAACAACCGGTGTTCGGGTATCCGACCGGCGGCATCTACGGCTACACCCATCCCTTCGGCGGCTATCAGGGTTCGCACGCGCAGTACGTGCGGGTGCCGTTCGGGGACGTCAACTGCTTCGTCGTGCCGGAGGGCGTCACCGACGAGCAGGCGCTGTTCCTGTCCGACGCCGTGCCGACCGGGCTCATGGGCGCGGAGTTCTGCGATATCGACGCGGGCGACACCGTCGCGGTGTTCGGCAGCGGCGGCGTCGGGCTGATGGCCGGGCACAGCGCCCGGCTGCTCGGGGCCGAACGGGTGGTGATGATCGACCGGTATCCGGAGCGATTGGCCTTGGCGCGCAAGCACTTCGGGGCCGAGACCATCGACTACACCGCTGTCGACAGCGTGCACGAGATGCTGCGCGATATGACCGGCGGGCGCGGACCGGACGCGTGCATCGACGCGGTGGGCATGGAGGGGCACGGTACCGGCGTGCAGTACCTCTACGATCGCGCCAAGCAGCTGCTGCGGCTCGAGACCGATCGGGCCAACGCGCTGCGGCAGGCGATCCTGGCGTGCCGCAAGGGCGGTATCGTCTCGGTGCTCGGAATCTACGGGGCGACGGACAAATTCCCGATGGGGGTGCTCACCAACAAGGGCCTGACCCTGCGCACCGCCCAGCAGCACGGGCAGCGTTATGTGCCGCGCATGTTCGACTACATCCAGCAGGGTGATCTCGATCCGTCGTATCTCATCACCCACGATCTGCCGCTGGAGCAGGCTGTGCACGGGTACGACATCTTCAAGAACAAGTCCGACGGGTGTGTGCGAGCGGTGTTCCGGCCCTGAGGGTTTCGGCTAGCCCGGGTTGCACTGGATGAGGGCGTGTTCGCCGGTCGTGCGCCAGGCGGTGCCGGTGGCGTCCAGCTCGCGCACCTGGGTGTCGGAAAGGCCCACGGCCACATCGGATTTCAGCGTGCGCAGGGCGGTGACGGGGCCGGGGAAGTAGGCGGTCAGTTCCGTGAAGGAGGTCGTCGGCGGCCAGTGCCGGTCGCCGACGAGGCGGCGGTAGTTCAGGTCGCCCTTGGCCACGGTCATCGCCGCGCCCGCGAACTCGTCGGCCAGATCCGCGGGCATGTCGTGGAAAGACAGTGGCGCGCAGAAGAATTCGTGGGCGCGGACGGTGAGCCGTCCCTCGCGCAGCGCCGCCCACAGCCGTTCGCCGATCGCGGCCGCCGATCCCGGGGCCTCCCGCAGCACGCGCAGCGCGGCGAGGACATCGGCCGTCGTCGCGTCGGAGACGTAGTAGGGCCGCGGCTTGACGTGCAGCGCCACCCGGGCCGCCGCCCCCGACACCAGCAGATGGTCGATCAGCACCAGATCGGGCAACAGTTCCCGGCCCGCGTTGTCGGCGATCACGCACACCAGCGCGTCGGGCGCGCGGTCCAGGCTCGCCCAGAACACCGCGCTGTCGTCGGCCAGCAGCCGCGTGGCGCGCGAACCCGGCCCGGCGGTGAGGCGGAACCCGAGATCGGCCTGATTGCCCCACAGCGCCGATCGCAGCAGCGCCGCGCGCACGGTCTCGCGCGGGGCGTCGGCGAGTTCGTCGAGGGCCGCGAGTACGTCGGCCACCGCCGGACCCGCCAGCTCCGCCGCCTTGGTCGGCGCGAACGGATCGATCCCGTGCCACGCGCCCGGCCCGAACCAGCCGACCGCCTCGAGCAGCCGGTGATAGAAGTAGCTCTCCGCCCACAGGAACGACGCCTCACCCCACGGCCGTCCCCACAGCTCCGCACCCCAGACCGACCATTCGGTTCTCATCGTCCGCGGGGGTTCCAACACCCCTTCGGTACTCTCGCTCAGCACCTCGCGCAGCGCGGCCCGTTCGGCCGGGCCGTAGGGGTGGGCACTGCACACCTGATCGATCAATTTCGGGTGCCGTTCGTGGAAGACGCTTCGGGCGAACGAATCGGGTACTCCGGAAAGGATCGGCGCGGCAGTGATCATTCCTCGATCATCGCCTATCGTCGTAACCGGTTCGTGGCCGTATTCACAGCAAGTTTGTGGGTGAACTCGGTGCGAACACACGGCGACCGCCGTTTCACTGGAAGGGTGCTGAACGGCAGCACCAGGCAGTCCGAGGAGGCCGGGTCGTGCACAACGCAGTGACCACCACCGTCACCCGTCGCGAGCTCATCCGGCTCGCCGGAACCGAAGCCGATTCGGTGAGCCGCCGCGGCGGCCGCTCGATCAACGCCGACGCGGTCGCCAGCCACACCGACCCGGTGGCCGGGCGCACGGCATTCGTGGTGGCCGACGGCGTCGGCGATCATCTGCTCGCGGCCCGCGCCGCCCGCGCGGCCGCCACGGTCGCCGCCGAGGTCGGCACGCGGCTCGGCGGGGTGGCGGCGATCCTGGCCGCCCGCGACGAATTGCACCGCCAGTTCCCCGAACCCGCCGCCGACACCGTCCTCGTGGTCGCGGTCGTCCCGTCCGCCGATCAGCCCGACGGCCCCGGCGATGTGGCCTGGGTCGGCGACTGCCGCGCCTACCGCTGGAACGGCCGTGTGCTGCACCAGATCACGACCGACCACACCGTCGCCGAACTCCTGCGCGCCCACGGCCGCGCCCCCCAACCCCGCATGAGCCACATGGTTACCACCTCGATCCGCACGGTCACCCCCGAAACCGTCGGCCACGCCGTCATCGGCTCCTCCCACGGCCGCCTCCTCCTGTGCACCGACGGCGTCCACAAACGCCTCGACATCGCCACGGTCAAGGAGTTCCTCGTGGCCGGAGAACCCGCCGCCACCACCGCGGACGCCTTGGTGGACATCGCCTTACGCACCGGCGGCACCGACAACACCACGGCCTTGGTCGCGGATCTGTTCTAGCCGCTCATGCCGAGCCGGTTCCGTACTCTTCCGATATCGCCAGGATCCTTCGCCTCGACTCTTCTTCGTCCAACGCGACGCGCTGGAGTTCGGCGATCGCTTCCTTGTAGCGGCTGACCTCCTCGGAACGTTCGAGGTAGAGGTCTCCCACGTACTCCTCGATATAGACGATCGGCGGCTCGGTGAAGCGCGTGCGAGGCAGAATCGGAAACTCCATGAGCGAAAACGAGCCCACCAATGCCCCGATGTGGCGGCGGGAGTTGAACGGAACGACGCGGATGGAGATGTTGGGGCGACGCCCGACCTCCGCGAGATACCGTCGCTGCTCATCCATGACCGCAGGGCCGCCCCACTCCTCGCGGATCGCGGCCTCGGACAGGAAGATTCGAGCGGTGAAGCCGGGATCGTCCAGTCGTTGCTGCTGTTTCAGAGACTCCTCGACGCGGCGTTCGATGTGGTCCGAGGGGAGATTGGGCGACTCGGTCCACGCAACCGCTCGGCAGTAGCCTGGAACCTGAACAATTTTGGGGAGGAGGATGATTCGCCACGAGGTCACCCGAGTGGCCGAGTCCTCCAGAATCGCGTGCGGGTCGAACTCACTCGATGACCGGTCGCTGTCCGCTCGCCACCAACCACCGCCGTGTTTCGCTATCGCTCGAACTTCCTTCGCCAGATCCAAGATGATCCGGCGCTTCTCATCGGGGACGCCATAGCGATCACAGAGTGCGTTCACGAAGAGGTCGTTGGCCGAACGCGGCGAGATCCCCTCTTCCCATCGCGCCATGGTCTGGGGCGAGATGCCCACCATCCTGGCGGCCTGGTTCTGAGTGATGCCCGCCAACTTCCGCATCGTATGCAACTGGCGACCGAGCGCCCGCCGCGTCAACGTGGAGCCTGCCATGCGCATTCCGGTGTTCCGCCTTTCCTGAATAAAGTTTCGATTGGTCGATATTGCTTGTGTGGCAACGTAATCCGCTAAGGATTGCGGTAGTGTTCCCACAGGTCGTGGCGCACCGCGTTCCACAGCGCCTCGTAGCGCGGCCATGCCTCCCGCGCGCCCGCCAGATCCGGGCCGGTTCGGGATGTTACGGCCCACAGCGTCCGGCCGCTGCGGACCTCGTGGACGGATACGATCCTGATCTGCTGGTGCTCCAGTTTCCAGATCGCTACCAGGCCGTCCGCTTCCGAACGATGGTCGTCGGTCCCCCCGGCGCACACGGCGATCAGCCCCTCGGCCTGATTCCGAAGTCGGACGCGAATTCGGCGCTCGCCAATCCGTCCAGCGCCTCCAGCAGCGTTTGCATGTCCGGTCCGACCGCCGTCCCGTCGGGCTCCGCGGCGGGAAAGGCAATCCCACGCTCGGCGGCGCGTTGGCGTGATGAGCGAAGGGGTGGAACGACCTTGCCCGCACGAACGAGAGCCTCGAATGCGGCGGCCTTTCGCGGACACCACACCGCACGACACGCGCGATGGTCTTGCCAGATCCGTTGTGCTTCTTCGACTGTCAGGTCGTGATCGGGCAGCGCGTGCCCGGGGTCGACGATGCCCGGACGCGCGGCCGCCCACGTGACCGGCGGGTCGACGGTTTCCAGATCGCACACCCCGGTCACGCGGGAGGGTGTGTAATCCACCTCCGCGAGGTCGTGAACCACCAACGCCGCCGCGTTGGCACCGCGCGTGATCTCGAGGGCGTAGGCAATCGGATCGGTGGTCGCCTCCGGCGGACGCACGGTGTAGAGGTAGTGGTACCCCAGCAGTTCGGCATGGTGACGAATCGCGTCGGCGTGCTCGGACGCTCGACCTACCGAGATGTCATGGCGAAGCAGGCCGACTGCCTTGGGTTTTCGGCTTCCCTCGTGGATCGCGTCGCACGAAAGATGCTGTGCTACGGCCATTTCGGAGGTGTTGTTCACGCGGGCTCCCTGGTGTGATCGTCCGTAACCCAGCGCCGGTACCGGCTGCTGGAATCGAGCTGTTCGGGATGACGTGCGATGTGCCCGACCCGCCCACCACGCGAACGGGCTTGCGGAAGTGGAGAATCGGAGGGCAGTGCCGCCGGGCACGTCCTAAACATAGATATCGATGTCAGCCGAGACTCATATAAAAATATGAGTCTGGACCGGTAGCCTCGAGGTATGAGCGCAGAAATCCCGTCCCTGACGCAGGGGATCGGTGACAGGGTCCGGATCTATCGCGAGGCCGCCCGACTATCCCAGGTGGAGCTGGCCGCCCTGATCGGCCGCTCTGCCGTGTGGGTGTCGCAAGTCGAGCGGGGAATCAGTCACGCCGAACGGCTTACCGACATCGTCAACATCGCCGCCGCCTGCCGGTGCTCGCCGCAAGACCTTCTCGGCGGCTCGATCAACGCTCTGGCGCCGAAGGCCGCCCCACGGCGCGAGCAGGTGGCTGCGGTGCGTGAAGTGATCATGCGGACCGCGCTGCCGGTCGTGCCGCCGTCCGCGGGCCCACCGGTCCCGCTCGATGACATCGGGGAACGGGTCGCACGGGCGTGGACGACATGGCATACGTCGCCGACAGCTCACGGCGCGGTCGGCCGGGTGCTGCCGCAACTCATCCTCGACGCGAACACGGCGTACCTGACCGCAGACTCCGACACACGCCGTCGGGCTGCCCGAACCCTGTGCGGCACATATCAAATCAGTCGGCTGTGGCTGCACCATCTTCCGGAGGCAGAACTCGCGTGGGTGGCGGCCGAGCGTTCGGTCGCCACCGCGCGCGAGGCGGACGACCCGCACCTGCTGGCGCTCGGCGCGTGGGCGATGTCCGCCAGCTATCGGCGTGCCGGACAGCAGGAGGAAGCGACCAGGGTATGCCTTCAGGCGGCCGACGAATTGCAACGCCGATTCGGCGACAACCCCGCCAACGAATTACTGGCCGCGTACGGAATGCTCAACCTCGCCGCATCGATCTCCGCCGCCCAGTCCGACGAATCCGGAAAGGCGTGGGCGCTCCACAAGGCCGCCGAGGACGCCGCCCGCGCGATCGGGTCGACCTACGACCCGTGGACGATGTTCGGTCCCGGAAACGTGGATATCCACGGCCTTGCTATCTCGGCCGAGCTGGGCGACCACGACGCCGTGGTCGACAAGATCTCGCGGCTCGACATCGACCGCGTCCCGTCCGTCGAGCGGCGTTCGCGCCCCTTGGTCGACGCCGCCCGCGGTTACGTCCAGCGCAAGGACGATCTCGCCGCGGTCCTTGCCCTGCTCGACGCCGAGAAGATCAGCGCCGACGAGGTGCACGACTCCGGCCTCGTGCGCGAGCTGGTGCGCGAATTGCTGATGCGAGACCACGCCCGCGCACGGCCCCACGTGCGGGCGCTCGCCGTTCGCTGCCATCTGCTCATCGATGGCTGATTCATGCATTCATCCGACCAAAGGGGCATGGTGAAGAGGAGCTGGACCGCGTACCGATCCGCCGACGTGCTGGCTGCCGTGGCCGCGGAACTCGAGACCGGGCCGCCGGATCGGTTGTTGCGCAAGGCTGCTGCGGGTCTGGCTGTGGTGTGTGGCGAGGAGCTGCGACGGCGATTCGGGCGGGTATACGGCAGTCGGGTCGCCCTGTTGGTCGGCACCGGAAACAACGGTGCCGACGCCCTTCTCGCGGGAGTTCGGTTGCGGCGCTTGGGTGTGCGGGTCGATGCGGTCCTCACAGGTGTCACCGCCTACGAGCCCGGTGTGAAACAGCTGCGTGCTGTCGGTGGCCGGATCCTCGCCTCGACTGAAGCCGATGCCGGGCGGCGAGCTGTCGAGTGGGCAGAGTTGGTGGTGGACGGCATCATCGGCGAGAGCGGCGTGGGAGGGCTTCGTGATCGCGCCGCTGAGTTGGTCGCCGCGATACCGGCGGCGACGCCCGTGATCGCGGTCGATCTGCCCAGCGGGGTCGCCCCGGACACCGGCGAGATTTCCGGTGCGCATGTGCGGGCGGATGTCACCGTGACGTTCGCGGCGTGGAAGGCGTGCGTACTTCTGCCACCGGCGAGCAATCTCGTCGGCGAATGTCGCTTCGTCGATGTCGGTTTGCCCGGGATCGAAGGACCGCCGATCGCGCGGCGGCTCAGTGCGCACGACATCGGGCGGCTGTGGCCGGTACCGGCGCGGGCGGCGCACAAGTACACGCGCGGCGTCCTCGGAGTCGTCGCGGGGTCGGACACGTATCCGGGTGCGGCGGTTCTCGCGGTGCTCGGTGCTGTTCAGTCCGCCGCCGCGGGTATCGTGCGTTTCGTCGGGCCGGAAGGTGTTACCGCGCAAGTTCTTTCGGCCGCGCCCGAGGCTGTTCCCGGTATCGGGAAGGTCCAGGCTTGGCTGTTGGGGTCGGGGGTCGAGGACGACGAGGATCAGGACAAGGCCATCGGCGAGGCGCTCGGGAGCGGGTTGCCGTGTGTGGTCGACGCGGGTGCGCTCGAGGCGTGTGTTCGGCGGCGTCTCGAGGGGGAACGTGCGGCCCGTGCTGATCGGGTGCTGCTCACGCCGCACGCGGGCGAGGTGTCGCGGATCATGGGCTGGCTCGGGCAGCCTGTCGATCGGGCGGAAATCGAGGCGCGCCCAACGCATTACGGCACGCTGATCGCGCGCGCTCTGGATGTCACCGTCCTGGTGAAAGGGCCGACGACGATCATTGTCGAGCCGTCCGGGTTCGCGGGCAGTCAAGCGGAGGCTCCGCCTTGGCTGGCGACGGCCGGGGCGGGTGATGTGCTCGCGGGACTGGCGAGCGCGTTGATGGCCGCGGGGCTGTCCGCTCTCGACGCCGGTGAGGTCGCCGCGCACGTGCACGGGCGCGCGGCGATGGTCGCGCATCGTGCCCGCAACAGTGGTCCGCTCACTGCGACGGCGGTGGCTCATGCGCTGCCGGAGGTGATCGGGTCGCTTGTCTCAGCTTCCGGGGCGGTTCATTCCTGAAAGCCCGACCGCGGCGGTGAGTAAGTGCCGCCGCAGTGCCCAGGGCAGCGTGGCGAACAGGCTCATCATGGCGGATGCCGTGCCCGCGAGGTCGGTCGTGCCCGAGAGGTAGGCGCGTTGCCGAGGTACTGGGAGGGTGAAGAAGGCGTCGAAGAAGGCAGGCAGATCGGTGGCGGGCAGATCGAGCAGGACGCGCAGGCCCAACTCTCGGAGCAGGTGAACGGCTCGGGCGCGGGCCGGGTATTCGGGCTTTCCAAGCACGAAATCATCTGCCGCGCTGAGGGATTGCGTGACACTGTACCCGGTCGCCGGATGCAGCATCCCCCCTCGCGCCCCGAAGCGGCGGGGTTCGGGGCGTCCGCCCTGGAGGGGGAAGCGGACGATCTCGGTCGGTTCGTCGCCGGTCAGGGTGAGGCCGCGGTTCCGCAGGCGCTGGTGCAGGCGGTCGCGCAGGATGGTGGGGGAGAGGGCGGGGCGACCGGCCAGGCAGGTCTCCTCCAGGAGGAAACGGTTGTCGCCCAATGGGATCGCGTACAGGAACGACGGTGGCGCTCCGGGGGGTGCGCCGTGGTCGTCGCGCCAGTCCATGAAAAGCGGTTCGCTCCAGCGACTCTCGGGCACCACCACGCCGAACGCCGTCTGCTCGGCGCGTTCGGGGGAGCGGGACAGTCCGCGGGCGTCGATCACGCGAGCGGCCGTTACCGTCTCGCCGGACGAAAGGCGCGCCCACTCCGAGCCTTTCGAGCCGCCGAGCTCCACCACCCGATCCGCGATCACCCGCGCCCCGTCGATGCCGAGCCCGCGTCGCAACGCCTCGCTGTCGAAAACCACGTAACCCCGGTCGATTTCGAACCGCCGCGTCCCCCATGCCACCGGCCGCTCCACCCTCGCCGCGACCACCCCCCGATCCAGCCAATCCGGCAGTTCGTCCGCCCAGCCGCCGTAGGTCGCCGTCCACACCCGGTCCGGCCGCGGATCGATCACGGTCACCGACAACCCGTGTGCGAGGGCGCGGTGGGTGAGCGCTCGCCCGGCGGGGCCCAGGCCGCATACCATGAGATCGGTGGTCACAACGGAATTGGATCAGATCATCCGGTAGGGTCTGCGTCCATGCCCGGGGGGACGACCGCGGAGGGCGCACGGTGCCCGGGTGCGGAAGGTGGCAGTCATGACATATCCCCCAGGCTCCGGCCCGTACGGCCAGGACCAGTCGGGCTGGGGAGGCCCGCAGGAGCAGCCCGCGTGGGGGCAGTCCGGCGGATATCAACAGCCGGGCTGGGATCAGCAGAATCCGGGCTACGCGGGGGGCGGCTATCCGCCGCCGCCACCGCCCAAGAACAACAACGGCCTCATCGTCGGCATCGTCATCGCCACGATCGCGGTGCTCGTGCTCGGTATCGGCGCGGTCGTGCTGATCAACAACAGCAAGCACAGCGACGACAACCACGCCACCGGCACCACGACCCCGGACCTGGTCACCGCGACCGACACCTCGGTCGGCAAGACCACGCCGAAATCGAGCACCCCCGCCCCGGCCGCGGACAAGTTCAGCTACAAGGAACAGGCCAAGGACTGGAACTTCAAACTCGGCGACGTCTCGCTGCACGCCGACTGGGTCGAGGGCCGCGATGACGCGACCTGCGCCGACATCGAGGTGAACGGCAAACTCACCGGGCTGGGCTGCAAATACGCCGCCGAGATGATCTACCGCTCCGAACGCGGCGGCCTCATGCTCACCCAGTACGTGCTCGGCATGTCCAGCGCGGACAAGGCCAGCGCGGCCATCGGCCAGTACACCGACGAGGACCTCAAGCCGCGGCCCGGCACCTACATCGACAACTTCTCCGTCGGCAAGTGGAAGGACGACAGCGAGAAGGAGTTCCTCGTCATCACCCTGGTGACCACCACCCCGGCGGTCACCGAGGACACCGCCACCAAGTACCTGCGGTACCTGCACGAGGACATGTTGGGCGCCTTGTCGTTTCGCTGAGCGCGCCTAGATGCCGCCGGTGGCCAGCAGGCCGCCGTCCACCCGGACCACCTCGCCGGTGATCCACGCGGCCGCGTCGGAGACCAGGAAACCCACCAGCGCGGCCACATCCTCGGGCGTGCCCAGCCGCTTCAACGGATAGGCCGCGGCGGCCGCGTCCTCCCCGGCGGAGTACAGCGCGTCGGCGAAGCGGGTCTTCACCACGCCCGGGGCCACCGCGTTCACCCGGATCGTCGGGCCGAGCTGCCAGGCCAGCTCCTCGGTGAGCCGGATGAGCGCGGCCTTGGAGGCGCCGTAGGCGGCGATGACACCGGTCGAGCGCAGCCCCGCGACGCTGGCCACGTTCACCACCGCGCCGCCGTGCTCACCCATCCACGCCCGGTACGCCTCCTGCACGTAGCCCAGCGCGGAGACGACATTGACGTCGAAGATCTTGCGGACCGCGTCCAGATCGGCGTCCATCAACGCGCCGTAGACCGGGTTGATGCCGGTGTTGTTGATCAGGATGTCGAGCGAGCCGAATTCGGCCACGGCCGTGGCGACCTGGTCCGCGCGGGCCGCGGCGTCGCCCGAATTGCCCGCCGCCGCAACGACTTTGCCCGGATGTCCCAGCGCACGCAGCTCGGCGGCGGTCGCCTCGAGCGGTTCGGCCTTGCGCGCGGTGATCACCACATCCGCCCCGCGCGCCAGCAACTCCGTCGCGATCGCCTTGCCGATACCGCGACTCGCACCGGAGACCAGAGCGCCTTTGCCCGTCAGATCCTCACTCATGCCAGCGCACGTTACCCCTCGTCCGATTCCCGGCTCCCCGGCGATCGCGAGGGCCGTGCCGGGCACGGCGGGGGGACGTCGCCGACGGCGAGGTTTCGCGCACGTGCGTAAAATTGGTGGTTCGTGTGCCCGCACGCGAGGCACACTCGAACGATCAGCCGCCGCTATCTCCCGAGGAGACGTTTGTGATCACCGCGACCGACCTGGAGGTCCGGGCCGGAATCCGCACCCTGCTGACCGCGCCGGGCTCGGCGCTGCGGGTGCAGGCCGGGGACCGGATCGGGCTGGTCGGGCGCAACGGCGCCGGCAAGACCACGACCCTGCGCATTCTCGCCGGTGAGGGAGAACCTTACGCCGGCAAGGTCGTTCGTTCGGGCGAAATCGGCTATCTGCCCCAGGATCCGCGCGAGGGCAATCTCGACGTGCTGGCCCGCGACCGGGTGCTGTCCGCTCGCGGCCTGGACGCCCTGATCCGCGATATGGAGAAGCAGCAGGCGCTGATGGCCGAGGTGGCCGACGACGCCGAACGGGAGAAGGCGGTCCGCAAGTACGGCCGCCTCGAGGAGCGGTTCTCCGCGCTGGGCGGCTACGTGGCCGAGAGCGAGGCCGCGCGCATCTGCCACAGCCTCGGCCTGCCCGACCGGGTGCTGAACCAGTCGCTGCGCACGCTGTCGGGCGGTCAGCGCCGCCGCATCGAACTCGCCCGCATCCTGTTCTCCGCCTCCGACGGCAGCGGCGGCAAATCCGGCACCACGCTGCTGCTCGACGAGCCCACCAACCACCTCGACGCCGACTCCATCACCTGGCTGCGCGGCTTCCTGCAGAGCCACGACGGCGGCCTCATCGTCATCAGCCACGACGTCGAACTGCTCGAGGCGGTCGTGAACAAGGTGTGGTTCCTCGACGCCGTGCGCGGCGAGGCCGACATCTACAACATGGGCTGGAAGAAGTACCTCGACGCCCGCGCCACCGACGAGCAGCGCCGCCGCCGCGAACGCGCCAACGCCGAGAAGAAGGCCGCCGCGCTCAAGACCCAGGCCGCCAAGCTCGGCGCGAAGGCCACCAAAGCCGTTGCGGCACAGAACATGATCAAGCGCGCCGAACGCCTGCTCGCCGAGGCCGACGAGGTCCGCGTGTCCGACAAGGTGGCCCGGATCAAGTTCCCCGAGCCCGCCCCTTGCGGCAAGACGCCGCTGATGGCCGAGAACCTCACCAAGATGTACGGCTCGCTGGAGATCTTCACCGGCGTCGACCTGGCCATCGATCGCGGCAGCCGGGTCGTCGTGCTGGGCCTCAACGGCGCGGGCAAGACCACCCTGCTGCGGCTGCTGGCCGGGGTCGAACAGCCCACAGCCGGTGGGCTCGTGCCCGGCCACGGCCTGAAGATCGGCTACTTCGCCCAGGAACACGACACCCTCGACGACACGGCCACCGTGTGGGAGAACATCCGCCACGCCGCCCCCGACGCGGGCGAACAGGATCTGCGCGGCCTGCTGGGCGCGTTCATGTTCTCCGGCCCGCAGCTCGAACAGCCCGCGGGCACGCTGTCCGGCGGCGAGAAGACCCGCCTCGCGCTGGCGGGCCTGGTGTCCTCGGCGGCCAATGTGCTGCTGCTCGACGAGCCCACCAACAACCTCGACCCGATCTCGCGCGAACAGGTCCTCGACGCGCTGCGCAGTTACGCGGGCGCGGTCGTGCTCGTCACCCACGACCCCGGCGCGGCCGAGGCGCTCAACCCGGAGCGGGTCATCATGCTGCCCGACGGCACCGAGGATCACTGGTCGCAGGAGTACCTGGAACTCATCCAGCTGGCGTGAGCGCTCAATTCTCCTGCGCGAGATGCTGTTTGGCCTCCTCGTAGCCGCCCTCGCCGAGTTCGCCGGGACCGTAGACCGCGTGGATCACGCCGGTGGCGAAGGTCGCCGAGCGCAGCAGGGCCAGCGGCAGCGTCGGCGCGGCGGGATCGAACAGCCGCTCACCGGCGCCGACCGCGATCGGGTGGATCAGCAGATGCAGTTCGTCGATCAATCGGGCGGCCAGCAGTTGCCGGACCACCGACACCGAACCGCTGATCCCGATCGCCCCGCCCGGTTCGGCCTTGAGCGCCGAAACGCCTTCGACCAGTTCGCCTTTCAGCACCTCGGAGTTGCGCCAGGTGAAGTCGTGGTCCTGATGCGACACCACGACCTTGCGGGCGTCGCCGAGCTTGGCGGCGAATGGTGCGTCCGGTCCGCCCGCGGCCTCGCGGTCGGGCCACGCCCCCGCGAATCCGTCGTAGGTCTTGCGGCCCAGCAGCAGGGTGTCGGCCGCGCCGAGCTGCGCGTCGACGGCCGCGCCCATCTCGTCGTTGTAGTACGGGAAGTGCCAGTCCTGCGGGTTCTCCACGACGCCGTCGATGGCCATGAACAGGCCCGCGGTAAGGGTTCTCATAGCGGTGTCTCCTTCGCGATGGTGATTTCGTGGGTGTAGACGGCCGTTGTCGGCGAAACTCATCGGGTAGGGGTGAGCGCGGAATTCGTGATGCGAATCACAGAGAGGCGTTGATCACCGAACGGAGAGTGTCTAGCCTGGAATGAGGCTGCACGGCGACCGGAGGAAGCCATGAGTGACAGGCCCGCACAAGGGAAGTCCACGTTGGGTAAGGGCACGCGCGTCACCGGAAAGTCGCGAGACCGCTTGCAAACCCAGCTCAAGAAGCAGTACGAGGCGGGTGCCAGCATCCGCTCCCTGGCGCGGGAGACGGGCCGCTCGTACGGATTCATTCACAACGTGCTGGTGGAGTCGCATGTGCAACTCCGCAGCCGGGGTGGAGCCAATCGCCGCAAGGCGTCGAGCAAGTAGCGTTCCCCGCAGCGAACCACGCTGCGGGACCGCGACTTTCGGTGCGCGGGCGCGAATGCCTCAGTGCCGATTCGCGTTTCGCTCGGCCCACCAGCGCGGGGCGTCGACGAAGTGATTGTCGAACTCGTCCTGGACGGCGGCCAGTTCGGCGAGCGTCGCCTCGCCGCGCGCGACCCGCTCGAGCACGCGAAAATACTCGAACCGCTCGACGCCCGGGGTGAGGGCGATCAGGACGCGCGCCGGGCTGCCCGGCGCCGCGCCGAACGCGTGCGGCATCCGCCGCGGCACCACGATCGCCCCGCCCGCGCCCACGGTGGCGATCTCGTCCCCGGCCATGACCTGGAGTTCGCCCTCGGCGACGTAGAACAGCTCCTCGGAGCGGGTGTGGAAGTGCGGGGCCGCGCCGTCCGCGCCCGGCGCGAGGGTGACCTCGAGGGTGCTGAGGCTGTGCGCGGCCTCGGGCGCGTCGATCAGCAATCGCATGGTGACCTGGTTCGTCGCGTGGATCTCGGCCTGGTCGGCCGGGCGGATGACGGCGCGGGACGCGGTGGTGCTCATGGTCGGCTCCAACTATTCGTGGTCTGATAGTTCGCTCCCTAACTATATGGCATCGAATAGAATCGTGTCCATGGCGAATCGGAAAGTCGACGCGGTGGACGAGATCACCGCGCAGTGGCGGCGGGAACGACCCGATCTCGAGCTCGAGGCGATGGCACTCATCGGACGGCTCGGGCGGCTGTCACTGGTCGCGGGGCGGGCGATCGAGGCGGTGTTCGAACGGTACGGGTTGCAGCGCGGGGAGTTCGATGTGCTTGCGGCCCTGCGTCGTTCGGGCGCGCCCTTCGAATTGAACCCCTCGGTGCTGGCCGATTCGCTCATGCTGTCGCGGGCCGGGATGACCGGCCGGTTGGATCGGCTGGAGTCGGCGGGATGGGTGCGCCGCATCGCCGACGCGCGGGATCGGCGCGCGGTCCGGGTCGCGCTCACCGAGGCCGGGCGCACCCTGATCGACGAGGTGGTGACCGCGCACACCAGGAACGAGACGCGACTGCTGGCGGCGCTGTCGGATGCCGAACGGCGAGAACTGGATCGGCTCGTGCGCGTCCTGCTGGACAGCCTCGAATCGGCTCAGTGACCCGGCACGGCCGCGTCGGCGCCGACGAGGAAGTTGGCCAGGCTCGCGAAGATCGGCAACCCCGTCTTGATCTCCAGATACGCGAACTGCCCCTGCGGATTCACCTCGAGGAAGTAGTACTCGCCGTCGCGGCCCAGCCGCAGATCGAGCACCCCGAAGACCAGTCCCAGCGCGCCCATCAGCGTGGTCAGCGATTTGCTGACCGCCGCGGGCAGCCGCGCGGGGGTGAACGCGACGGCGGTGTCCAGGCGCGAATCCACCCGTCCCACACCGGATTGCGAGTCGATGCGCACGGTCCACTCCAGCCCGTCGATCCACACCACGCGCAGATCGCAGTCGGCCTCGATGTAGTCCTGGAAGGTGGTGGGCGCGGAGCGGATGGTGTCGAGCCGGTCGAGATCGGCCGGGCCGAGCAGCCGGGTCTCGGTGAAGTTCGCCCGGCCCGTGCCGGTGCGCTTGTACACCACCGGTCCCGGTCGGCCGGCGACGAATTCCCGTGCGGCGCCGGGATCATTGGTGACCAGGGTGTCGGGGACCGCGAAGCCGGAGCGCCGCGCGGTCTCGAGTTGCACGATCTTGCGGCACGCGGTGCGGTCCGCGCCCGGATCGTTGACCCACAGCGCGGGGATCGACCACAGCAGGCCCTGGAGGAAGCCGTCGCACTCGGCCTGGCGGAACTCGTCGTCGGCGCTGCTGATCCCGGTGGCGACCCGGCACTGCCGGGGGCGTCGCCACCACACCGCGGTGACCGTGTCCAGGCCCGGTACGTGCGCGAGGGTGCGCGCGGTGCCGATCCGGCCGAGCCGGAATTCGCCCGTCTCACTGGGGAATTCGCGCATGTCGAGCCGAATCGGGGTAATGCCGTGCAGGTTTCGCAGCGTCGCGGCCATCGCGTCGGCGTGCACGTCCTCGGATTCGGTGACGATCAGAACCGACCCCGGCGCGCCGCCCACCATCCCGCCGCCTCAGTCGAGACTGTCGCAGGCGGTGCCGTCGTCGCTGCGGGAGTCGGTTTTGGTCTGGCAGAAGGTGAAGGTCGCTCCGCCGACGCCGGAGGGCGTGGGCAGGCGCAATTCGCGGGCCCATTCCTCGGTCAGGCGGGCCAGCAGGTCGTCGCCGCGCGCGGGGGACGGGGTGGGCACGAGCGTCATCGGGCGTTCGGTCAGCTCGACGCGCAGGCGGCGGGTGAATTCGGCGGTCGCGCCCGCGCGCACGCGGACCCGCACGGGTGGCTCGGAACGCGGTGCGGCGCTTGGTGATTCGTCGATGGACAGCACATCGGCGCGATCGAAGGTCCAGACGCCGTCGGGCACCCGCACACTGACCGACCGCTCCGAGGCGGCCACGAGGGAGCCGGACAGCGGGGGCACGGTGGGATCCGATTCGGCGTCGAACATGGGCTGGTCTCCGATCTGCTCGCGGTTTGCCACGGAAGCCGAGCGTGATCTGGATCATATCCCGCGCGGGCCGCCGACCGGCTCGCAACGAAATTTTTCGGAATGCCCTATCGCCGAAAGATTTTCGGTTGAGCGATCAACCGGTCACAGACCGATCAGGTCGGGGGAGTCGGCCAGTTCGCGGAAGCGGTCGGCCGGATTCGACACGAGTTTGCGCACGGTCAGGTCCATCACCCCGGTGACCACGTCGATCTCGGCGGAGACCGTGCCGTCGAGTTTCAGGATCTGCTGGTGGAAGTGGAAGACCTTGCCGGTGCCCCAGTCGAACGCGCAGGTGACCCGCACCTCGTCGCCGAGGTACAGCTCGCGGCGGTACTTGATGGTCGACTCGAGGACCACCGGGCCGAGGTTGCGCTCGCGCAGCTTCTCGGGGACCACGCCCGCGGCGCGCATGATCTCCCACCGGGCGTGCTCGGCGTACTGATGGTAGACGGCCTGATTGAGGTGGCCGTTCACGTCGATCTCGTAACCGCGGACGGTCACGGGCACGGAGAAGGTCATAACTCGGCAAACTCCTCGATCCCGCCGGGATATTTCCGGCGCTCGGGTGTTCCGGCTCACGCGCGGTTCAGTTCTTGCGCCGCACCGACGCCTCCACGAGATCCAGCACGGCTTCGAGGTTTTCGTTGGCGTGCCCGGAGGCGATCCGCGCGATCAGGCCGTCGAGCACCAGATCGAGGTAGCCCAGCAGCACGTCGGTGGGGACGTCGTCGCGCAGCGCGCCCGCGGCCTTGCGGCGTTCCAGCCGGGCCAGAGTGGCCGCGGTGAGTTCGGCCGAGCGCTGGGTCCAGCTCGCCGCGAATTCGGGATCGGTGCGCAGCCGCCGCGCGATCTCGAGCCGCGTGCCCAGCCAGTTGTACTGCCCGGGATTGGCCAGCATCTCCCGCATCACCTGCACGATGCCCTGATTGGCCGCCACCTCGGCCATCCGCTCGGCATCCTCCTGCGCCAACGCGAGGAACAACGCGTCCTTGTCCCGGAAGTGATGGAAGATCGCCCCCCGGGACAACCCGATGGCCTCCTCGAGCCGACGCACGGTCGCCCCCTCGTAACCGAACTCGGCGAAACACCGCCGCGCCCCGTCCAGGATCTGACTACGCCGGGCGGCAAGATGGTCATCACTGACCTTGGGCATGGGCTCCTCCAGCGGGGTACACGTGCCCCCGCGCCGGTGGTGAACCGGACGCGGGGGACACTCGAGATACGAGTCGGATGGGGCCAACGTGCAAGTGCTCTCGCAAGTTTCGCACTCCCGCCACCACGTCGGGAGCGAGTCTTACGAGCGACGTTCGCGGCCGTCTCGTCGACGGGCGCCCGAAGCGCATGCGCCGAAGGCGCGAGTCTCGGGTGCCCGTCGACGAGACTCAGGGCCGCGAACACGCCGCCGGAGGCGGCAGATCAGGCCCTGATCATGTTGCGCAGCACGTATTGGAGGATGCCACCGTTGCGGTAGTAGTCGGCCTCACCGGGGGTGTCGATGCGCACCACGGCGTCGAAGGTGATCTTGTCTCCGTTCTCCTTGGTCGCGGTCACCTTCAGAGTCTTCGGAGTCACCCCCTCGTTCAGCTTGGTGATGCCCTCGATGTCGAAGACCTCGGTGCCGTCCAGTTTCAGCGACGCGGCCGACTCACCGGCCGGGAACTGCAACGGGATGACGCCCATGCCGATGAGGTTGGAGCGGTGGATGCGCTCGAACGACTCGGCGATGACCGCGCGCACGCCGAGCAGTCGGGTGCCCTTGGCCGCCCAGTCGCGCGAGGAACCCGAGCCGTACTCCTTGCCGCCCAGCACGACCAGCGGGATCCTGGCCTGCTGGTAGTTCTGCGAGGCGTCGTAGATGAACGCCTGCGGTCCGCCGGGCTGGGTGAAGTCGCGGGTGTAGCCGCCCGAGACGTCGTCGAGGAGCTGGTTGCGCAGCCGGATGTTGGCGAACGTGCCGCGGATCATGACCTCGTGGTTGCCGCGCCGCGAGCCGTAGGAGTTGTAGTCCTTGCGCTCGACGCCGTGCGCCTCGAGGTACTGCGCGGCCGGGGTGCCCGGCTTGATGTTGCCCGCGGGGGAGATGTGGTCGGTGGTGACCGAATCACCCAGCAGCGCAAGCACTCGCGCGCCCGTGATGTCCGCGACGGGCTCGGGCTGCTCCGGCATGCCGTCGAAGTAGGGGGCCTTGCGCACGTAGGTCGAGTTCTCGTCCCACGCGAAGGTCTTGCCCTCCGGCGTCGGCAGGCCGCGCCAGCGCTCGTCACCCTTGAACACGTCCGCGTAGTCCTTGAGGAACATGTCGCGGCTGATGACGCGGTCGATGGTGTCCTGGATCTCCTGCGGGGAGGGCCAGATGTCGCGCAGGAACACGTCGTTGCCGTCGGTGTCCTTGCCCAGCGCGTCGTGCTCGAAGTCGAAGTCCATCGTGCCCGCGAGCGCGTAGGCGATGACCAGCGGCGGCGAGGCCAGGTAGTTCATCTTCACGTCGGGGGAGATGCGGCCCTCGAAGTTGCGGTTGCCCGACAGCACCGCGGTGACGGTGAGGTCGTTGTCGTTGACCGCCTTGGAGATCTCCTCCGGCAGCGGACCGGTGTTGCCGATGCAGGTGGCGCAGCCGAAGGCGACCAGGTTGAAGCCCAGCTTCTCCAGATACGGCCAGACACCGGCCTTTTCGTAGTAGTCGTTGACGACCTGCGAACCGGGCGCCATCGAGGTCTTCACCCACGGCTTGCGGGCCAGGCCCTTCTCCACCGCGTTGCGGGCCAGCAGGGCCGCGCCCAGCATGACCGACGGGTTGGAGGTGTTGGTGCAGGAGGTGATCGAGGCGACCACCACCGCGCCGTGATCGAGCACGAAGTCGCCGTACTCCTCGGAGTGCACCTTGACCGGCTTGGACGGGCGGCCGTTGGCGTTGTTGGCGGCGGTCGGCAGCACGGCGTCGTCGTCGGCGAAGGACAGCACGACCGGATCGCTGGCGGGGAAGGACTCCTCCACGGCCTCGTCCAGCTTGGAGTGCGGCGCGGCCTCGGCGTCGTCGGTGTAGTTGTGGATGTCCTTGCGGAAGGCGATCTTGCTCTCCGACAACAGGATTCGGTCCTGCGGGCGCTTCGGCCCGGCGATGGACGGCACCACGGTGCTCAGGTCCAGCTCGAGGTACTCGGAGTACTCCGGCTCGACGTCCGCGTCGTGCCACAGGCCCTGCTCCTTGGCGTACGCCTCGACGAGCGCGACCTGCTCGTCGCTGCGCCCGGTCAGGTGCAGGTAGTCCAGGGTGACCTGGTCGATCGGGAAAATGGCCGCGGTGGAACCGAATTCGGGGCTCATATTGCCCAGGGTGGCGCGGTTGGCCAGCGGCACCTCGGCCACGCCCTTGCCGTAGAACTCCACGAACTTGCCGACCACGCCGTGCTTGCGCAGCATGTCGGTGACGGTGAGCACGACGTCGGTGGCGGTCACGCCGGGCTGGATCTCGCCGGTCAGCTTGAAGCCGACCACGCGCGGGATGAGCATCGAGACGGGCTGGCCCAGCATGGCCGCCTCGGCCTCGATACCGCCGACGCCCCAACCCAATACGCCCAGGCCGTTGACCATGGTGGTGTGCGAGTCGGTGCCGACGCAGGTGTCGGGGTAGGCCTGGCCGTCGCGGAGCATGACGACGCGGGCCAGGTGCTCGATGTTGACCTGGTGCACGATGCCGGTCGAGGGCGGCACGACCTTGAAGTCGTCGAAGGCGGTCTGGCCCCAGCGCAGGAACTGGTAACGCTCGCCGTTGCGCTGGTACTCGATGTCGACATTGCGCTCGAAGGCGTCCGCGCGCCCGAACACGTCGATGATGACCGAGTGGTCGATGACCATCTCGGCGGGGGCCAGCGGGTTGACCTTGTCCGGGTCGCCGCCCAGGGTGGTGACGGCCTCGCGCATGGTCGCGAGGTCCACGATGCAGGGCACGCCGGTGAAGTCCTGCATGATCACGCGCGCGGGGGTGAACTGGATCTCGGTGCTGGGCTCGGCCTTGGCGTCCCAGTTCGCGATCGCGCGGATGTGGTCGGCGGTGATGTTGGCGCCGTCCTCGGTGCGGAGCAGGTTCTCCGCGAGGACCTTCAGCGCGTAGGGCAGCTTCTCGGTGCCGGGCACGGCCGACAGGCGGAAGATCTCATACGACCGATCTCCGACCTGCAGGGTGCCCTTGGCGCCGAATGTATCGATGCTCGTCATACGTTCAGCTCCACTCGTCGGTGAGGGTGTTCGTCACCGGCGGGGCTGTGCCGGTGACCCAGGTCGAGGGCGCAGGCTGGGCTGTGCGCCTCGTGCTTCCAACCCTAACAGTACGCTTGTCCTATGAAACGCGCGGGGCCGTCCAGGCGAGGCGTCCCGGGTTCCATCATGCCCCGGTCGCGTACTGTGCATTCGATCGCCTGAACTGTGTTGGATGCCCGTCGCCCTCCCGGGCGGCTCGACAGACCGGATGGAAGATGACCGTCTCGTACGCCTCGGTTTTCACCCCCATGGCCGCGGAACTGCCGCCGGACACCGATCTGGGCTCGATTCTGGTGGATCTCACGGACAATCACGTCGCCGCGCCGAAGGGCGTCGATCAGTCGGGTCTGGCCGCGGCCGCGCAGGACTCCCTGGACAACGGAATCCCCCTGAGCATCGTCGTCGTCCCCGGCAACCCCTCGCCCGATTCCAGCCTGCGGGATCTGGCCACCGAGGTCGGCAAGGTGGAACACGGCACGGTCCTGGTCCTCGGCGACGACTGGGCGGGCACCTACAGCTCGTCGATTCCGCGCTATCGGCTCGAGAAGGCCGAGGACGTGGCCAAGTATCAGGGTCACGGGCACAGCGCCGAGGCCGCGCAGGCGTTCGTGAATCGGCTGGACAAACCGGACACGGTGTCGTGGACGACGGTCACGGCCGTGCTGCTGGCCGGATTGGTGATCGTCATCGCCGGGCTGTACGTCGTGAAGTCCCGGCGGGCGGGCGATCGGGAGCTCGCGCGGAATTAGTCATCCGACCGGTCCGACCTCGACCGGTTTCTCCTGACGTCCGGTCTGTTTCATTCGGCAGATTCCGAGGCGATATTAGGCAATCGTTCGGCAATCGCCGAAATACTCCGCGACGTGCGGGCCGAGCGGTTTCTTCTGTGTCCTGAGTGTCGTACGGTTCACATGGCACTTGTGGGGAAGAAGTGTCGCATGGGTCTCCAGAGGTTGTGCGGGCCGCGATTTCGCTGGTCACTCGTGCGAGCGGTGCCTCTGTTCCCCGGGAAGCTCGGCGGTCCAGGGAGGTGCGATGCGACGGACGGCGAGGCGGCGCGAGAGGTCGCTGCGGATCGCTGTGGGATTGCTGTTGTGCGCCCTCGGGCTGGCCGCGAGCATCACCGTCGCCCGCGCGCAGCCCGGCCCCCCGCCGAATCCCAGCGACGGCGACATCGCCGCGGCCGGGGGCGCGGTGGACGCCACGCTCGACGAGGTGAGCGGGCTCATCAACGAGGTGGCCGCCGCCGAACAGCAGGTCCAGCGGCTCGACACCGAACTCGCGGGCAAGCGCGAGGCCGTGAACAAGGCCCTGGTCGATCTCCAGAACGCGCGCGAGGCCGCCGACGCGGCCGCCGCGGTGGCCGCGGGCACCCAGCGCGAGCTGGCCGAGGCCGGGGCGCGGGTGAGCGCGGCCCGCGCCGAGTTCGACCGCTTCGCCGTCGAGGCGTACACCCGGCCGGGCGTCAACGCCATGGTCAACGTGCTCTCCGGCGCGGATCCGGCCGTCGCCCTCGAACGCGCCCAACTGCTGTCCGTCGCCGCCAAATCCCGGCAGGACGCCCTGGAACAACTGCGCCGCGCCCAGATCGACCAGGCCAACCGCGATTCCGCCGCCCGCGCCGCGAAACGGGCCGCCGACGCCGCCGCCGCGGTCGCCGAATCCCGCAAGGCCGACGCGCAGCGGGCCGTCGCCGCCGCGCAGGCCGCCCAGGAACAACAGCTCGCCACGCGCAATGCCCTTGCACAGCAACGGGATTCGGCCCAGCAGCGGCTCGACGCCGCGCGCGCGAGGGTGGCCGGGCTCCAGGACCGCCGACGATGCCGCCGACCGCGCCGAAGGCGAGCAGGACCCCTACGAGCGCGGGCGCCACGTGCAGGTCGCGGATCAGATACACCA